>DATDMG010000512.1:0-57169 GCA_036518955.1 Kineosporiaceae bacterium | reverse complement strand
AGCAACGCGCCGGCCCCGAGCACATCGACGAGCAGCCCGACCAGCACGCCCACCGAGACGACGTCGACGTCGACCTCGACCTCGAGCACGACGTCCGGCACGACGTCGACCGACCCCTCGGTGGAGTAGCCCACCCGCCGCTCAGCGGCGAAGCTCCCGGACCCCCCGACCGAGGTCGGCGTGCCCGCGACGGCGACGTTCCCCCGCGGACGCCGGCAGCTCGCCCACCGCGTCGGCCGGGTCCGTGACGCCGTAGGTGATCCGGTAGGCCAGCAGGCCGGCCGCGAGGTCCGTCCAGCGCTGGGCGGCACCCGCGGCCGGCATCGGGCCCAACGGACCGGTCAGCCAGGCGGGAAGCATCGCGCCGTCACTCACCGCGGAGGCGATCCGCGTCCGCAGCCGGGTGAGCAGCTCCCGCTCCGCCCGCTCACCCTCCGCAACCGTGCCTGCCACCCGCTCCCGCTCGGCGTCGTCCGCGGCGAGCCGGGCCCGTGCCTGCTCAGCCGGCTCCACGCAGGCGGCCACCAAGGCGGCACGCTCGGTGACCGCCGTCCTGGCCACCTGGTACTCGCTGCGCGTCTGGCGCCGCGCGGCTCCCTCCCGGTCACCGGACGCCAGGCGCTCGCACGCAGCCAGCAGCGCGCCGATCGCCGCACGGTGCCTGGTGACCGCATCCGCGTGCCGGCTGACGTCGCTGACGAGCGTCGCGCGGTCCGGCGGGCCCAGCAGGACGGCGGCAGCCGCCCGGCCCGCCTCGGCGGTGGCTGCGAGCCCGATCAGGTCCGGGTCGGCGTGGTCCAGGTCGACGGTCCACGCGCTGCCGCTGCTGCGCAGGTGCTGTTCGATCCAGGCGACCTGCACGGTGAGGCGCTTCACCGACGCCGACAGCTCGCGCAGCGTCTCGTCGTGCTGCGACAGCGTCGCCAGCGTGTCGCGCCGGCTGGCGATGAGTCGCTCGATGTCGGCGTCCAGGCGGGTCACCGCCTCGATGAGCATCGGTACGTCCTCGGCCATCGAGAGCACGCCCGACTCGAGGTCCCGCATCCGGGACGCCATGTTGGCGAACCCCATCTGCTGCCAGTCGCTCACCTCAGCCTCCCCGACCGCGACGACCCGCTCAACGGGCCACCCCGCGCAGCTCGAACAGCACCGTCAGCGCCACGCCCAGGACGGCGACGCACGCCACCCCCGGCAGCCAGCCGAAGACCGCGGCCAGTGGCGCCAGGAACAGCGCCGCGGCGCCACCCACCAGGGCGGACCAGCGCTGTCGACGATGTCGGCCGGCTGCCGGGGCCACCGGCATGAACGCCATCCGGGCGGCGGCCGGAAGCATCACCAGGAGTACGGGGAACCAGAACACGGCCAGGATCGCCCGCCACATCCCCAGTCCGAGCAGGACGGCGCCCAGCAGCATCGCGAACGCGGACGCCCGGACGATCTGCACGCTCCAGGCCCGGGCCGCCACGTCCCGCAGGACCGGCAGGCGGTCCTCGAAGGCCAGGAACGCGTCGGTCGCCTCGATCAGCTCGTCGACCGCGCCCAGCAGCCGCTCGTCGAGCCCCTCGACGTCCGCCGGCAGGCCGTCGTCCACCACCGAGGTGGTGTCACCGGCAGGCGTGCCGGCGGCCTCGGCAGCGGGCGCGGGCTCGCCGTCGGCCGCCGCGAACGCCCCCAGCCGGACCGCCTCGCCGTGCACCTCGAGCACCCGCCGGCGCAGTTCGAGGTAGCGCTCCTCGTGCTCGTCCCCCGCGCGATCCGGCATCCCTCAACCCTCGCCCTCGAGCAGTTCCTCGGTGACGTCGCGGGCGCGCAGGGTGGGTCGGCCGCCCAGCATCCCCGGCTCCACGGCGTCCAGCGCCTCGGTGGCCGTGGTGACCCAGACCGCCGAGGCTGCGGCGGCCGGGCGTACGAACCCCTGGGCGACCCGTTCGTCGACCAGGGCGGCCAGCCCGGCCAGCACCCCGGCGGGGTCCAGGACGACCACCGGCTTGGCGTGCAGACCGAGGGACGCCGCCACCCACACCTGCAGGAGCTCCTCCAGCGTGCCCAACCCACCGGGCAGGGCGAGGAACGCGTCAGCGGCGTCGTCCATCAGCCCCTTGCGCCGGCGCATGTCTCCCGCCACCGCCCCCGTCGTCGAGACCCGCCCGCCGCCGGACACCAGGTCGTGACCGCGCCGTGCGATCTCGGCGCCCACCCGACGCGCCAGGTCGAGGTGTGTCGGGTGGATCCGCTCCGAGGAGGCGCAGAACACGCAGATGCCGGACACCTGGTCAGCGTAACGACGAGCGTGACCGGCCGACCGCAGCCGCCACGGTCCGGTCCGCCGGGGGTCACCCGGCCGGCTCGCCCAGGGTCACCCGGCCTGCGGGAACGCCTCGTCGAGCGCCACCCCGAGCCTGCCGAGGACGTCGACCAACTGCCGGACGTCGGCCCCCGCCAGCCGTACCGTGCCGACGCAGGCGCCGTCCTGCCAGATGCTCAGGACCACCCGGTCGCTGCTCGGGTGCCCGCTCACCCGCAGCACCCGGCCCACCGCGTCGCGCCCGACGACCACGTCGCCGAGCCGCGGGACCGGGGTGACGAACACCCCCTCATGATGACCGCGCGCCCAGGTCCTGCCAAGAGCGATCGGGAGGGCTCGCCGCCGGGTCAGGCGTTCGGTGGGCCCCGACGGCGCCCGGCCGGGTGGTGGCGCTCAGCCGTGCACGCCGTCCGCCCACGCCTTGATGAACTCGACGGCCTCGTTCGGATCGTCGGTCAGGGTGATCAGGTCGATGTCGGCGGTCGAGATCATGCCATCGGCGACCAGCCGGGCACGCAGCCAGTCGATCAACCCTCCCCAGAACCCGCGGCCGATGAGGACGACCGGGAAGGCCGTCACCTTCTGGGTCTGCACCAGCACGAGCGCCTCGAAGAGCTCGTCGAGGGTCCCGAACCCGCCCGGCAGCACCACGAAACCCTGGGCGTACTTGAGGAACATGGTCTTGCGGGCGAAGAAGTACCGGAAGTGGACGCCGAGGTCGACCCACTCGTTCATCCCCTGTTCGTGGGGCAGTTCGATGCCCAGTCCCACGGAGACCCCGCCCGCCTCGCAGGCGCCCTTGTTCGCCCCCTCCATCGCGCCGGGGCCACCACCGGTGATCACCGCATAGCCGGCCCGGGCGAGCAGGCCGCCGATCTCGACGGCCAGCGCGTACTCCGGGCTCTGCCGGGGGAGCCGGGCCGAGCCGAACACGCTGATCGCCGGGCCCAGCTCGGCCAGCGCGCCGAAGCCCTCGACGAACTCGCTCTGGATCCGCAGCACCCGCCAGGGGTCCTGGTGCAACCACGACGTCGGCCCGCGCTCGTCGAGGAGCCGCTGGTCCGTGGTCATCGCGGGCACCTGGGAACGGCGGAGCGTCACCGGTCCGCGCCGGTAGACGCCCGAGTTCCGGCCGTTCCTCGTCGTCCCCCCGCCGGGTGCCACGCCGTCCGGCGACGCGTCGGCCACCGTCGTCTCGGGCCGCTGTCCGGTCACGTCATCTCCTGCCGACGGTCCTGCTCACCACCCTGGTCCGCGCGCCCGCGGGCCACTGCCGTGACGGTAGGGCCGCCCCGGCCCCGGATGCCAGTCGGCGTGAGGGTCGACATCCAGCGGTCACCTGACCGACGCGGGCCGGCCCGATATGGTTTTCGAATGCGTGGCTGGCCGGACGGTGAGGGGGACCGGGTTCCGTCGTGCGACCAGCTCCTCCAGTTCGTTCTGCGGGTCTGCTACGACGCGCCGGAGGAAGGGCTGCGGCAGGTGACGCGCCTGGTCACGCGCCTGGAGAAGGACGACGATCCCGAGCTTGCGCCGGTGGCCCTGTGGGGTCAGGCGGTGCTGCAGCGGGCCGTCGGAGCCGCCCCTGACGCCGTGGAGGCGACCTGCGACCGGCTCGAGCGGGTCGCCCGCGAGGGTGGGGTGTGGGCGGCGACCGGGTGCGCCCTCCGGGCCGTCACCCGGCTCGAGATCGGCGACATCGGGGTCGCGCTGGGTCAGCTCGCCCGGGTCGATCTCGACCAGCTCGCCGACGACCTCCCGGGGCCGGGCGGTGCCCAGCTCGTCGACGCCCTGGCCCTCGCCTACAGCCGGCTGCGGCTCCACGACCAGGTGGACGACGTCCGCGACCGGGTCGAGGAGTTCCTTGCCGACCGCGCGCCGATCGAGCGAGTCGTCCACTGGGCGCACCACGCGAGCGAGCTCGCCGTCCGGGCCCTCGAGCCAACTGCCTCCAGCACCGACACCCCCGACGCCCACCTGCTCGCCCGTGCCGTGGACGTCGCGACGAAGCTGTCGAGGGTGCCGCCGGACCTGGTGCCCGATCGGTTGCGCCGTGGCGCGGACGGCGTCCGGGCACTCGCCGCCGCGTACCGGGACCGGCCGGGCGAGGCCCTCCGCCTGCTCGGTGACGACGCGTTCGAGCAGCCCGACGACCTCCCCTGGCCGGAGCGGCAGCTCACCACGCTGGCGGCCGTGCATGCGCACGTGTGCAGCGGTGGCATGGCGATCGCGCGGTCCCTGGACGACGATGCGCCCGGGCCGCCGTCGACGTCCCTGACCGATCTGGTTCTCGAGGTGTGCCGGGCCCGCGAGCGGCTGACCCTGGAGTCCCGGGACGGCGGCGACGCCGCCCCGGTCATCACCCGCCTGAGCGGGCTGCTCGGACGGTTCGCCGGGGAAGGAATGGGCCTGGTGGCGGCCGCCGCACGGCAGGCGCTGGAGCATCAGTCCCAGCGGACCCAGGGCCGCAGCGACGCCCTCACCGGCGTCGGCAACCGGCAGGCCCTCGACGAGGACCTGCGGAACATGCTGCGGTTCGGCCCGCTGCCGCAGTCGCTGGTGCTGGTCGACGTCGAGGACCTCACGGGGATCAACGACCGGTTCACGCACAGCGTCGGCGACGATGTGCTGCGCCGGGTCGCGGACGTGCTCGGTGAGCAGCTGCGCGCCGGCGACCGGCTGGCGCGCTCCGGCGGCGACGAGTTCGTCCTGCTGCTGCCACTCACCAGCGACACCGAGGCGCGGGCCGTGGCCACCCGGTCGGCCCAGGCGGTCGCTGCCCTGCCCTGGCACGAGGCGGCCGCGGGGCTCCACGTCACGGTGACGACCGCGAGCGCCACGCTGTGGTCGCTGTCCCACCGGCGCCCGGACGGCGACGCCGCGCAGCTGTTCCGGCAGGCCGAGGAGGAGTTGGCGCACGCCAAACGCCGTGCACGGGCCAGTGCTCCCGCACCGGCGGCCGGAGACGCCCGGCCGCCCGGCGCCGCTCCCGACGGCGCCACTCCCGACGGCGCCACTCCCGACGGCGCCACTCCCGACGGCGCCACTCCCGCATCGGACGCAGTGCCGTCACCCTCGGCCGGGTCGCCGCCCGGGGCCCGCCCGCCGGCTGCCCGGGGGCCGGCGGCCCGCACGCCGGACCCGTTGAGCGACCCGCTGCTGCCCGACACCGCGGAAGGACCCCTGTCCCCCTCGTTCGGGCTCCCCCTGTACCGCGCGCTGCTGCAGAACCCGCCGCGCATCGACCCCCACCTCGGACCGCTCCCGCCGTCCGATCCGGAGGACCGCCTGCTCACACCGCTGGGCCTGGTGCTGCCGGTGTCGGGCCGCGGGTCGGCCGGCGGCGCCTCCGGTCACGGCGGCACCAATGGAGTCAACGGCACCAACGGAGTCAACGGCACCAACGGTGCCAACGGCAGCACCGGACCCGGCCGCGGCGTGGGGGCCACCCGGGGCGCCGCCACCCCACCTCCGGCCGTCGAGACGCATGGTCCGGCGAACGGTACGGCTACGGCGGGTGGTGGTACGGGCACCAATGGTTCGACGCGGCCCCAGCGTGCCCGCAAGGGAACCCCCGGTCGGCCCCCGCAGGGTACCTACCCGGGTCCACGCCCCAGCCGGCAGAGCGCGGCTGCCGACGTCAGGGCGGGGCGGGACCACCTGCCGGACCGCAATCCGGATCTCACCGCGTCGGACCGCCCCTTCCCGGGCCCGCTACCGGACCGCGCGCTACCGGACCGCGCGCTACCGGACCGCGCAACCCGTTCCCGGGCGACCCGCAGCGGCGAGGGACGGCCGGACGACGACGCGCCGCCGAGCCGCCCGGGATGGACGCCGGCCGTCGACGAGCCGTCGCCACGCCCGGCCAGACCGCGCCGCCGGCCACCGATCATCGACCTCACCGGCCAGAACGACCGCCAGCCCTAGGGCCCCGGCCGGGTCACCCCAGGTGTGGCGAGCCAGCGGCGGAGGGCGCCCTCGCACCGCAGAATCTGCGCTGCGGGGCATCGCTCGTCGTCCTTGTGGGCGAGGAGCGCGTCGCCCGGGCCGAAGTTCACCGCGGGGACCCCCAGGGAACTGAACCGGGCGACGTCCGTCCAACCGTACTTGGCCTTCGGCTCGCCCCCGATGGCTGCGACGAACGCCGCGGCGGCCGGATGGTCCAGCCCCGGGCGGGCGCCGACGGCCCCGTCGACGACGGTCACCTCGAAGCCCTCGAACAGCTCCCGCAGGTGCTGCTCGGCCTCCGCGAGGGACCGGTCCGGTGCGAACCGGTAGTTCACCGCCACCACGCACACGTCCGGGATCACGTTGTTCGCCACGCCCCCGAAGATCCGGACGGCGTTCAGGCACTCCCGGTACACCAGGCCGTCGACCGCCACCTCCCGGGCCGCGTACAGCTGCAGCCGGGCGAGCACCCGGCCGGCCTCGTGGATGGCGTTGCGCCCCATCCAGGCCCGGGCGGAGTGGGCAGCCGTCCCCCGCGTGGTGACCTCGACGCGGATGGTGCCGTTGCACCCTCCCTCGACCTGCCCGGCGGTGGGTTCGAGCAGCACGGCGAAGTCGGCGGCCAGCCACTCCGGGTGGGCGCGGGCAAGTCGGCCCAACCCGTTGCGGTCGGCGTCCACCTCCTCGTTGTCGTAGAAGATGAACGTCACGTCCCGGCTCGGCTCGGCCATCGTCGCGGCGATCCGGAGCTGGACGGCGACCCCGCCCTTCATGTCCACCGTGCCCCGCCCGTGCAGCACGCCGTCGGTCAGGCCGCCCTCGAGCCGGGTCGGCAGGTTCGCCGCGATCGGCACGGTGTCGAGATGTCCGGCGAGGACGACGCGCTCCGGCCGGCCCAGCTGCGTACGGGCCACCACGGCATCCCCGTCGCGGAACACCTCCAGGTGCGGCAACGCCCGGAGGGCCCGCTCGACCGCGTCCGCGAGCGGCTTCTCGTCACCGCTCACCGAGGGGACGTCGCAGATCGCCGCGGTGAGGCTGACGGCGTCCAGCCGGAGGTCGAGCACCGGCTCGGGGCACGGGACAAGGGCCACTGCCCGAGAGTACCCGGCAGGAATCGGGTGCCGCCTGCCGACGGCGCCGGCGTCCGCCGCATAGGCTCATGTCATGACCGACGCCTCAGAGGTATCGAGGGAGCAGTCCTCGGCAACCACCGCTCTCGCCGCACGCTGCGCGTGGGGGCTGGGTCTGGCAACCGTCACCGAGGGTGGCGCCGTCCTGGACACCTGGTTCCCCCGTCCCCAGCTCGGCGAGGCACCGGACGACGCCGGGCCGCACGCGGTCCCCGCCGACCTGTCGGTGCTGCAGGACGTCGACCCGCACCGGCGGGTCCGCCAGACCGTGGTGCGCACGGTCATCGACCTCGACGCGCCACCTGCCGACGTCCCCGACGTCTACCTGCGCCTGCACCTGCTCTCGCACCGCCTGGTCGCCCCGCACGGGCTCGACCTGTCCGGGATCTTCGGGATCCTGCCCAACGTGGTGTGGACCAACGTCGGCCCCTGTTCCGTCGAGGACTTCGAGGCCTCCCGGCTCCGGCTGCGCGCAGCGCGGGCCGGCGGCGGGCGGATCGAGGTCTTCGGGGTCGACAAGTTCCCGCGGATGACCGACTACGTCGTGCCCGGCGGAGTCCGGATCGCGGACGCGGACCGGGTGCGGCTCGGCGCCCACCTGGCGCCGGGCACCACCGTCATGCACGAGGGATTCGTGAACTTCAACGCCGGCACCCTCGGGTCCTCGATGATCGAGGGCCGGGTGTCCGCAGGAGTCGTGGTGGGTGACGGCTCGGACGTCGGCGGCGGCGCGTCGATCATGGGCACCCTCTCCGGCGGCGGCCTGCAGGTGATCTCGATCGGGAAGCGCAGCCTCCTCGGCGCCAACTCCGGCATCGGGATCAGTCTGGGGGACGACTGCGTGGTGGAGGCCGGGTGCTACGTGACGGCGGGCACCAAGGCCACCCTGCTGCCGGAGGGCCGCGTCGTCCGGGCTCGCGAGCTGTCCGGCGCGAGCGGCCTGCTCTGGCGGCGCAACTCCCTGTCCGGAGCGATCGAGGTGCTCCCCCGTGACGGAAAGACCTTCTCCCTCAATGACGCTCTTCACGCCAACGACTGACTACGGCACCGTGGACCCCGCCCCGCGACGCCGGGGGCGCGGCCGTGGGGCGCTGGCCGTGGGCATGGTCGTCATGCTGGGCATGGCGGGGTTCGCCGGCTGGGCCTGGTGGACCGGGTCGATCGCCGGGGTGCCGGTCCGCCCGCACTGCACGTCGACAGCCGGCGGCGCCACCGCCGAACTCGACCCGGAGCAGGCAGGCAACGCGGCCACGATCGCGGCGGTCGCCGTCCGACGGGGCCTGCCCGGCCGGGCCGCGACCATCGCGATCGCCACCGCCCTGCAGGAGTCCAAGCTGGTCAACGTGCCGGGCGGCGACCGGGACTCGGTCGGGTTGTTCCAGCAGCGCCCGTCACAGGGTTGGGGTACCGCGGAGCAGGTGCACGACCCGGTCTACGCCTCGAACGCGTTCTACGACGTCCTGGTGAAGATCGAGGGGTACCAGAACCTGCCGATCACTCAAGCCGCGCAGAAGGTGCAGCGGTCGGCCTTTCCCAGCGCGTACGCCGAGCACGAGCCCGAGGCCCGGAGCTGGGCATCCACCCTGACCGGCTACTCCCCCGCCGGGCTGTCCTGCGTACTCCCCGCGTCGCGTGGCGGCGCCACGCAGTCCCCGGGCGCGAACGGCCTGACCCCGCCCGCGACCACGCTGGTCCGGGCCGCGAGTGCGGCGACCGGCCGCACCGGGACGCCGGTCGCCGGCTCCGGCGGCTCCGCGGTCCGCTTCGCGGCCGGGGCCAAGGGGGACACGCGGGCGGCGTGGGCACTCGCCCAGTGGGCGGTCGCCCGCGCCGACGACCTGGACGTGGTCGCCGTGGAGGTCGACGGCCGGCAGTGGCGCCGCGCCGACTCGACCGCCGGCTGGACGGCGCTCCCGAACGGTCCGCCCGCCGGAACCGTGATCGTCCGGGTCGCCGCCCCGTGATCAGGCACGCCGGCCGCGATCACGCGACGGCGGGCCCCACCCGTACTCGCACCGGGTGCGCGCCCCGCGAGGGCCACATTCATGATCACAATCCCGGGGGACCACGGCCGAGGTGGGGACTAGCGCTTCTCGATCTCCACGTAGTCGCGCTCGGACGACCCGATGTATACCTGACGCGGACGACCGATCTTCGTCTGCCGGTCCTCGATCATCTCGCGCCACTGGGCGATCCAGCCCGGCAGCCGGCCGAGGGCGAAGAGCACCGTGAACATTTTCGCCGGAAAGCCCATCGCCTTGTAGATGAGGCCCGTGTAGAAGTCGACGTTCGGGTAGAGCTTGCGGTCCACGAAATACGAATCCGACAGGGCGATCTCCTCCAGCCGGAGCGCGATGTCGAGGAGTTCGTCCCGCTGGCCGAGGCGGCTGATCACCTCGTCCGCGGTCTTCTTGATGATGGCCGCGCGCGGGTCGTAGTTCTTGTAGACCCGGTGCCCGAATCCCATCAGGCGGACAC
Organism: Kineosporiaceae bacterium; assembly: GCA_036518955.1. GTDB lineage: Bacteria > Actinomycetota > Actinomycetes > Actinomycetales > Kineosporiaceae > DATDMG01. The sequence continues at coordinate 47,305 of DATDMG010000512.1, read as the reverse complement.
CCTTCTCCTTGTCCTTCACCCGGCGCACGAACCTGTCCACGTCGTCGTCGCTGCGCCGGATTCCCTCCAGCATCTCCAGGACCGCCTGGTTCGCCCCGCCGTGCAGCGGCCCGAACAGCGCATTGATCCCGGCGGACACCGAGGCGAACAGGTTGGCGTGCGAGGAACCCACCATCCGGACGGTGGACGTCGAGCAGTTCTGCTCGTGATCGGCGTGCAGGATGAAGAGCAGCTCCAGGGCCTTCGATATCACGGGGTCGACGGCGTAGGGCTCCGCCGGCGTGCCGAACGTCAACCGCAGGAAGTTGTCGACCAGACCGTCGGCGTTGTCCGGATAGAGGAACGGCTGCCCCACCGACTTCTTGTACGCGTACGCCGCGATCACCGGGAGCTTGGCCAGCAGGCGCACCGTGGAGATCTCGACCTGCTGCGGGTCGAACGGGTTGAGGCTGTCCTGGTAGAAGGTCGACAGCGCACTGACCGCGCTGGCCAGGACCGGCATCGGGTGGGCATCCCGGGGGAAGCCGTCGAAGAACCGCTTCAGGTCCTCGTGGAGGAGCGTGTGGTGGCGCACCTCGTCGTCCAGGCGGGCCAGTCGCTCGGTCGTCGGCAGCTCGCCGTAGATCAGCAGGTGCGCGACCTCGAGGAACGTGCCCCGTTCGGCGAGTTGCTCGATCGGGTAGCCGCGATACCGCAGGATCCCGCGGTCGCCGTCGATGTACGTGATCGCCGACGTGCAGGAGGCGGTGTTGACGAACCCGGGGTCGAGCGCGACGTACCCCGTCCGGCTCAACAGCTGGGAGGTGTCCACCCCTGATCCGCCGTCCGTGGCAGGGATCACCGGCAGGCTGAGGGTGCCGCCGGGATAGGAGAGGTTCAGCGCCTCGGGCTCGGTCATGCCGTACTCCTCGGGTGGGGCGTCATCGGTGTGCGCGTTTCACCGGGGACACGCTTGGTACGAAAAGGATCGGGCCTACGCAGTCGATGCTGACCGCGTTGGCACGAAGTTACCTGTCTCTACGCCGGAGCTGACATCGACGCGACTGTGACATCTGCAGCAACATGTTCCTCACCCGCCACACCGTGCTCCCGACGAGTCCCTCACCGGCACGCCCCGCGCGAGGACACCTGGCTCCACCGGCTGCACGGCGGATGCCGGAGCAGTGCTTCGTCCGTTACGCGCAGTCCGTCCAGCTGTCCGGTGTGATCGCTGAACCTACTCCCGGCGCCGACGTGCCGTGGGGTGTCGATCCGGGCTCGACGTCCACACCGGTCGGGTCGCCGGGGGCGGCGTCGGGACATCCCGCAGACGATGTCGCCCGCCCTCAGTCTCAGACGATGTCGCCCACCCTCGCGGTTCCACCGAGCTGGTCGGCGAGTCGTTCGGCCAGCGCCTCGACCCGCTCGTCGGGGGCGGTGAGCGCTACCCGCACGTGGCGGGCGCCGGACGGGCCGTAGAAGGACCCGGGGGCAACCAGGACTCCACGGTCGGCGAGCAACGAGACGGTGTCCCAGCACGGTTCGTCCCGCGTGGCCCAGAGGTAGAGGCCGGCCTCGGAGTGATCGATCCGGAACCCGCTGTGCTCGAGCGCGGCCCGCAGCAGCTGCCGCCGGGCACGGTACCGAGCCTTCTGCGCGACGACGTGCGCGTCGTCCGTCAGCGCGGCCACCAGCGCCGCCTGAACCGGCAAGGGGACCATCATCCCGGCGTGCTTGCGCACCTCGAGCAACCGGCGCACCAGAGCGGGGTCGCCCGCCGCGAAGGCGGCCCGGTACCCGGCCAGGTTGGACTGCTTGGACAGCGAGTACACGGCCAGCAGCCCGTCGAGGGCTCCGCCGGTCACCCGAGGATCCAGGATGCTGGGGATCTCCTGACCGTCCCAGCCGAGCTCGGCGTAACACTCGTCGCTGGCGACCACGGCTCCGATCGACCGCGCCCAGTCGACGACCTTCTTGAGGTGCTCCCACCCGAGCACCCGGCCGGTGGGGTTCGACGGACTGTTCACCCACACCAGGCGAACGGCCCGGGCGGCGGGGCCGACCTGCGCGGTCCCGTCCGCCGGCAGCGGCGTGGCACCCGCGAGCCGGGCGCCGACGTCATAGGTCGGGTAAGCGATCTCGGGATGGACGACGAGGTCACCCGGCCCCAGGCCGAGCAACGTCGGCAGCCAGGCCACCAACTCCTTGGACCCGATCGCGGGCAGCACGCCGTCCGGGCGCACGTCGGGGACGCCTCGGCGCCGGGCGAACCAGGCCGCCACCGCCTCGCGCAGGGCGGGGGTGCCGTGGGTCTGCGGATACCCCGGCGCGTCCGAGGCGGCGGCCAGAGCGGCTCGGACGACGTCCGGGGTCGGGTCGACCGGCGTCCCGACCGAAAGGTCGACGATGCCGCCCGGATGCGCTCGCGCGACCTGGGCGTACGGCTCGAGCGTGTCCCACGGGAAGTCCGGGAGCACCCGGGCGGGACCGCCAGCGACGGGGACGATGGGTCAGTCCCCCCCACCCTGAGGCGGCAGGGCGGCGATCAGCGGGTGGTCCTTGGGGATCACACCCAGTTTCGCGGCGCCGCCGGGCGACCCCAGGTCGTCGAAGAACTCGACGTTCGCCTTGTAGTAGTCCTTCCACTGCTCCGGGACGTCATCTTCGTAGAAGATGGCCTCCACGGGGCACACCGGCTCACAGGCGCCACAGTCGACGCACTCGTCCGGGTGGATGTACAGAGACCGCTCACCCTCGTAGATGCAGTCGACAGGACATTCCTCGATGCAAGCCCTGTCCTTCACGTCGACGCAGGGCTGGGCGATGACGTACGTCACGGCGGAATCCTCCTGGAGGGGCTTTCCTGGGACCGGGTGCGCAAGGCGCCCTACGGTGTCGACCCTAGTATCTCCGACGGCACGGGGTCAGTGGGAGCAGGAGGTCCTGAGGCGGCGGGACGGCGTGCCGTCCGCCCAGCCGGGGCCGGGCGAGCACGTCACGCCAGCTTGTGGTAGGCGCCGCGGTACCAGAGCAGCGGTTCGGCGTCGCCGGGCCCCACCTGGAGGCCGACCACCTCGCCGACCACCAGGCTGTGGTCGCCGGCCGGGTGCACGGCCGTCGTCCGCACCTCCAGCCAGCCGAGCGCGCTGTCGATCAGGGCGGCCCCGGTGATCGGCCCGCGGTGGAACGACACCCGATCGAGCTGACCGGTGAGCGGGCGACCACGGGTGGCCAGCCAGTCCGAGACCCCACGAGCGGTCTCGTCGAGGATGCTCACCGCCCACTCCCCGGTCGCCAGGAGGGCGTCGTGGAACCGGGCGTCGACCTCGACGCAGGCCAGCACGAGCATCGGGTCCAGCGACACCGACGTGAACGCGTTCGCGGTCATCGCCTGATCCTGGCCTGGGCCGACCGCGGTGAGCACGCAGACCCCGGTCGCGAACCGCCCCACGACACGCCGGAAGGTCGCTTCGTCGGGCCGGGCGGCGGTGGACACGTCGAGAGACTACGCGTCGAGGGTGCGCCGGGCCCGTTCGAGGACGTCGGTGATCTCACGTCCGATCAGCTCGTGCCGCTCCAGCAGCGCGTCGCGCAGCGCCTCGACCAGGTGGCGATGACCGGCCAGGAGTTGCCGGGCCGCGGCCTTCTGCCGCTCCAGCAGGTCCTCGACCTCGCGGCGCCCCCGCTCGTCGCCGAGGACGCGGGCGGCGAGGCCGCCGTCGAGGGGACCTCCACCGGCGGCGGCGAACGACACCAGGGTTCCCCCCATGCCGGCCGCGCCGACCATTTGCACGGCGAGGCGGGTGGCGTAGGCCAGGTCGCTGCCGGGACCCGTCGAGACGTCCCCGAAGAACACCTCCTCGGCGACCTGCCCGCCGAACGCGATCTGGATGAGTCCCGCCAGCTCCTGCGAGGACCGGGTGTAGACGTCCTCGGTGTCACCGTGCGCGAGCAGGCCGAGCGAGCCGGCCCGCTTGACGATCGTCAGCACCTCCAGCCGGCGCGCCGGGGCCACCAGCCAGGCGACCACGGCGTGGCCCGCCTCGTGCGTCGCGATCAGCCGCTCCTCGTGCGGTGTGTACCGCACCGGCTGGCCCAGGCCGACCTCCGTGACCAGCCGGGCGTGCTCGACGTCCGGCCAGGACATCCGGTCCGCTCCCCGGCGGACGGCGTTCACCAGCGCCTCGTCGAGCAGGTGCTCGATCATCACGGGCGTGTACCCCTGTGTGATCCCGGCGAGGGCGTCGCGCTGCTCGTCGCCGGCGAGAGCCTCGTCGTGGACCTTTCGGGCGAGAAAGTGATCGATCAGCTCACGCCGGCCGGCCTTGTCCGGCTCGCAGAAGACGAGCCGGCGGTCGAACCGGCCCGGCCGGAGCAGAGCGGGGTCGAGCGAGTCGGCCCGGTTCGTGGCCGCGATGAGCAGCACGTCGACAGGCTCGGGACGAGGGCGGGGCAGGGTACGGTGCGCGGGCAGCAGCAGGTTGACGGCGTCCACGACGCCGCCGACGGCGCGCTGCCATCGGGTGGGGGCGTCGAAGGACTGCAGCTGCACGAGCAGCTCGTTGACGACCCCGCCGACCCCCTCGGCAGCGGGCCCTGACGCGCGCAACCCGCCACCCTCCGCCGCCACGACGCCACCCCCGCGACCGGCGGGGGTGGGGACCGCCAGCCCGGCGAGCCCGCCGCACTCGACAACGGCGTTCTCGGACCGGGCCGACCGGGCCGACCCCACCGGCCACCCGGCCGGCTCCACGACGGCCGCCAAGCCCCCGCGCGCCGTCGCGATCGCGTCGATCTCCTCGATGAAACCGATCGCGGCGCCCTCCGCCCGAGCGGCCTTCCGGAGCGCCGCGAAGTAGCTGCGGATCCGGCGAGCGGTGGCGCCGTAGTACATCGACTGGAACGAGGTGGCCGAGACGAACAGGAACGGCACCCCGGCCTCCGCCGCCATCGCCTTGGCGAGGTGGGTCTTGCCGGTTCCCGGCGGCCCCTCGAAGAGCAGTCCGCGCCGGGGAGTGCCGCCCATCACGCGGCGGAACGTCCGTCCGGCGAGCAACAGGTCGATCGAGCGGCGGACGTCCTCGGTGACCGGGCCGAGCCCCTTGACGTCAGCCATCCGGACGTCGAGCTGCTCCGGCCGGTAGACGATGTGCGGCGAGCGACCGGAGACCAGGGTGGTCCCGGCCAGCATCGCGAGCATGGCCACGAAGAAGAGCACCGTCGTCAGGTACAGCGGGTCGACCGCGGGCAGCCGCGGGACGCCGACCGGCAGGCCGCTCGCCAGCCGGTACCCGACCCAGCCGGCGAGCGCGACCAGCGCCCCCCCGATCCAGGCCAACCGCCGCCTGCGCCGGCGTTCCCGCAACCGGGCGACGTCGTGGTCGCGGATCGCTCCGGGGCCGGTGCGCGCCAGGGCCACGCTCGGGCCCGGCCGGGCGGGGCTGCGGTACGGGTCGGATGCGGTCACAGCGCCAGGGTGCGGGACGCCGTCCACCCGCACCCCGGCTACGGTCGGTGACTCACCCATCCGGAGGAGCAGGGTTCGTACCCGGGCGGTGACGGGACGCCCGATCAGCCGAACAGATCGGTCTCTCGACCGTCGCCATCGAGCGGGCCAGCGGCGACCCCCCGGACCAGGCGGTAGAACTCCTGGCTCATCAGCGGTTGCCCGACTCCGTTGCTGAGCGCGAAGAAAGGGTGGTCGACCGTGATCTGGCTGGCGTGCGCCCGCAGTGCCGCGATCTTGGCGCCGACCTGGCCGGAGCCGTCGATCACCGTGGTGACCAGTTCGTCGGGGATGAACATGCTCGGCAGCGGGGCGTCGGGGACAACCCCCTCGAACGGGTTCTCCCCGGACTCGGCGATCGCGGTGAGTGCAGCCCGGGCCGCCCGTTCAGGGATCACGATCCAGTACACCTTGGGCACGGACCAGGGCGAGCCGCCCGCGCCGCTCCCGGCGGCCATCGCGACGGCTCGCATCGTCACCCGGTGCGCCTGCACGTGGTCCGGATGGCCGTACCCGCCGCCCGGCTCATAGGTGATCACGACGTGCGGGCGGACCTCCCGCAGCACGACCGCCAGTCGGGCCGCGGCGTCGTGGACATCGGCCAGCGCGAAGGCGGCCGGCCCGGTGCCCGGAGCGGCCGTGGCCTGGCCGTCGGGACCCCAGACCATGCCGGAGTCGCGGTAGTGGGCGCGCGGGAAGGTCGGGCCCGAACCCTCCCCGGTGACCACCTCGTCCCCGGTGACCACCTCGTCGAGGAACCGGTGGTCGCCGACCCCGAGGGCGGCCATCGCGGCCGCCAGCTCACCGACCCGGTGCTCGCCCAGCGTGTCGTCGCGGTCGTGGGCGAGGTGGGCCAGCTCGACCGGGATCACCTCGCCCAGTTCGCCGCGGGTGCAGGTGATCAGGGTGACGTGGACTCCCTCGGCGGCGTACCGGGCCATCGTGGCCCCGGTGAGGATCGACTCGTCGTCCGGATGGGCGTGCACGAGGAGGAGGCGGCGGTCAGCGTCGATGGCCATGCGGCCATTCTGCTGACCACCACGTCGACCCGACGGGCCCGCCGTCATCCCTTCTTGGCGCGCGCCGCCCTCCGGGCCCGCTCGACCTGGTCGAGCTGCACCTTCCGCAGGCGCACCGCGGTCGGCGTCGCCTCGACGCACTCGTCGTCCCGGCAGTACTCCAGGCACTGCTCCAGTGACAGCTTGCGGGCCGGGACGAGGCGCTCGAACTCCTCCGCCGTCGACGACCGCATGTTGGTGAGCTTCTTCTCCTTGGTGACGTTCACGTCCATGTCGTCGGCCCGCGAGTTCTCCCCGACGATCATGCCCTCGTAGACCTCGGTGGTCGGCTCGACGAACAGCGTGCCGCGCTCCTGCAGGTTGCTGATCGCGTAGGAGGTCGCCACGCCGGCGCGGTCCGCCACGAGTGACCCGGTCGGCCGGGTCCGCAACTCACCTGCCCACGGCTCGTACCGGTCGAACACGTGGTGGGCGATCCCGGTGCCACGCGTCTCGGTGAGGAATTCGGTCCGGAAGCCGATCAGCCCTCGGGACGGCACCTTGAACTCCATCCGCACCCAGCCCGTGCCGTGGTTGGCCATCTGCTCCATCCGGCCCTTGCGGACGGCGAGCAGCTGGGTGATCGCCCCGAGGTACTCCTCGGGGGCGTCGATCGTGAGGTGCTCGTACGGCTCGTGCAGCACTCCGTCGACCGCTCTGGTGACGACCTGCGGCTTGCCGACGGTCAGCTCGAAACCCTCCCGGCGCATCGTCTCGACCAGGATGGCGAGGGCGAGCTCGCCGCGGCCCTGCACCTCCCAGGTGTCCGGCCGCTCGGTCGCGAGCACCCGGATCGAGACGTTGCCGACGAGCTCGCGGTCGAGCCGGTCCTTGACCAGCCGGGCGGTTACCTTGGTGCCCTTGCCGCGCCCCGCCATCGGCGAGGTGTTGGTTCCGATCGTCATCGAGATCGCCGGCTCGTCCACCGTGATCAGGGAGAGCGGTCGGGGATCGTCCGGGTCGGCCAGGGTCTCACCGATGGTGATCTCGGGGATACCTGCGACGGCGATGATGTCGCCCGGTCCGGCCGACTCCGCCGGCACCCGGTCCAGCGCCTCGGTCATCAGCAGCTCGGTGACCTTCACCCGGGTCGTGGTCCCGTCACGCTTGCACCAGGCCACCTGCTGACCCTTGCGGATCGTGCCCGACCGCACCCGGCAGAGCGCCAACCTGCCCAGGAAGGGCGAGGCGTCGAGGTTGGTCACGTGCGCCTGCAGCGGCACCTCGTCGTCGTAGGCCGGGGCCGGCACCCTGTCCAGGATGGTCTGGAAGAGCGGCTGCAGATTCTCGCTGTCCGGCAGGTGGCCGTCCTTGGGCCGCTCCAGCGACGCCCGGCCCGCCTTCGCCGAGGCGTAGATGATCGGAAAGTCCAGCGCCTTGTCCGGGTCGAGCCCGGTACCGTCGACGAGATCGAGGAAGAGCTCGTACGTCTCCTCGACGACCTCCTCGATCCGGGCATCCGGCCGATCGACCTTGTTCACCACGAGGATCACCGGCAGATGCGCGGTGAGCGCCTTGCGCAGCACGAACCGGGTCTGCGGCAACGGGCCTTCGCTGGCGTCCACCAGCAGGGCGATCCCGTCGACCATGGACAGGCCGCGCTCCACCTCACCCCCGAAGTCGGCGTGCCCGGGAGTGTCGATGATGTTGAACGTGACCCCGCCTTCGGGCGCCTGCGAGCCTCGCCAGTGGACGGCGGTGTTCTTGGCCAGGATCGTGATGCCCTTCTCCCGCTCCAGGTCGTTGGAGTCCATCGCACGTTCCTCGACGTGCTGGTGGGCGCCGAAGGCCCCGGTCTGCCAGAGCATGGCGTCGACGAGGGTGGTCTTGCCGTGGTCGACGTGGGCGACGATCGCGATGTTACGCAGGTCGTCGCGGATGCGGTGGGGCATACGGGAGCGCTCGTTCCGGTCGGGTATGTGGCACCCCAGTCTACGGGGTGCGCGTGATCGCACCGTCCGCACCGGGCGCGGAGCCGTCCGGGGCGGACCGGTCCGGGGCGGGCCTGTCCCGGGCGGCGAGCGCGATCAGGGCGTGGACGACCGGAACGTCCGCGGGCAGCCAGCCCACGTCCAGCCAGCCGCCCGCGGGCAGCGTCCGCAGCTCGTCGTGCGCCTCGAGCGGAGCAGGTTCGCCCTCGACCACCCGGACCAGCCACACCCGCATCCGGTGGGCCGGTGGCAGCGGCCAGCCGGGCAGGTGCGGGTCAGGACCGCCCACCTCGTCGCCCACCTCGACCCGGACGCCGAGTTCCTCGGCGAGTTCGCGGTGGAGCGCCGCCAGCGGCTCCTCCCCGGGCTCGACCTTGCCACCCGGCAGCTCCCACCCGCCGGCGAGCTGCTCGGGCTCGGTGCGCCGGGCGGCGAGCAGGGTGGTCGGGGCCTTCAGGTCGTCGACGACGGCGCCGCCGACGACGAGCGCGAAGCCGGTCACGGGCCGATCTGCCCGACCGTCCGGAACACCGACGTCGCGCCGCTGACCCGCAGGTACCCCATCGGGGAGGCGGCCTGCGCCGCCTTGATCTGCTTGAGCCCGTTCTGGAGCATGCCGAACGCCAGCAGCCAGGCGAGGACGCCGAGCGCGAGCTGGCCGGCGTAGAAGGGGAGCCGCGCCGTGTAGTCGAAGTCCCACATGGCGTGCAACGCGACCACGACGAGCAGCATCCGGGCGACCCGGTGGGAGAACAGCATCCGCGCCTCCAGGCCGCGGGCGAGCTTGACGCGCCACAGCGCGCCCGCCGCGAGCGCCGTCCACACCACGTGCCCGAAGGGGGCCAGCGCACCCCGGAGGATGATCGTGTTGATCGAGGCGGAGAGATTGGGCGCGCTCGGCGGGTTGGGGCCGGGCGTGTTGAGGAGCGAGTAGAACGCGTAACCAGCCGATTCGAAGCAGGCGAAGCCTGCCCCGACGGCAGCCCCGAAGAGCATGCCGTTGAGGATCCACGGATAGCGGGTCGGGGGCAGTCGCACCGTGATCAGGAAGACCGCGAGCAGCTTGGCCACCTCTTCCGCCACCCCGATGGTCACAGGATCGACGAACACACCGACCCCGCCCAGGTGGCCGACGGCCTCCTCCAGCAGAAGGGTGACCGCGAGCGAGATCAGACCGCCGATCAGCAAGCAGTGGATCATCCGGTACAACGAGACGTTGCGCGGGCTGTTGACCTCGAAGAAGAAGACGAGGACGGACAGCGGGACGGCGAAGCTGCCGATCACGATCAGGCCGGGGAGCAGGTTGCCCCCGTTGAAGACCTGGATCAGCAGCACGAACGACACGAAGAGCAGCATGCTGGTGCCGAGGAGGCGCACGAACATCCACGGCTTGGGCCAGCCCGGCTCGATCGCGTGGACCTCCGGCGTCGTGCCCGGCAACCCGGTGGCGAAGTGCAGCTCTATCTCTTCCCGGCTCTTCCTGCTGAACGTCGCGGAGAGCAACTCGCCGAGGCGGAAACCTTCGAGCCGGTCCACCCCGGCGAAGTCCGCGAGCACCTGGATCGGGTTGCGCACCGGCGACGCGCTCAACGGCGACGAGGGGTGCTGGGCGATCGGCCCCACCCCCGGCGCGAACCCGATCATCGTCCGCCCGGTGACCGGCCCCATCGCCGGCGATACCCGGGTCGACACGGTGACCGCACTCCCGTTCGCCGGACCCGCACTCCCGTTCGCCGGACCCGCACTCCCGGCGTCGCCGCCGGGCGCGCCCACGGACGCGGACCCGCTCGGCACCCCCGCAGCCCCCCCGGAGGCCGACCCCGCCAGCCGCGACCACGCCTCGGGCACCGGCAACCACCCGGCGGACGAGCCGTCCGCCGGCCACAGCAGAGCCGTCTGCGGCACCTGGCCGGAACGCAGCCAGTGGATGACGTGGGCAGCGGAATGCGGTCCGTCGACCTGCCCGTCGACGCTCATGAACCAGTCGCTCATCGCGATCCCCTCCCGACGGCGAGCGTCCCCGCACTGCCCCCTGGCACCAGGGTGCCACGCCGCCCGGACTTGCCACGGTGCGCCGACCAGGGAACGGTGACGGGATGACAGCACCGGCCCCGCGACTGCTCGACGACGAGGAGCTCCAGCGCCAGCTGGCCGACCTCCCGGGGGTGACGCCGTGCGCTGACGGAAGCATCGCCGTCACGCTGCGCGCACCGACGTTCCCGGAGGCGATCCGCCTGGTGCAGCTCGTGGCGGACGACGCGGAGCAGCGGGACCACCACCCTGCCATCGACGTGCGCTGGCGGACCGTGACGTTCGGGCTCGTGACGCACAGTGCCGGAGGAGTGACTCAGCTTGATATCGAGCTGGCCCACGTGATCCTCGAGCTGGCGCGCCAGGTGGACGCGGAGACCGTCCCGCCGGCGACGGGCTCCGGGACCTGATTCCGGCGCGGCGCGGCGCGGGGAGGCGTTCACAGGCCGATATACGCGCGCCCGGTCCGCAACGTTCCAGCCCAGGTGTGCCTCGGTGGGGTTCAGCACGATGCCGGTGACGTCCGCGGCGGTGGCGGTGTGGATCGCCGTACCCGGTCACGCGGTGACCGGCGTTCCACCCGGAAGGCGATCGGTGGCCGGTTACGGGGTCGGCAGCCGCATCACGTCTCGCCCGGTGAGCCCCGCGACCAGCACGAACTCCGCGTACACGTCGTCCAGGTCCTCCAGCCGACCACGGTAGGAGATCTGGAAGTCACCGGTGGGCGCCGCGAAGGACACCCGCGAGTCGGTCTCGAACCAGCGGACGCCGACCGTGCGACCCGAGGGCAGGGTGACGGCGGTCTCCGGGTAGATCTCGCCGAACATGTGCCGCCACTGGAGTTCCTCCGGCCAGTCCTGGAAGACGTCACTGTTCGTCAGGTGGGCCAGCGGCCACTGCGGCGGCCGCGGAGCGGCCGTCCCGTGCGCCACCGCCATCAGGCCGGCCCGGTGCAGGGCCACCAGCGCGCCGTCCTCCGGGGAGAGGATGACCACGTCGCCGTGGAAGAACGGCTCACCGGTGAGCGCGGCGTGGTCGCGGATCAGCCCGGACAGGTGCCACGAGGGGATCGAGAACGGCCCGACGTCCGACCGCCAGGACGCGTCCGTGACCACGAACAGATCGTTACCGAGGGCGGTCCCGGCCTGGGCGACCAGTCGCTCGCCGAGCTCGACGTCATCGCCGTCCACCCGGAAGCGGCGCCAGCTGTCCGCGGGAATGCCGTCGATCTGGTCGAGCACGAACCCGGTCGAACCTGGCATCACACGGCGGAGCAGATCCAAGGCTTCACGCCACATCCACGTCGCCACTCGTCGACCGTAGCCCTCCTCCTCCGCCCCGCGGAACCCAGCCTAGAGGAGCATGGTGCGATCATGCAGGGTCCCCACCGCCCTCCGGTGCCCGGCCGAGCGGGTGCGAGGACCAGGCCCTGGCCCACGTCAGCGGCCGCCGAAGGAGGTCGTCGGTGACCGCGACCTGCGCACCTGCGCACCGGCCTGGCGCTGCCCGCAAACCACGATCAACAGCCGCCACGGGCCGCCACCCGCACCGACCAGAACGCCCTGGACGCGCCCCAGCGCCCGATCGACCCTGCGACCCGCCGGTCGCCTGGGACACCGATCACGGGTAGGACACGTGGACGACAAGCGCGGAGTCCAGTCGGCTCGGACTCGACTCGGTGATGCCCGGCAGACGTTGACACGGAATGCGGCTACACGTTGAAGCGGAACTCGACGACGTTCCGACGCCGATCAACGTCACAGGCGGTCACGCACTCACGGTGCACCTTCGAGGGTGGCGTGGCTAGGCGGTGGTGTTCCTGCCTGATCCAGGTGTGACAGCAGCTCGAGCAGGCCGCTGGCTTCCCAACTGCGGTTTCGCCGGCCATCTCCGAGCCGGATCAGGACTTCGGCTTCCTCCAACTCGGCAAGCGCTTGGTTGACCACCGCTTTGGAACGCTCCACCGCAGTGATGGCGACGGGCAGGCTGATCACCGGATGCGCAGGAAGAACATCGATCAGCCGCCACGCCGCCGCATCCGCGCGCGGGTTCCCGTGCGCGCGGATCTGATCACGCCAGCGCTCCTGAAGCCGATGCACGGCGTCCAGGTAATCCCTGGCCAGCCCTGCCGCGCGTGCCGTCGCAGCGGCAAAGCGGAGCAGCCACCCGTCCACGTCCCCCTCACGGAAGGCCGTCAGCCCCTGGATGTATTCGCCACGGCTGGCGGCAAGGACGACGCTGATCGGTGGAACGTAGGCTGGGGCCAGCCCTCGCCTGCGAAGGACGACGTGGATCAGAGCCCGCCCTGTGCGGCCGTTGCCGTCCATGAAAGGGTGGATGGTCTCGAACTGGGCATGGATGAGCCCAGCCTGGACAAGGGGCGGCAACTGCTGTTCGTCGACGAAGGAGCACAGGTCGGCCAGCAGGGTGGGGACCGCTTCCGGAGGGGGCGGCACGAAGTCGGCTCCGCAGGGGTTGTAGTTGTTCCCCCCGATCCAGTTCTGCTCCACCCGGATGTGCCCCGCGATGTGGGAATTCGGTGCGCCGGCCATCAGGGCGGCATGGATCTCGGCGATCTGCTGGACTCCCACCGCTGCCGCCGACGCCGCTTGATGGACGGCGAGCTCCATGGCGTCGATATTGGCCAGGATCTCGGTCGCGCTGGGGCCGGCTTTACCCCCGGTGTCCAGCCGCACCTCGGCCCGCGCGAGATCGCGGGAGTCGATCTGCATCCCCTCAACCTTGGAGGAGGCGATCGACTCGGTCCGTAGCAGCAGCCGTGCCAGAGGCGCCAGAGCCGGTCGGGCTCGCGCATTCAGGGCGTGGACGGCGGCCTCGGCGTCTGATACGACGCCCGCGGCCTCGCCGCTGAGGCCGCCGGTGAAGCCGACCAGAGGATCCGGAAGAAACGCCTGGTAGGCGCACGCCCGCCGGTACCGGGCCGGCGCGTAGAGCGCGGGATCGTGCTCCCAGGTCCGGCGCACCAGTCGGCCCCGCACAACCCCTCCCCTCGACGATCCTTAGTATTGGATGGCAAGTAAACCATACCAACGCTGATCCGGGGTCAGGGTTCGACGGGCACTTCAGGCCCTGCCGACCAGCTGCGCGAAGAGACCGGCCGGCACCCCGTCCGGCCACCCTCGCAATCAGGACAATCACGCCGAGGGAGCCGGAGCCGCCCCTCCAGAGCCAGAGCGCGCGCCCCACCCGCCTGCGACGACGGCGCGTACAGGTAACTCATTCTCAGACATTGAACCTGAACTCGACCACGTCCCCGTCCGCCATCACGTAGTCCTTGCCCTCGATCCGGACCTTGCCCCGGGCCCGGGCATCGGCCATCGACCCCGCCTCGACCAGGTCGTCGAAGCTCACGATCTCCGCCTTGATGAAGCCGCGCTGGAAGTCGGTGTGGATCACCCCGGCGGCTTGGGGCGCCGTCCAGCCCCGCCGGATCGTCCAGGCCCGCGATTCCTTGGGGCCCGCGGTGAGGAAGGTCTGCAGGCCCAGGGTGTGGAAGCCGACCCGGGCGAGCTGGTCGAGCCCGGACTCGGCCGCCCCGACACTGGCCAGCAACTCGGCCGCCTCGGCGGGATCCAGCTCGGTGAGCTCGGCCTCCAGCTTCGCATCGAGGAAGACGGCGTCGGCCGGCGCGACGAGCGCGCGCAGCTTGTCCTGCAGCGCGGTGTCGCCGAGCCCGGTCTCGTCCACGTTGAACACGTAGATGAACGGCTTCGCGGTCAGCAGGGACAGCTCCCGGATCGGGACCAGGTCGATACCCGCCGCCGCGCCGCCCGCGTGCAACGTGGTGCCCTTCTCGAGGAGGGCCTGGGCTGCGACCGCCGCCTCCAGCACCGCGCGGTCGGTCTTCTTGCCCTTGACCTCCTTCTCGAGGCGCGGCACGGCCTTCTCCAGCGTCTGCAGGTCGGCGAGGATCAGCTCGGTGTGGACCACCTCGATGTCGTCCGCGGGGTCGACCCGGCCCGCCACATGGACGACGTCGTCGTCGGTGAAGGCGCGGACGACCTGGCAGACGGCGTCCGCCTCGCGGATGTTGGCCAGGAACTTGTTCCCCAGCCCCTCACCCTCGCTGGCCCCCTTGACGATGCCCGCGATGTCGACGAACGACACCGTCGCCGGGACGACGCGCTCGCTGTTGAAGATCTTCGCCAGGCCGGTCAGCCGGTGGTCCGGCAGCGGGACGACGCCGATGTTCGGTTCGATGGTGGCGAAGGGGTAGTTGGCGGCGAGCACCTCCGCCTTGGTCAGCGCGTTGAACAGGGTCGACTTGCCCACGTTGGGCAAGCCAACGATTCCGATGGTGAGAGCCACGACGGACAAGGCTATCGGGGTCATCGCCGGCTCGGCGGCCGAGCCGGCGGACCGCACCGGTGCGCCGCCGGGCCCTTCTGTCGGTGGTCGATGGCACCCTTCGGCCATGAGCTTGTCGATCCTGGTTGCGCTGGCATTCGGCGTGGCGCTCGGCGCCACGGTGGCCGGGTTCCTGGCCACCGCTCTGGCCGCGGCCCGGGCCGCGGCCGTCACCGCCGAGCGCGACCTGCTCCGCGAGCGGGTCACCGACCTCGAGGCGTCCACCGAGCACGACCGCGAACTGGCGGCCACGCTGGGCCCGCTCACGGCCACGCTCACCCGGGTCGAGGGGCAGGTCCGGGTCCTCGAGCGGGAGCGGGTCGAACAGTACGGCCGCCTCGGCGAGCAACTCGAGGCCGTCCGGCTCTCGGGCGAGGCCCTGCGCGCCCAGACCGCGGCGCTCGCCGGCGCGCTGCGCTCACCGACCGCCCGGGGCGCATGGGGAGAGGTGCAGCTGCGCCGGGTGGTCGAGCACGCGGGGATGCTTCCCCGGGTGGACTTCAGCACCCAGACCACCGGCACGACCACCGGTGGCGACGGCGTCCGGCCCGACGTCGTCGTCCACCTGCCGGGAGGCAAGCACGTGGTGGTCGACGCGAAGGCGCCACTGGCCGCGTTCCTGGAGGCGAGCGAGGCGGCGGCCGACCCGGCACGTCAGGAGCGGGCCGCGACCCAGCACGCCCGGGCCCTGCGCGGGCACGTGGACGCGCTGGCGGCGAAGGAGTACTGGACGGCGTTCGATCCCTCGCCGGAGCTGGTGGTCTGCTTCGTCCCGGGGGAGGCCTTCCTGGCGGCGGCCTGCTCGGCCGACCCGTCGCTGTTGGAGTACGCGATGGGGCGGCGCGTCGTCCTGGCGACGCCCACCACGCTGCTCGCGCTGCTCCGCACGGTGGCGGTGAGCTGGCAGGCCGAGACCCTGACCGGCAATGCCAGGGAGTTGCTGGCGCTCGGTCGGGAGCTGCACGGTCGGCTCGGCGGCCTGGGCTCGACGGCGTCCAAGCTCGGGCGCACCCTGCAACGGGCCGTCGAGGACTACAACGCGATGGTGGGAACGCTGGAGCGCCGGGTGCTGGTCACCGCTCGGCGGATGAAGGACCTGGGGGTGGCGGACACCGACCTGATGGCACCGGCCGCGGTGACCGAGGGTCCGCGGCCGCTGACGGCCGCCGAGCTGCTCACCGCCCCGGACCGGCGGGGCGACCCCGTCCCGCCGGCGGCCTGATCCGGACACGCGCAGGTGGTGCCGGCGTGGGAGCCACCACGCCGACACCACCGTCGCTCCCCTCCGAGCGCAGGTCCCATCCCGAGCGGCCCCCCGACCGGCCATCGCGGACCTGGGTCCGGGTGCGCCGTGCCGCCGGTGCCCCCGTGACGAGCCGACCCCCCGATCGGCCCGTCCTGACCGGTTCCCCCTTCGACCGATCGCTCCCGGCCGTTCCCCCGATCAGCCGGTGGTCCCATCTTGGTCGGCGGGACGGGGTGTCCCATCGGGGAAATCCCCGTCCCGTTCCCCCGGCTGACCGGGAAGGCCGGGGAGTGCTCACACGGTGGCCGGGTCAACGGCGTCCTGGCCGGCCCGCACCGCCGCCCTGATCTCCCGGCGGAGCTCCTTGGGCAGCGAGAAGAGCAGGTCCTCGTGCGCAGTCACGATCTCCTCGACGTCACGGTACCCGCGGTCCGCGAGCCAGCCCAGGACCTGGCTGACGAGGATCTCCGGCACCGACGCGCCGGAGGTGACCCCCACCGTGTCGACGCCGTCCAGCCAGCCCTCATCGATCTCCTGGGCGTTGTCCACCCGGTGGGCGCGGTTGGCGCCGTGTTCGAGGGCGACCTCGACCAGCCGCACGGAGTTGGAGGAGTTGCTGGAGCCGACCACGATCACCAGCTGCGCGTCGGCGGCGATCTTCTTCACCGCGACCTGCCGGTTCTGGGTGGCGTAGCAGATGTCGTCGCTCGGCGGGTCCTGCAGCAGCGGGAATCGCCGGCGGAGCCGGTGGACCGTCTCCATCGTCTCGTCGACGGAGAGGGTGGTCTGGGACAACCAGACCACCTTGGCGGGGTCACGCACAGTGACCCGGTCTACCTGGTCCGGGCCGTCGACCAGCTGGATGTGCCCGGGCGCCTCGCCCGCGGTGCCCTCGACCTCCTCGTGCCCGACGTGGCCGATGAGCAGGATGTCGTAGTCGTCCGCCGCGAAGCGCACGGCCTCCTTGTGGACCTTGGTCACGAGTGGGCAGGTCGCGTCGATGGTCCGCAGGTTCCGTTCCGCCGCGCGGCGGTGGACCTCGGGGGCCACGCCGTGCGCAGAGAAGATCACCAGAGCGCCCTCGGGCACCTGGTCGGTCTCGTCCACGAAGATCGCCCCACGGCGCTCCAGCGTCTCCACCACATGCTTGTTGTGCACGATCTGCTTGCGGACGTACACCGGCGGCCCGGAGAGCTCGAGCGCCTTCTCGACCGCGATCACCGCTCGGTCGACCCCGGCGCAGTACCCGCGGGGCGCCGCGAGCAGCACCCGCCCGGCGGCGGCCCCGCTCACCGAGCCCGCGGTCCGCCCGGTGCGGTCGGTGACCGAGCCGGCGGAGTGGGTGACCCGGCCCGTCGAGCCGGCAATTCCCCGGTCAGGTCCGGTGTCGTCGATGGCTGTCACCCGGCCATCCTAGGCAGGCACCGGGGTTCCGCCGCGCGCTGCCCGGAGCGCTGCGTGCTGCGTAGGCTTGCCGGGTGAGCCAGCCCACCCCCGTCGTCGTCCTGCCCGGCACGGCGGGTGAGACCACGGCGGAGTGCCCCTGGCCGGTCCGACTCCTCACCGCGAAACTGACCGAGTACATCGCCAAGGCGCCGGCGCTCTGGGTGGAGGGTCAGGTGGTCCAGCTCACCAGGCGTCCCGGCCAGGGCACCTGCTACCTCACCCTGCGCGACACCGATGTGGACCTGTCGTTCACGGTGACGCTGGCCGCGCGGGTGCTCGACGCGCTCGCCGTCCCGCTGGCGGACGGCGCGCACGTCGTCGTCCATGCCCGGCCCCAGCTGTTTCCGCGCCGGGGTTCGCTCACCCTCGCCGCGGACGACGTGCGCCCCGTCGGGGTCGGCGAACTCCTCGCCCGGGTGGAGCACCTGCGACGGGTGCTGGCCGCGGAAGGGCTGTTCGCGGCCGAGCGCAAGCGCCCGCTCCCGTTCCTGCCGCGGGTCGTCGGCCTGGTCTGCGGCCGGGCGAGCGCCGCGGAGCGGGATGTCGTGGAGAACGCCCGTCGACGCTGGCCCGCGGTGCGCTTCGAGATCCGGCCGGTCGCCGTCCAGGGCCCGAACGCGGTCACCGAGGTGATCGACGCGGTGCGGTGGCTGGACGCGCTGGACGAGGTGGACGTCATCGTCGTCGCCCGAGGCGGCGGGTCGCTGGAGGACCTGCTGCCGTTCAGCAACGAGGCGATGATCCGAGCGGTCGCCGCCTGCCGCACGCCGGTGGTCAGCGCGATCGGCCACGAGGTGGACTGCCCGTTGCTCGACCTGGTGGCGGACGTCCGGGCGTCCACCCCGACGGACGCCGGCAAGCGGATCGTGCCGGACGTCGCGGACGAGCTGGCCGGGGTGGTGGCCGCCCGGCGCCGGGCGGCACACGCGCTCCGGGCCCGGCTGGACGCCGAGAGCCGCGGGCTCGCCGGGCTTCGCGCCCGCCCGGTGCTGGCAGACCCGCACCGGCTGCTGCACACCCACGCCGACCAGGTGACGCACCTGCGCGAGCGGGCTCGCGGCTCGCTCCGGGCGGCCCTCGATCGAGCCGCCGACGGGGTGGGGCACCTGCGCGAGCGGGTCGCGGCGCTCTCTCCGGCGGCCACCCTTGCCCGTGGGTACGCCATCGTGCAGACCACCGACGGAACCGTGGTCCGGGACCCGGCCTCCGTCCCCGCGGGCGAGCTGCTGCGGCTGCGGCTCACCGGCGGCGACCTCGCGGCCTGGGCCGAGGGCCCGTGGGCCGACGGCCCGTGGGCGGACGACGCCGGCCCGGACGACCCGGATCTGGACGTCGAGGCGCACCGGTGAGCGGGCGTGACGGCACGACACCGTGCCCGCGACAGGAGAGCCCCCGACAGGAGACCACCCGGGAAAGGAGAACACCGTGAGCGGGGAACCAGGCCGGCCGGCGCCGGACACGTTGGGCTACGAGCAGGCCCGCGACGAGCTGGTGGAGGTGGTCCGCCGGCTCGAGGCGGGCGGGGCCAGCCTGGAGGAGTCACTGCGCCTCTGGGAGCGCGGTGAGGCCCTGGCCGATCGCTGCGAGTCCTGGCTGGCGGGAGCCCGCGCCCGGCTCGACGCGGCGTTGCAGAAAGAGCACCGGGGCGGCGAGTAGGGGCGCCGGGCGCCGGTTCAGAAGGCGCCGGTTCAGAACAGGCCGCGGCAGAGGCCCGCGATCGGCCGGTCCTTGTGCAGCAGGACGATCGAGGCCCGCTGCCACACGACGGCGTACCCGCGCCGCTGGGCTGTCGCCAGTGCCAGCCGGGGCGGGTCGCCCTGCCACCCGGTGTCGGCCCGCTTCAGGTCGAGCACGACCCAGGTGGCGAGCCCGTTCGAGCCGGGCACCTGCCGGGAGGCCACCCGGGTGACGTAGTCGCGTGGGGTGAGCTGGGGGGCGATCTGGTTGTCCGCCTCCACGCACTGCCCCGGCGGGATCAGCGGCAGGACGTCGTGGACGGCGTGCCAGCGCGCGTCCCGGCCCCACACCCGGCCGGTCCACAGCCCGCTGACCGGGTAGTCGGGAGCTCCGACCGCCAACTGGAACGCCACCACGCCGACGCTCCAGGCGACGAACACCGGGACGAGGCCGAACACCGGGACGAGGCCGACCGCCGGCCGCCGGACCCGGCGGGTCACCAGGACGCGCGGGAACCGGCGCCGCAGCCGACCGGCGGTGTCCGCCGCCGCCATCACCACGATCGGGGCGATCACGCTCGTGTAGTGGAAGTTCGTCTCCCAGAGGAACTTGCGCTCATTGAGCATCCGCTCGGCGAGGAAGGGAACGGTCAGTACCCCGTACGGGGAGAACAGCGCGAGGAAGCCGGTCGGGTAGAAGATGCTGACCAGGGTGTGGAACTTCACGGCCGGGGTGACCATGAGCCGGGCCACCCGGAAGGGGTGCAGCAGGACCGTCCGCAGCGCGCCGGCGGGGTCCGGCCCGAGCGCGGGGAAGGTCCAGTACGCGAATCCGGCGGGCCCGAACCCGGGGATGATCACCGATGTGGCCAGCCAGTACCCCACCGGCCCGAGTGCGACGAGCCCGCCGCCGAGGAGCAGGACAGGACGGCGGAGCGCGAGGCGCCGGTCGGGCCCGCGACGTACGCCCCGGACCACGATCAGCAGGCCGACGAGCAGGACGAGCGCTCCCATGTCCTCCCGGACCAGCAGCAGCAGCAGGCAGCACGCCACCACCGTGCGGTGGGCGCGTCGGTCGAGCGCGTCCACGAGCAGCGCGATGAGCGGCACCGCGAACGCGATCTCGTGGAAGTCGAAGTGGACCGCCCGTTCGATCGGCCACGAGGCCCCGTACGCGAAGGCCATGACCAGGCCCGGGATCGGGCCGAAGCGGCGGCGCACGAACGCCGCCACCGGCACCGCGGACACCGCGAACAGCGCCGCCTGGGTCGTCAGCAGCACCCGGGGGTCGTCCCAGATCCAGTACAGCGGCGCCAGGAGCACCAGGATCGGATGGAAGTGGTCGCCCAGGATGTTGTAGCCGATCCCCTTGAGCGGGGAGGTGGGCGCGTGCAGGTGCGCGTAGGCGCGCACCACCTGATCGAAGATTCCCAGGTCGAACCCGGTGGTCTCGTACTTCGCGTGCCGGGCCCAGGCGTACGTCGTCCAGGTGGCGAACAGGACGACGACGATCCCCGCAAGGATCCCGCGCTGTCGCGGAGTCCAGTCCCCGGCCGGGGCCGGCGCGGACGCGGCGGAAGGGCGGGGCGGCGCGGCGACGGTGACGGGATCGCCGCTGGTGGGGTCGGTGCGGCCCGCGAGTTGGTCGGTCACCGCAGCGTCGCCGGGATGCTCCGGGCCAAGACCTCGGCATTGGCGAGGCCGCCGCCCTTGCTGGTGACCATCGTCGTCCGCTCCTCCCCGCGATGGATCAGCGCGGTCACGTCCCGCACGTCCTTGAAGCGTTGCTCCCACGTCGTGCCGTCGACGACCTGCGCCGGCCGGGTCACGCCGCCGGAGTCCATGATGGACTCCCACTGGTCGGTGACCCGCGCCGCCTGTTCGATGCTGGCGTAGTGGCCCTCGGGCGTGCTGAAACCGACGTGCCAGGTCCGCACTCCGTCGGCGCTCGCCCGGACGCCGGCGCTGGTGGGAACCCATCCCGGGGGCAGGCCGCGCGGGACGGCGGGGGCGAAGCTCAGTCCCGGCGCCGACAGCCGGGCGGCCCCGGCGACGTCGACGTCGTGGATGGGCAGCGAGTTCGGCCGCGGAACCATCGCCCAGATCGCGGTCGCCAGGGCGAGGACCAGCAGTACGGAGAGCGCCAGGTGCCGCACGTGCGTCGCCCGCGGGCCACGGTCCGGCGGCGGGAACCGACCGGCGCCGAGGGCGAGCCCGCTCCCATGATCGCGCAGCGGCGCGTCCTGGCCGGCCATGGAATGCACTGCACCATGGTGGCGTGTGGGCCGTGGTCACGGCGAACCGACGTGCCACCGGGAAGCCACTAGGATCTTTCGCGATCGGCGAGCACCGGTGCTCGGTGTGTCGCCGAACCGCGCAGTGATCCGGGAGGCGATCGTGGACGACGTCCTGGTGGTGGGCGAGGCGCTGGTGGACATCGTGCGGCGTCAGGACGGCAGCTGCGCCGAGCACCCCGGAGGCAGCCCCGCCAACGTCGCCCTGGGCCTGGCGCGGCTCGGCCGGCCTGTGCGATTGCTCACCCGGGTCGGCGACGACCCGCGCGGCGACGTCGTCCGGGCCCACCTGGAGTCGTCCGGCGTCCGGCTCGAGCCTGGTTCCTTCGTCCCCGGCCCGACCTCGACGGCGAGCGCACTGATCGACGCCTCCGGGGTGGCGACCTACGAATTCGCCCTCGACTGGGACCTGCCGCACTCGGTGGACGTCGGCTCGGCGAGCACGCTGCACACCGGTTCGATCGCGGCCTTCCTGCGACCTGGCGGGGACGCCGTCATCGAGCTGCTGGAACGTGCCAAGGGCCACCTGACGATCAGCTACGACCCGAACGCGCGGCCCGACCTGATGGGTAATCCCGACGCCGCCCTGGCCCGGATGGAGAAGATCGTCGCGCTGAGCGACGTCGTCAAGGTCAGCGATGAGGACCTCGCCTGGCTCGCCCCGGGCCAGGATCCCGTCACGATCGCCTCCAGTTGGCTGGACCGCGGACCCGCGCTGGTGGTCGTGACGCGGGGCGGCGCCGGAGCGTTCGCGGTGGCCCGGTCGGGTCAGGTCGAGGTCCCGTCGCCGGCGGTCGACATCGTCGACACCGTCGGTGCCGGGGACTCCTTCACGTCCGGCTTGATCGACTACCTGGCGGGCGCGGGGCTGCTCGGCACGGACCGGCTGTCGGCGTTGCGCGACACGCCGGTGCACGACGTCCGGGCAATGCTCGAGCACGCCGCCCGGGCCGCGTCCATCACCTGCTCCCGGGCGGGCGCGAATCCGCCGACGCGGGCAGAGCTGCTGGCTCGCCTGGGCGGGTGAGCGCGAGGCGCGGCAGGGCGACCACCGCGCCACCCGGCCCCGTGCGGCCCCTAGCATGGCGCCTGTGGAAGTCAGGCAGTCGAGCAAGCTCACCCACGTCGCCTACGACGTCCGCGGTCCGGTGCTGACGGAGGCCATGCGGCTGGAGGCAGAGGGCCACCGGATCCTGCGGCTCAACATCGGCAACCCCGCCCCGTTCGGGTTCGAGGCTCCGGACGACATCCTCCGGGACATGATCCACCAGCTGCCGACCGCGCACGGCTACAGCGACGCGCAGGGCATCCTGCCGGCGCGGCGCGCCGTCGTGCAGTACCACCGGCGCAAGGGCGTGCAGGGCATCGACGTCGAGGACGTCTGGCTCGGCAACGGGGTCTCGGAACTGATCAGCATGACGCTGCAGGCCCTGCTCGACGACGGTGACGAGATCCTTGTCCCGAGCCCCGACTACCCACTGTGGACGGCGGTCTCGACCCTCGCCGGCGGCAAGCCGGTGCACTACCGCTGCGACGAGGACTCCGGCTGGCTCCCCGACCTGGCGGACGTCGAGTCCAAGGTCAACCGGCGCACCGTCGCGCTGGTCGTCATCAACCCGAACAACCCGACCGGCGCGGTGTACCCCCCGGAGCTGCTCGAGGACCTCGTCGAGATCGCGCGCCGGCACCAGCTGGTCGTGTTCAGCGACGAGATCTACGACCAGATCCTCTACGACGGCGCGCGACACGTCAGCACGGCGGCACTGGCTCCCGACGTCCTGTGCGTCACGTTCAACGGGCTGTCCAAGGCGTACCGGGTGGCCGGGTTCCGGGCCGCCTGGGCGGTGGTCTCCGGGCCGAAGCAGCACGCGGCCAGCTACCTGGAGGGCTTGTCCATCCTGGCGAACATGCGGCTCTGCGCGAACGTCCCGGCGCAGCACGCGATCGCCACGGCCCTGGGTGACGGCCCGCGAAGCATCGACGGCCTGGTGCTGCCCGGTGGCCGGCTGGCCCAGCAGCGGGACCGCAGCTGGGAGCTGCTCGGCCAGATCGACGGGGTGAGCTGCGTGAAGCCGGCCGGCGCCGTCTACTGCTTCCCCCGGCTCGACCCGGCGGTGCACCGGGTGGACGACGACGAGCGGCTGGTGCTGGACCTGTTGCGCGAGGAGCACGTCCTGGTCGTTCACGGCCGGGGGTTCAACTGGCCGGGCACCGACCACTTCCGGATCGTCACGCTCCCGCACGTCGACGACCTGGCCGACGCGATCGGCCGGATCGGCGCCTTCCTCGATCGACGTCGTAGGCTCGAGGGGTGACCTCCCTCGCCGTCCCGGACCCGGCCGACCCGCCCGCTACCGGCCGGATCGCCTACCAGGGCGAGCCCGGGGCCAACTCCGACGCCGCGTGCCGGGAGATGTTCCCCGCGATGGAGTCACTGCCGTGCCCCACGTTCGAGGACGCCTTCGAGGCGGTCATGACCGGGCTGTCGGACCTGGCGATGATCCCGGTCGAGAACTCGATCGCCGGCCGGGTGGCGGACATCCACCTGCTGCTGCCGGACTCACGCCTGCACATCGTGGCCGAGCACTTCCTGCCGATCCACTTCCAGCTCGCGGCACTGCCGGGTTCCCGGCTGGAGGACGTCCGGAGCGTCCGCAGCCACGTGCACGCCCTGGGCCAGTGCCGGCGCGTGATCCGGGAGCACGGCTGGGTCGGGCAGATCGCCGAGGACACGGCCGGTTCGGCCCGGGAGGTCGCCGAGGGCGGCGACCCGACGGTGGCCGCGCTCTGCCCGCGCCAGGCCGCAGAACTGTACGGCCTGCAGATCCTGGCCACGGACGTCGAGGACGAGCACCGCAACACCACACGCTTCCTGGTGCTCGCCCGGGAGCCGCACGACGTGCCCCCCGGTGACGGACCGATGATCACGTCCTTCGTCTTCCAGGTGCGCAACGTGCCCTCCGCCCTGTACAAGGCACTCGGCGGGTTCGCGACCAACGGCGTCAACATGACCAAGCTGGAGAGCTACCAGCTCGGGGGCACGTTCTTCGCGACCCGCTTCTACGCGGACGTGGAGGGCCACCCCAAGGACGCCGCCCTCGCGCTGGCCCTCGAGGAACTGGCCTTCTTCTCGGTCCACCTGCGCATCTTCGGCACCTATCCGGCGAGCCCGTTCCGGGCGACGATCGCCGAGCCGGCCGACAACCGGCAGCTCCGGCCGCGGGCACCCACGCCCGACGAGGACTGAGCCGCGGACCAGCGCCTCACCCGCCGAGCGGCCCGGTCGAGCCACGCAGCACCAGCCGGGCCGGGTGGATCACTACGTCGTCGACGGGCAGGTGGGCGTCGATCCCCTCCTGCAGCGCCTGCACCACCCAGCGAGCGGCGGAGGCCCCCTGGGCGGCCACCGGCTGGCCGACGGTGGTCACGTCGAACGTCTCCGCCAACTCGTGGTCGTCGAGCCCGACGATCGAGACGTCGTCCGGGCAGCGCAGCCCCGAGCGGCGCAGCGCCCGGAGCGCGCCGAAGGCCATCTCGTCCGACTGGCAGAACACCGCGGTCGGCCGGCCCCCCGGTTGGGAGAGCAACGCCGTCATCGCCAGTTCCCCGCCGCGGGCGGTGAACCCGCCGTCCCGCTCCCAGTCGGGCCGGACCACCAACCCGGCGTCGGCCAGGGCGGTGCGGTACCCGTCGGTCCGCAACCCCGGCACGCTGAACCGTTCGGGCCCGTCCAGGTCACCCCCGATGCACGCGATCCTGTGGTGTCCGAGGTTGAGCAGGTGCTGGACGGCGAGCCGAGCGGCCGCGACGTTGTCGATGCGGTCGCCGTGGACGCCGGCGGTGGGCTCGGAGACGCAGGCCATCGGCAGCCCGAGCCCCCGCAGGAGGTCGACCTCCTGGTCGCCGAGCGGCAGCGCCACCATGATCACGGCATCCACCCGGCGCCGGACGGGGAGCGAGGAGAGGAACTCCTCCCGGCGCCGGTCGTCGGCCAGGACGTGCAGGACGAGGTCGTAACCCTCCTCACGGAGCGCCTCCTCGATCCCCCGCAGGACCTCTGCGAAGAACCACCGCCCGGCGTACGGAGCGATCACCCCGACCGACCGGACGCGGCCGGTCACCAGGCCGGACGCCAGCGGCGACGCGGTGTACTGCAGCTCCTGCGCAGCGCGCAGCACCCGGTCCCGGGTCGCCTGGGAGACGTTGGGCAGGTCGCGCAGGGCGCGCGACACGGTGGCGACGGATACGCCCGCGCGCTGCGCGACGTCCACGATGCTGGCTCGCGGAACCGGCCCCGCGCCGCTCCTGTGGGTCACCGCTCCTCCGACGTCAGACGGCCTCGTCCGCCCCGGCCGGCCGAGGCCCGGTCCACCCCACGGTGGGACTGCCACCGTGCCATGGCGCACGCCGGGCCGGCAAGCGTTTGCAGAACGCCATCGCCGTCACGAGGCAATGACCCCGGTCGAGCAGGGCCGTCCAGGGCATTCCCGAACCGCACCCGCCGTCACGAGCCGCCCGCGGGAACGAGCGTCAGGGGTGCCGGGCGGGCGAGGACGGCGATCCCGGCCCCGGCGGCGACCCCGCGGCGTCCGGTGCGCCGATCGGGCGGCGGCTCGGATCCGGCGCCGCCAGGACCAGGGTGACCGCGTCGATGGTCCGGGTGGCCGCCACCAGCAGGGCGCTGATCACGAACGTGAGGCCGATGAGAGCCGTCCCGTCGGCGATCGCCGTGGTGATCCTGAAGGAGAGCGACGCGGCACCGCGCCCCTCGGCGACCATCGCCTCGGCCGGCTCCAGGCCGATGATCCCGATCGCGTACAGCGCCAGGCCGGGCAGCAGGCGGTTGCGGACCGCGCCGGGAACCCGCCACAGATCCCGGACCAGCACGATCAGCACCGCGACGGCCACCGGCAGGTAAACGACTGCCCACGCATAGCGACCGACGCCGTGGAGGTGGTATCGCGCGCCGAGCACCTCGGCCAGCCAGGAGCGCAGGCCGGTCAGGTCATCGACGAAGGCGAACCAGGTCGCCAGGGCCAGCACCCGGCACGCCCCCAGGGACGAGTCGCCCCGGCGCCGCGCGACGATCGTGCCCCCGGTCATCAGGACGGCGGCGAGCAGGAGCAGCACCGTGTTCGCGCCGCCCAGAAAGCTGTCGCGGTCATTGCCGTCGAGGACGCGGACCAGGCCGTAGGGCAGCAGGTGGAGGCCACTGAACAGACTGACCAGGACGTTCAGGGTGACCAGGCTGCCGGTGAGCAGCCAGAGCACGATCTGCACCCGGCCGGGATCGACCAGGACCTCGACCGGACGCCGGTCACCGCAGTCGCCGCCGCCACGTATCCGGGCACGTCGGGCCGGCACCGGGTCGGGAGTCGACCAGGAAGCCACGCCGTCCACTCTGGCACAGGCCGCGGCGGGACCGACACCTCGGCGCAGGCACCCACCCGGCGGCGGTGGGGCGGGCGACCACGCAGAGTGCGTGCGGCGGGCGATCCCCCGCCGCGAGACCTCTGACTATTGCACAACGTGAACGATTTCGTCGAACGGCCCCCAACCAGGGGGTGATCAAGCACACTAGGTCACCTTGCCGTCGAAAGGGGATCAGTCCGTGCGCCGGGGCCTGCCCGCCAGCATCACCGCGCTGCTCCTCAGCCTCGCGTGCGCCGGGGTGACGGCCTGCAGTTCCGGCTCCGCCGGGGTGGTCCCGGATCGCACCGACCACGCCGCGGATGCCGGCGACGGGTTCGCCCCTCCGTCCGCCACGCCGCTGCCGGGGGAGCAGGCGCCCGACGAGAGCCGCGGGCTGGCGCGCGACGCCGCGTCACGGGACGGCGCGGAGGCGACGCCGAGTCCGGCCGCGACGTCCGGGCCGCCCGGCTCCCACCCCCGACCAGCGGTGACGACGGGCACCGGGACGGCGGCGGCGGCGAGCCAGCCCACCGGACGCGGGTACGTGGACACCCTGACCGAGAACCGGCTGCCGGGGACGCCGGGCTGGCGGACCGTCCCGCCCCCGGGCCGGGCCATGATCGAAGGCTACGCCGACGCCGTCAGCGCCGTCGCGGGTCAGCGGGTGCGGCTGTTCGTCAGCACCACCGCGCGGACCTTCCGCGTCCAACTGCTCCGGCTGGGCTGGTACGGCGGGGTCGGCGCCCGCCAGGTCTGGCTGTCGGACCCGCTCCCCGGCGGGCCCCAGCCGGCCCCGCGGGTCGACGCCACCACGCATCTCATCGTCGCCGGGTGGACGCCGTCCGTCACCGTGCCGACGGTCGGCCTGGTGGCCGGGTCGTACCTCGCCAAGCTGCTCGGCTCGGACGGCGCCAGCAGCTTCGTCCCGCTGACCGTGCGGGAACCGCTCAGCGCGGGCGCCGTCCTGATGCTCAACAGCACCCTGACCTGGCTCGCCTACAACGACTGGGGCGGGGCGAACACCTACCGGGCGTCCGACCCCGCCACGACGGCCGACGGGTACGCCCGCCGCTCGGTGGTGACGTCGTTCGACCGCCCGTTCCGCCAGGGGTCCGGCAGCGGCGGCCTGCTCGACGACGAGGAATACCTGATCGCCGCCGCCGAGCGGCTGGGACTGCGGCTCAACTATGCCGCGGACGTCGACCTGCAGGTCGATCCCGAGGTGCTGCAGGGCGCGACCGGGGTCGCCCTGCTCGGGCACTCCGAGTACTGGTCCCGGCCCATGCGGGCGGCGCTCACCGCCGCCCGCGACCGTGGCGCCAACCTGGCGTTCCTCGGAGCGAACGACATCTACCGGCGGGTACGGCTGCAGGCGTCCGGGAACGGGCCGGCCCGACTGATGACGAACTACAAGGACGGCGCGGCCGACCCGGTGACGACCCAGGACACCACCGCCGACTGGCCCCACGGCCCGCACCCGGAGCCGGAGCAGCCGCTCACCGGCGTCGAGTACCGGTGCGCCCGAACCCGCGCGGACCTGGTGATCGTCGAGCCGGACGGCTGGCTCTTCCGCGGGCTCGGCGTGAGCGCCGGGCAGCGGTTGCCCGGCATGGTCGGCAGCGAGACCGACCGGGTGGTCCCCGGCCTGCCCACGTCGCGACCCCTGCAGATCATGGCCCATTCACCGACGTCGTGTTACGGCTACCTGGAATGGAGCGACCTGGTCTGGTACTCCGCACCGTCCGGGGCGGGGGTCTTCGCCGCCGGGACGCTGGACTGGAGCCGCGGCCTGGTCAGCTCGGACGCGATCACCCGGAGCGTCGTGGTGCGGGTGACCGAACGGGTGTTCCTGGCCATCGCCCAACCCCGAGCGGGTCGCGCCATCCCGGCCGTCGACAACGTCAACCGCTTCTACGGCCCCCCCGGCGTCGCCCGGGCCACGCCGCCGGACGCACACCCGGTCTCGCCGCCTCGGGACGCCACCCACCCCAAGGTCCCGACAGCGAACAACTAGGCTCGATCGCACGAGCGCGACCGAGGAGTTGCTGTGATGGCCGACCACCCGTACCCCGGGTACACCGAGTTGCTGCCGACCGGACCGGACGACACGCCGTACCGGCTGCTCACCACCGAGGGGGTGTCGACCCTCGAGGCAGCGGGCCGGACCTTCCTCCAGGTGGCGCCGTCCGCGCTGCGACAGCTCACCGACGCCGCCATGCACGACATCGCGCATTTCCTCCGGCCCGCCCACCTCGCCCAGCTGCGCCGCATCCTGGACGACCCGGAGGCCTCCGCGAACGACCGCTTCGTGGCTCTCGACCTGCTGAAGAACGCCAACGTCTCGGCGGGCGGGGTGCTGCCGATGTGCCAGGACACCGGCACCGCCATCGTGATGGGCAAGCGGGGGTCACAGGTGTTGACGACCGGCGAGGCGAGCGACGAGGCGGCGATCAGCGCCGGCGTCGCCGACGCGTACACGCGGCTCAACCTGCGCTACTCCCAGATGGCGCCGCTCACCACGTGGGACGAGGTGAACACCGGCAACAACCTGCCGGCCCAGATCGAGCTGTACGCGGACACCACGCCGGGACACGAGGCCGGCTACAAGTTCCTGTTCATGGCCAAGGGCGGTGGCAGCGCGAACAAGTCGTTCCTGTTCCAGGAGACCAAGGCCGTCCTCAACCCGACCTCGATGATGCGCTTCCTGGACGAGAAGCTGCGCACCCTCGGCACCGCCGCCTGCCCTCCCTACCACCTGGCGATCGTCGTCGGCGGCACCAGCGCCGAGTTCGCCCTGAAGACGGCCAAGTACGCCTCCGCCAAGTACCTGGACACCCTGCCGACGTCCGGGTCGCGATCCGCCCACGCGTTCCGCGACCTGGACCTGGAACTGCAGGTGCTGGAGCTGACCCGGGCGTTCGGGATCGGCGCCCAGTTCGGGGGCAAGTACTTCTGCCACGACGTGCGCGTCGTCCGACTCCCCCGGCACGGTGCCTCCTGCCCGGTCGCGATCGCGGTCTCCTGCTCCGCCGACCGGCAGGCGCTCGGCAAGATCACGGCAGCGGGCGTCTTCCTGGAGCAGTTGGAGACCGACCCGGCGCAGTACCTACCGGACACCACCGACGCGCACCTGGACGACGACGTCGTCCGGGTCGACCTCAACCGGCCGATGCGCGAGATCCGGGCGGAGCTGGCCAAGTACCCGGTGAAGACCCGGCTGGCACTGTCCGGCCCGCTCGTGGTGGCCCGCGACATCGCCCACGCCAAGATCAAGGAGAGGCTGGACGCCGGCGAGCCCATGCCGGCCTACCTGCGCGATCACGCCGTGTACTACGCCGGGCCGGCGAAGACCCCGGAGGGCTACGCGTCGGGCTCGTTCGGCCCCACCACCGCCGGCCGGATGGACTCCTACGTCGCGCAGTTCCAGGCGGCGGGCGGTTCGCTGGTGATGCTGGCGAAGGGCAACCGGAGCAAGGCCGTGACCGAGGCGTGCGCCCAGCACGGTGGCTTCTACCTCGGCTCGATCGGCGGCCCGGCCGCCCGGCTCGCCCAGGACTGCATCCGGCACGTCGGGGTGCTCGAGTACCCCGAACTCGGCATGGAGGCGGTCTGGAAGATCGAGGTGGAGGACTTCCCGGCCTTCATCGTCGTCGACGACAAGGGCAACGACTTCTTCGCCGACGTCACCCGCCCGGTGGCGCTCACGATCGGACGGCGCCCCAGCTCCACGTCGCCGTGATCGCGCTTACATGATCACGGCAGCGCGAGAAGGATCACCTCGGTCCCGGCCGGGGCACCGCCCGGCGGGATCACGGCGACCGCCTCCGCCGCGGCCAGGCCGCGCAGCATGGCCGGCCCCGCGAACAGCACCGGCCGGCCCCCGCGGACCGGGACCAGTCGCGTCGCCCCGCTGCCCGCCGGCACGTCGACCACCAGGACGCCACGGCCCGGCGCGGGCCGGGGATCGAGTCCGGCCAGCGTGGCGGCCACCGGTTCGAGCAGGGTGAGCACGCCGGACACGGCCGCGAGCGGGTTACCGGGCAGGCCGACGACGGGCCGCCCGTCGGGCAGCACCGCCAGCAGTTGCGGGTGCCCTGGTCGGATGTCGACGCCGTCCACGACGAGACGGGCCCCGGCGTCCGCGAGCACCGCGTGCAGGTGGTCGACCGGCCCGCGCGCGGTCGACCCCGTGGTGACCACGACATCGGCCAGGCAGCCCCGCAGCGCCAGCGCCAGCGCGGCGACCGTGTCGGGCACCCGGCGCCGGGCCGCCAGCGCGAGCCCCGCCGCGGGCAGCCACGCCGAGAGCAGCGGGCCGAGCGCGTCCCGGAGGCAGCCGTCGCGGGCGGGGCCGGTGTCCAGCAGCTCGTCGCCGAGGACCAGCAGGTCCACCGCGGGCCGGCGGACCCGGACGGCGTCCAGGCCGGCAGCGGCGAGCAGGCCGAGCGCCACCGGGCCGATCCGCGCGCCGGCGGGCAGGACGACGTCACCGAGCCGACACTCCGTCGCGGCCCGGCGCAGGTCGAGGCCGCGGACGTCGACCGGCCCGCCGGACGGCGTCAGCAGCGACCCGGACAGGTGGCCGTGCTCGCGGCGCAGCACGCCGTCCGCGCCCGGTGGGACCAGAGCACCCGTGGCGATCCCGAGGGCCGTCCCGGGGCGCAGCGGCGGCGGCATCGACCCGGCGAGCACCGCACCGGCCACCTGCCAGGGCGGGTCTCCCGCGACGGCCCAGCCGTCCATCGCGGAGGTGTCGGCCTGGGGCAGGTCGGACCGGGCCCGGGCGTCCTCGGCGAGCACCGCCCCGAGCGCCGCCGCGAGCGGGACGCCCCGCGGCGACACCGGTGTGACACACCCCGCGGCGAGCTCCCGCGCGCGGGCCCAGGTCACCACCGGCCCGGCCGGCCGCCGCGACCGCCCACGGCGTTCTCGGCGAGCGGGCTCACGGCTGCAGCCAGCGCAGCCTCGGGCGCTGGATGAACGCCTCGGCCTCGGCCGCCGCGACGGCGACCTGCGGCAGCTCCGCCGCCCGCCGGAAGCACACGAACCGGGGGACCCACTCCGGCTGGTACTTCGCGTTCGCCCGGTAGAGGGACTCGATCTGCCACCACCGCGACGCCACCAGCAGCAGCCGGTACCACAGCCGCAGCACCGGCCCGGCACCTACCCGTGACCCGCGATCGAAGACCGACCGGAACACCGCGAAGTTCAGGGAGATCCGGCGTACGCCCAGCGCCTTGACCGCCTCGGCGACCCCCACGATGACGAACTCGACGGTGCCGTTCTCGCAGGTCCGCGCCCGGCGCATCAGGTCCAGGGAGAGGCCGTCGGCACCCCACGGCACGAAGGCCAGGACGGCGACCAGCTGCTCGTCGGCGTCCCGGGCTCGAGCGATCATCAGGTCGGGGTCGCGCGGGTCCCCGAGGCGGCCCAGTGCCATCGAGAAGCCCCGCTCGACGTCCTCGCCGCGCAGTTGCTCGGCAGTGGCACGGACCTCGGCCAGCGCCCCGTCGTCCAGCTCGCTCTGGCGGCGCACGTCCAGGGTGTACCCGGCGCGGCGCACCCGGTTCACGGCCTGCCGGACGACCCGCATGCTGCGGCCGTCGAGGGAGAACTCCTCCAGGTCGAGCACGGCCTCGTCGCCCAGCTCGAGAGAGTCCAGGCCCGCCCGTCGGAAGGCGATCGCGCCCTCCTCGGAGGCACCGACGACACCAGGGGTCCAGGCGTAGGTGTCCGCCTCCTCCAGCCACGCCTGGATCGCGCCGGGCCACGCCTCCGGATCGCCCAGGGGGTCGCCGGAGGCGAGCGAGACGCCGCCGACCACCCGGTAGACCACGGCTGCCTTGCCACTCGGGGAGAACATCGCGATCTTGTCGCCGCGCAGCGCGAAGTAGCCCAGCGAGTCCCGGTTGCCGAACTTGTCCAGCAGCAGCCGCAGCTGCTCCTCGGCCGTCGGGGAGAGCCGGGCCGGCTTGCGGGCCGGTGCCAGGAAGGTCAGCAGCGTGAGCAGCGCCGTCAGACCGCCCAGCGTGTTCAGGCCGATCTCGGTGAGCGAGGAGGTGTAGGCGGCCCTGCGGAAAGCCAGCTCCGGGGTGAACCCGAGCAACCCGCTGAGCACCTCGACGAGCCGGTCGCCGGGGGACGACGTGGGCGCCACCCGAGCGGTCAGGAACAGGCCGGCCACGACGGACACCGAGAGCATCACGACCAGCACCCGGACGGCGGCCAGCCGCCCACCGCGCTCGGAACGCGCGGTGAAGTCGCGGCGCGTCCACAGCAGGAGCGCCAGGACCGCGACGTTCAGGCCGACCACGGGGAACCGGTGGAAGTGGATGTGGGTCACGATGCCGACGAGGACCGATGCCACGGCGAGTATCCACGCCCGCTGCTTGCGCCGCCGTAACGCTCCGGCCAGCACGAGCAACGTGCCGGCGCTGAAGGTGGCGGCCGCGAAGGTCGTGCCGTCGAGGACGCCGTCCAGGGCCCGTGACCCGTAGCGCGCACGGTGGTGCTCGACCGGGTTGAGGATGTCCAGGACGGCGAGCACCGCCGCGACCCGGACGACCCAGGCCACCAGTCCCGGCACCCGGGGCCGCCAGACCGCCCGCTGCTTCGACGGGCCCTGCTTGGCGGATCGAACGTCGGAGACCGTCGCCACGTCGCCAGTGTAGGTGGGCGGGGCTGTCGTGGTTGTGCCGAGGTGACGTCCGGTACGAGGAGCAGGTGAGGAGCAACCGGCCCCGGGGCCTCTCGCGCTGTTCGCCCGGCCTGGCAGGATGCGTGCATGGGTGGCGAGCAGCGGGCGATGACCCCGGCGGCCGCGTGGCGGTCCCTGCGCGAGGGCAACGAGCGCTTCGTGACCGGCCGGCGCGAGCATCCGCATCAGGACGCCGACCGGCGCAGCCGGCTCACGGCCGGCCAGAACCCGTTCGCCGTCGTCTTCGGCTGCTCCGACTCCCGGGTCGCCGCGGAGATCATTTTTGACCGCGGGCTGGGGGATCTGTTCGTCGTCCGGACGGCGGGACATGTGGTCGACACCGGCGTGCTGGGCTCGCTGGAGTTCGGGGTGAGCGTCCTGGGGACGCCGCTCGTCGTCGTCCTCGGCCACGACCGGTGCGGTGCGGTGGTCGCGACCCTGCGGGCGCACCTCTCCGGCGAGCTGCCGGGCGGCTTCGTGCGGGACATCGTGGAGCGGGTCAGCCCCAGCCTGATCACCGCGGGTCGCGACGGTCACGGATCCGCGGACCCCCCCGGGTGGGAGCTCGCGCTCCACGACACGGCGGCGCTCGACGGGCTGATCGAGGCGCACGTGCGGCACACCTGCGCCTTCCTGCTGGAGCGCTCCCGGGTCCTGGCGGACGCCGTCCGGGCCGGGACGTGCGCCGTGGCCGGCATGACCTACCATCTCAACGAGGGGATCACGCGACCCGTGAACGTCCTCGGGGACGTCGACGATCCCGACCATCCGGGGGCGCGGGTACTGTGAGCTCCGGGACGGACCGGGCGCGACCCGGCGGCTCGCCGCACCGGGTGGTCATCGATCGCGCCCGGGACGAGCACGGCGAGATCGTGCTCGCCCGCCGCGACGACGTGCTCGAGCTGATCGTCGACGGAGTGTTCGCGATGGACACCGCCCACACCTCCAGCGAGCGGGCGCTGGCCAGCCTCGCCCTGTCCCGGCTTCGCGGGCGGGGCCTGCGCGTGCTCGTCGGCGGGCTGGGACTGGGCTTCACCACGGCGACGCTGCTGGCCGACTCCCGGGTCGGCCGGGTCGAGGTGATCGAGCTCCACGCGGCGATCGTGGACTGGATCCGGCGCGGGCTGATCCCCTCCGCCCCGGGGCTGACCGACGATCCGCGGCTGACCATCCGGGTGGCGGACGTGCTCGACGTCGTCCCGGTCCTGCGCCGTGGCGATCTCGATGCGCTCCTGCTGGACGTCGACAACGGCCCGGGGTTCCTCACCCACCCGGGCAACACCGCGGTGTACTCTCCGCCCTTCCTGACCGCGGCGGCTCGGGCGCTGACGCGTGGCGGCATCCTCGGGGTGTGGTCGGCCGACCCGGCCGCCGAGCTGGCGGTGGCCCTGGAACGGGCCTGCGGTGAGTGCGAGGAGGTGCTGCTCGACGTCACCCGGGACGGGCGCACCTTCACCTACGCCGTGTACCTCGCCCGCGTCGTCCGCTGAGACCTGCTCCGCCAGGGTTCCGAGCGCGGTTCGCCCCGTGCGGCCGGCACCTGCCGCGACGACGATGGGGGCATGACATCGAGCCAGGCGAGCCAGGTCCCCGGCGGCGAGGTACGCGTCGAGCACGACTCGATGGGCGAGGTCCAGGTGCCGCGGGACGCCCTGTACGCGGCACAGACCCAGCGCGCCGTCGAGAACTTCCCGATCAGCGGCTACCGGGTGGACGCGGCGGTGCTCGCCGCCCTGGCCCGGATCAAGGCTGCGGCCGCCCGGACCAACGCCGACCTCGGCATCCTCGACGCGGACATCGCGGCGGCGATCTCCGCTGCCGCGGACGAGCTGGCCCGGGATCTCGACGCCGGCCAGCTGCTCGACCAGTTCCCGGTGGACGTCTTCCAGACCGGGTCCGGCACCTCCACCAACATGAACGTCAACGAGGTCGTGGCGACCCTGGCGAGCCGTCGGCTCGGGCGCCCGGTGCACCCGAACGACCACGTCAACGCCTCGCAGTCGAGCAACGACACGGTGCCCACCGCCGTCCACCTCGCTGCCGCCGCGGCGCTCAGCCGTGACCTGCGGCCGGCGCTCGACGTGCTCGCGGACACGCTCGACCACCGGGCCGGCGGGGTCGCCGGTGTGGTGAAGGCGGGCCGGACCCACCTGATGGACGCGACCCCGGTCACCCTCGGGCAGGAGCTCGCCGGCTACGCCGCCCAGATGCGCCGCGGTGGCGAGCGGCTCGACTCCACCGCGCCGCGGGTGGCGGAGGTCCCGCTCGGCGGCACCGCGGTGGGCACCGGGATCAACACGCCGAAGGGGTTCACCGCCGGGGTGCTCCGGCGCCTCACCGAGACCACCGGGGTGGCCCTGACGGAGGCGCTCGACCACTTCGAGGCCCAGGGCGCCCGGGACGCGCTGGTCGAGCTGTCCGGCCAGCTCCGGGTGATCGCCGTCTCGCTCACGAAGATCTGCAACGACCTGCGCTGGATGGGGTCGGGCCCCACCGGGGGGCTCGGGGAGATCAGGCTGCCCCAGCTCCAGCCGGGCTCGTCGATCATGCCGGGGAAGGTCAACCCGGTGGTCCCGGAGGCGGTCCTTCAGGTGTGCGCGCAGGTCGTGGGCAACGACGCCACGATCGCCTGGGCCGGCGCCGGCGGCTCCTTCGAGCTCAACGTGATGGTGCCGGTGATGGCCCGCGCGTTGCTGGAGTCCATCCGGCTCCTCGCCGCGGCGTGCCGCCTGCTCGCGGACCGGTGCGTCGCGGGCCTGGAGCCCGATCGGGAGCGGTGTCTCGCCCTGGCCGAGAGCTCGCCGTCCATCGTCACCCCGCTGGCCCGGGTGCTGGGTTACGAGGAGGCGGCCCGGATCGCCACCCGTGCGGTCCGCGAGCGGACGACGATCCGCGACGCCACGCGCGCTCTCGGTTACGTCCAGCGCGGCGACCTCAGTGCGGCCCAACTGGACGAGTTGCTCGACGTCCGGGGCATGACCGGCTGCCCGGAGGACGGTTCCGGGACGACGGGCTGACGACCCACCTCAGTACCAGACCGGCCTCAGTACCAGACCGGCCTCAGTACCGGACCGGCCTCAGTACCGGACCGGCCTCAGTACCAGCCGGTCGCCTGGCTGTGCGCCCACGCTCCGCAGGGAGTGCCGTACCGGTCGGCGATGTAGTTGAGACCCCACTTGATCTGGGTTACCGGGTTGGTCCGCCAGTCCGGGCCGACGATGTTCATCTTTCCGCCGGGCAACGCCTGGGCGATCCCGTAGGCGCCCGACGACGGGTTCGAGGCCCGGTAGTTCCAGTTGCTCTCCTTGTCCCACAGCGACACCAGACACCGGAACTGCATCGGGCCCCAGCCCCGGTCCGCGACCGCCATCCGGGCGTACGCCTGCGGATCCGCGATCACGTTGCGGACGGCCTGCTGCTGCGCGGCCTTGCGGTCTGCCTGGACCCGCGCGTCCTGTTCCGAGGCCAGCTCCGCCATCGCTCCGCCGACCCCGATCCCGGCCCGGACGGCGTCCCCCTGCCGGTCCTGCTCGAGCTCGCGATCCAGGTGCCCGGCCAGAGCCGCGTGGCGAACCTGTTCGACCTGGATCGGCGTCAGCGCCGGGGCCGAGGTGTCCGGTGCCAGCGCGCTGGCGAAGTCGATCGTGTTGCGCGCGGAGGGGCCCTTGCCGAGCCCGAACGCGTTCAGGCTCTGCGGCGCGGCACCCGACACCACGCCCAGCGCGGTGATCACCAGGACGCCACCCTTGGCCAGGCGGCGACCTGTCACCGACCGCGTCGACGTCCGGGCCCGCTCCCGGGCCCGGAGTTCTCGACGCGACCTGCCGGCCCGGCGGCTCGGGTCACCGGCCAGCTCGGTCTCGTCGTCCAGGGCCTTCAGCGACTCGGCGTCGTCAAGCGCCAGGCCGGCCCGGACGGCGCGCTGGAACACGTCGACGGAGACCGGCGGCGGGACGTCCTCCAGGTCGGACCAGCCCGTCGCGGCGGCCGTGTCGACGAAGGGTCTGGCGAGCTCGCCTGTCGGCGTCGGGTCGTCGGCGACCTGAAGGGCCGGGCAGGCGGCGAGCGCCTGCTGCACGTCCTGCACGCCCAGCGCACCGGTCGTGGGCCCGGAGCGGCCGGCCTGCCGCGGTGCACCGGAGACCGGCGACACCGGACGCGGCGACGGCAGTGCCGCGGCCAACAGGCCCTCCGAGAGCGACGGCGCGCCGGAGGATGCGCCAGGTGACGCCGCCGAGGCCCCGCCCGCCGCCCGAAGGCTCCGGCGCGTCGGCAGGATGCGGGTGGCCGAGGTCGGCGGGAACGACGGCTCGTCGACCTCCGTGGGCGGCCCGGGCTCCACCAGGTCGTCGGGGGAAGGACCGCGGGGGTCGAGCACGATCGGAGCGAATCCCACCAGGGGCCCCTCCGCTGCGCGCTCGATCGCATCGAGATCGAGGGAGCCGGAGAGCAGCGCGGAGTGCTCCGGCGTGCCGAACGCCGGGACGTCGTGGCCCAGCCGGCGGTGGCCCAGGTGGCCGAAGACCGGGGTCAGGCGCAGGCCGCTCGTCAAGCGGGGGTCGTCGCCGTCGCGGCCGTGCTCGGGTGCCGTCAGGACCGCCCCATGGGCGGCACCCGGGGACCGGAGAGGGGACTGCGTACGGCTCCCTGCCGCCCGCCCAGCGTGACGCACCACTCGGTCCTCTCACGTCGACCCGAACGTGCCATCGCAAAGGTCAAGAGATCGGGGGAGTTTCACTCTCCCGGCCACTGCGATTGCCCCACCCTGGCCTCCCCGCCCGGGCTCGGTCCACACCCACCACCGCAAGAGGTGCCTCTACGTGACAAGGCCCTGGGAATCATTACTCGTTGTATATCATTGTGACTAACGTCACACTGCGAGACGTTACCTTGCGTTCATCAGATGCGCCGATCCGTTGCCTGTTGGTAACCAAGAGTTGTCAATCTATCCTGCGGCACCGAACGCTCAGTAGTCGGTCTCGACCGGCGCGTTCCACCCGACCAACGGATGCCGGGCGGCGAGCCCGAGCGGCAGCGACTGGCGACGGACGTCCGGTGACGCCCCGACGAGGAGCGGCCGCAGGCCCCGCCGAGCCCTGCGGATGGCGGCCGGCACCTCGAGATGCCGATCAACATCTCGAGATGCCGACCAACGCGCCGGTGGAGCGTACGCCACCCGGCCACCGCGCGGTTACGGGGGAACGGGCCGGCTACGGCTCCAATCCCTCCAGCATCTCGGTGACCAGCGCCGCCACCGGCGAGCGCTCGGACCGGGTGAGCGTGATGTGGGCGAACAGCGGGTGGCCCTTGAGCGCCTCGATCACGGCTGCCACGCCGTCGTGGCGCCCGACCCGCAGGTTGTCCCGCTGCGCGACGTCGTGGGTGAGCACGACCCGGCTGTTCTGGCCGACCCGGGACAGGACCGTCAGCAGCACGTTCCGCTCCAGCGACTGCGCCTCGTCGACGACGACGAAGGCGTCGTGCAGCGAGCGGCCCCGGATGTGCGTCAGCGGGAGCACCTCGAGCATGCCGCGGTCGAGGACCTCCTCGACGACCTCCTGGGAGACCAGGGCTCCGAGCGTGTCGAAGACCGCCTGGGCCCACGGGTTCATCTTCTCGGCCTCGGAGCCGGGCAGGTACCCCAGGTCCTGGCCACCCACCGCGTACAACGGCCGGAAGACCACGACCTTGCGGTGCTGGCTACGCTCCAGCACGGCCTCCAGCCCGGCGCAGAGCGCCAGGGCCGACTTGCCCGTCCCGGCCCGGCCACCGAGCGAGAGGATGCCGATGTCGGCGTCCAGGAGCAGGTCGACGGCGATCCGCTGCTCGGCGCTGCGACCGTGCACCCCGAAGACGTCGCGGTCGCCCCGGACCAGGCGGAGGCCCTTGTCCGGCATGACCCGGCCGAGCGCCGAGCCGCGCGGGGAGATCAGGACCAGTCCGGTGTGGCAGGGCAGGTCGTTGGCCTCCGGGAGGCTCAGGGTCTGCTCGGCGTAGAGGGTCGCCATCGCCTCGGCGCTCACCTCGAGCTCGGCCATCCCGGTCCAGCCGGTGTCTACCGCGCCGGCGACTTCGTACTCCTCGGCCTCCAGGCCCACGGCCGAGGCCTTGACCCGCATCGGCAGGTCCTTGCTGACGACGGTCACGTGCTGCCCGGCGGCCGCCAGACTGCGCGCGACGGCGAGGATCCGGCTGTCGCTGTCACCCAGACGCATACCCGCCGGCAACAACCCCGGATCGGCATGGTTCAGCTCGACCCGGAGCGTGCCGCCCTGGTCACCGATGGGCAGCGGCGTGTCCAGCCGACCGAACCGCACCCGCAGGTCGTCCAGCCAGCGCAGGGCCTGGCGGGCGAAGTACCCCAGCTCGGGATGGTGCCGTTTTGCCTCGAGTTCGCTGATCACGATCACCGGGAGCACGACCTCGTGTTCCGCGAACCGCATCGCGGCCTTGGGGTCGGACAGCAGGACCGATGTGTCCAGCACGAACGAGCGCCGTGGCTCGCCGTGGACCTCCGGTCGGGTACCGCGTCGGTCAGTGGCCATGGCGACTCCCCTCAGCCGGACGCCCGCGTCCCCTCAGCCGGGCGCTCGTGCTTCGACGATAGGCGAGGGGTCCGACAACCGTCGCCCTGCCGGGCTGGTGATTTTCCCGGTCGCACCGTCCTGTTCGCCTCGAGTCCCCCCGCCGCACCCACCAGGGGCGATGCCTCGGGTCGGGTGACTCAGGTCGGCGGCCCTCGCGCCGATGACGCAGTCCGGACGCAACAGCCGGGACGAACAGCGGAGTGAACCCAGCCTGTGTGCCGGCTGCGATGTCGGCAAGTGTCAGGTCAACCCCCCGGGATGCGCTGGTGGAATGCGTGCCTCACCCTTGTAAGATAAAGATCCGATAACAGCCCGGGCACCGGGCAGTCAGCGAGGTGCCTATGAGCCACTGGAGCGCGCCGACGCGGCGCCTGCCTGCGCGGCTCGCCGTCCCGGCCACCCTGGTCGCGGTCCTCCTGGTCGCGGTCCTCACCGCCTGCGGGGCTCCCAGCTACCAGTTCATGGCCAGCGACACGGACGACCTGGCACTCAAGATGCCGCGATCGTGGAACCTGGTCAATTCGGGCGTGCCACCGACGAGCGACGGCACCCCCGCCGAGACCGGCAACTGGTTCGCCGTGTACGACGCCGCCGACCACCCGAGCATGGATCACGTGACCGCCGTCCACGCCTCGGCCCCGGTCGCCGTCATCCGGACCCTGGTGGTCACCAAGGAGCAGGGCCGGTCGGTCACCGACGACACCCTGAAGGACGCCTGGCTCCCGGTGAGCGACAAGTCCCGGGCCACCGCCGGCGTGCAGGGTTTCACCGGCACGAACTTCCACCTGCTCGACGACCAGAAGCTCGACACCGGGACGGCGAACGGCGTGCACGTGGTGTTCAGCTACGACCTCGGCCAGGGACCGGAGGTGTTCGACCAGATCGTGCTGACGGACAAGAACAAGACCCGCGTCCACCTCTTGCTCGTGCATTGCAGCGCGTCGTGCTATGACACCAACCGCCGGGCCATCACGGACTCGATGGGATCCTTCACCGTGAGGCGCACCTGACCACCGCCACCAGCGGCGTGACCGTTCTCCCGACCGATACCTGGAGCCTGACCCGTGACCGTCGTGACGCCCGGCCCGCCGCCCCCCGAGGGCGAGGTCCACGTGCCACCCAGCAGCCCGCCCGACGACCCACGCTTCCCGTGGAAGTCCCGCGGTACGCGCAAACCGTTACCCTTCTGGGACCGCTCCAAGTTCCTGATCCTCTTCTCGGTGATCTTCGGCGTGCTCGTCTGGTACGACGTGCAGCGGTTCAGCCCGCCCGCCACGCTCGGCGAGATCATCGGATCCGTCGGCTGGGATCAGCAGTGGGTGCTGTGGCTGGCCGGCATCGAGTTCGTCCGGCAACTGCACTTCCTGGTGAGCGAGCACAGCCGGGCCTACCACCACTTCTGGTCGCAGACCGTGTTCGGCGGCACCACCCGGCGCTATGAGCAGCGGTTCAACCCGTGGAACCGGTACCGGATCGCCCGGGTGGCCAAATGGGTCTTCCTGGTCGTGATGTTCGCGGTCCTGCTCGGCCGGATCACCGGCAACTCGCCGCTGGTCGCGCTGTTCAAGGTGCCGGCGATGTTCGTCGCGGCGCTGCCGTTCATCCTGCAGATCGTCCTCGTCCTCTTCATCACGATCATCCAGTTCGTCGCGATGTTCTGGTTCCTCTCCCGGGGCGGGGTGGAGACCTACTTCCCGGACGACATCGAGACCCGGTTCTCCGACGTCTGGGGACAGGACCACGTGCTGGCCCGGGTCAAGGAGAACGTGATCCTGCTGGAGAACCCGGAGGCGATCGAGGAGAAGGGCGGCCACGTGCCGTCCGGCATCCTGCTCTACGGCCCGCCCGGTACCGGCAAGACCCTGATGGCGGAGGCCGTCGCCGGCGAGACCGGCAAGCCCTACGTCTTCGTGGATCCCGGCGCGTTCACCGCGATGTTCTTCGGGATCGGCGTCCTCAAGGTCAAGTCCCTGTTCCGCAAACTGCGCAAGCTGGCGCTCCGCTACGGCGGCGTCATCGTCTTCTTCGACGAGGCGGACACCCTCGGCTCACGCGGGGCCCGGGCCGGCGGAGCACAGCCGGTCGGCGGGGCGACCCCGGCGCCGTGGTCCGACCCGGCCTGCGGTGGCCCGATGCACCTTTCCGCGCTGACCCGCTCCGAACTGCACCGGCACACGGTCGGCGAGCCGGAACCGGTCCCCGGCCGGAGCCGGCTGCCGTTCGTCGCCGGGGCCGGGCTCGGCGGGGGTTCGTCCAGCTTCGACGGCACGCTGCAGGCGTTGCTGACCGAGCTGTCCGGCCTGAAGAAGCCGCGGGGCTTCATCAACCGCGTCGTCCGCAGGACACTGGGCATGAAGCCCAAGCCGCCACCGAAGTACCGGATCCTGGTCATGATGGCGAGCAACCTGCCCGAGGCACTCGACCCCGCTCTGCTGCGGCCGGGCCGCATCGACCGGATCTACCGGGTCGGCTACCCGAGCAAGACCGGCCGCGTCCGCACCTACCAGGGATACCTGGACAAGACCCGGCACAACCTGACGACCGAGCAGGTCGACAAGCTCGCCACGATCACGCCCTACGCCACCGGCGCCGAGATGAAGGACCTGGTCAACGAGGCGCTCATCCACGCGATCCGGGAGGAGCGCGACGTCATCACCTGGCGGGACGTGG
Source organism: Kineosporiaceae bacterium (assembly GCA_036518955.1). Lineage (GTDB taxonomy): Bacteria > Actinomycetota > Actinomycetes > Actinomycetales > Kineosporiaceae > DATDMG01. Next base: position 4,404 of record DATDMG010000512.1, on the reverse strand, counting down.
TCGCGGCCAAGCACCTCAAGACGCTCGGGCCGCCGGAGGACGTCGAGTACATCGAGCGCGAGCGGCACGCCGTCGCCGTCCACGAGGCCTGCCACGCGGTGGCCGCCTGGGCGACCCGCCGGCACATGGAGATCGACCTGGCCACGATCGAGAAGGGCAGCAGCTACCTCGGCATGGTCCAGTCGATCAAGCCGGAGGACCAGTACACCCAGTGGCGCAGCGAGTACGAGAGCGACATCGTCGTCTCGGTCGCGTCCCTGGCCGGTGAGCGGCTGTTCTACGGCGGCGACAACTCCTCGGGCGTCTCGGGCGACCTCCGGACGGCAACCATGATCGCAACGCTGATGGAGTCCCACTGGGGCATGGGCGCTGGGATCTCCTCGCTGCCGGCGCTGCAGGACCTGGGGATCCAGGGCGGCGGCACCCCGGAGGAGCGCAAGGGCAGCGGCAAGGGCGGCATCGGCTTCGGCGTCGAGCTCAAGCAGGCCAGGCGGGACGAGGGCGGCGGTCCGCTGCCGCAGCGCATCGAGGCCATCCTGATGCGGCTGCTGGAAGAGACCGAGCAGCTCCTGCAGGCCCACCGCGGCCGGGTGCTCGCGCTGGCCCACGCCCTGGAGACGCACAAGACGCTCGCCGGGGAGGACGTCGTCGCGGTCCTCGAGGGCAAGGTGGGCGAGCTCGTCGACGGGCGGCCCTACGCCGACCCGGCGTTCATCCAGGAGCTGGAGCGGTACCACCAGCGGGCTCTGGAGGCGCACGAGCGGCATGCGCCGCTGCGCGCCCCCCTCCCGGTAGCGCCCGGCGTCCTGATGGGCGAGGTCGTACCCTCCCCCGGTGTCGCCGCCAGCACCCCGCTGTGGGCGACGGCCGCGCCGGCCGGCTCGACCAGCGCCGGCCCGGGGACGTCGAACGGCATCGGGCCGCAGCCGGCGCAGGCCGGGCCGCCGCAGGCACCGCCTCCACCCGCCTGACCGAGGTCACGCCGAGTACCGGGGCGCCCCTGGGACGTGCAGTGATCGCTGACGGTCACCGCGTCCCGGGGGCACTGTCGTGACGTCAGGCGCCGAAGCGACGTTCCCGGTCCGCGTAGGAGCGCAGGGCCCGCAAGAAGTCCACCTTCCGGAACGCCGGCCAGAGCGCCTCGCAGAAGTAGAACTCGCTGTGCGCGCTCTGCCACAGCAGGAACCCGGACAGCCGCTGCTCACCCGACGTCCGGATCACGAGGTCCGGGTCCGGCTGTCCCTTGATGTAGAGATGGGCGGCGATGTGCTCGACGTCGATCACCTCGGCCAGCTCCTCGATCGAGGTGCCCCGGGCAGCCTGCTCCTGGAGCAGCGACCGGACGGCATCCGCGATCTCCCGCCGGCCGCCGTAGCCCACCGCGACATTGACGTGCAGCCCGGTCACCTCCGAGGTGGCCGCCTCACGCTCCTTCAGGCTGCGCGTGAGCGTCGCGGGCAGCAGGTCGAGCGCGCCCACCGGGTGGACCCGCCACCGGCCCGTGGCGGCGATCCGGCCCACCAGGTCCTCGATGATGGTGAAGAGCGTGGCCAGCTCGTCGGACGGCCGGGAGAGGTTGTCCGTGGACAGCAGCCACAGCGTGACCACGCGGACGCCGACGTCATCGCACCAGGTCAGGAACTCCAGCACGTTGGCCGCCCCGGCGCGGTGCCCCTCGCTGGTGTCCGTGCCGTAGGCGCGGGCCCAGCGTCGGTTGCCGTCGACCAGGATGCCGATGTGCTCGGGGATCGACTTCGGCCGCAGGCTGCGTGCCAGGCGCCGCTCGTACGCGGCGTAGATGACGTCCCGCAACCACATCCGACGACGACCTCTCGCAGTGCCGGTCCGGTCCCGCCATCCCCGTGCGGCGGAGGCGAGGACGCGCCGCACGGGTACCGTCCCCAGCCCTCACCACGGTACCGCCGGTCAGGCCGAGCCGGTGCAGGTCGGGACCGCCCTGGCCCGTTCGCGGCGCGCCCGCGGTCCGGGTGTGACGACGGAAGTCAGGATGGCGTAGCACGGTAGAGTGCCCCCATGGAGACGACCGGCGCCTTCCACGCGGTGAAGCCCAAGCTCCGTGGTTGGTTGCACGCAGTCACCTTTCCCCTGTCGGTCGCCTTCGGCATAGTCATGGTGACGCTCGCGCCGGGCGGCCGGGCGCGCACGGCGGTCGCCGTGTTCGGGGTCAGCGCCGCGCTGCTGTTCGGAGTGAGCGCCCTCTACCACCGCCGGCACTGGTCACCGCGGATGACGGCGGTGCTGAAGCGCCTCGACCACGCCAACATCTTTCTGATCATCGCGGGCAGCTACACGCCCTTCGCGGTGCTGCTGCTGCCCACCGGGCCTGCCCGGACCCTGCTGTGGATCGTCTGGTCCGGCGCGATCGCCGGGGTCGCCTTCCGGATCTTCTGGGTGGGCGCACCGCGGTGGCTGTACGTACCCGTCTACGTCGCCCTCGGCTGGGTCGCGGTGGCCTACCTGCCGGAACTGCTCCACGGCGGCGGCTACACGGTGTTCACCCTGCTCATCCTGGGCGGGATCTTCTACACCCTGGGCGGGCTGGTCTACGGGATCAGACGGCCGAACCCGAGTCCGCGATGGTTCGGGTTCCACGAGGTGTTCCACGCCCTCACCGTCGTCGCGTTCGCGCTGCACTGCGTGGGCGTCGGCGTCTCGATGTTCGGCTAGTCCGCGGCCTCCTGACCGTCCCCGGCGCCCGGGCCACCGGCACCCTCGTCACTCTCCGGTCCGACGCCGGCCCGCCCCGCCGGCCCGTGGGACCGGACCCGCTCGACCTGCTCCATCGCTTCGCGGAGCTCGCTCAGCCACGCCTGGGTGTTCTCGCCGACGAGCCGCACGCACCAGGCGAGGGCGTGCGCCCGGGAGCGAGCCACCCCGGCGTCCACCAGGGTGTCGAGCACCCGGCGCTCGGGCTGTCGCAGCCGGGTCATCACCGGGACGGCGAGGTGGGTGAACAGCTCGCGACGCTCGCCGACGGTGACGCCCCAGGCCACCTTGCGGCGGAAGCGGTGCTCAGCCTCCCGGGCTATCTCGATGCGCCGCTCCCGGGTGTCGGCCCGGAACCGGGCGATCCGGCCCGCCGCCGCCTCGGCCCGCTCGGCCTGGGTCGCGTCGGAGGCGAGTTCGAGCCCGGGGAGGGCGAGGATCACCGTGATCTCCTCACGGTCGACCGTCACCTCCGGCGCGGCCGTCGCGGTCCACTCGACCGGCAGACGTTCGGTGAACCAGGCACTGATCTTCGATGCATTACCGGTGGGTGTCATGTCAGGATGATTACGCGATTACACGCTTGCTGTCCAGCGGAATGCGGCACCACACCACGGTGCCGGGGCGTCGTGCCGCCAGGACGCGGGCCGGCTCTCAGGCGAGCAGGTCGACCCGCGCGCCGACGTCCAGGGCCAGCCGCTCGGCGGACGACGTCGGCAGCGTGCAGGCGAACCCGCGGCACACGTACGCGGCCGCCCGGCCGGCGACGAGCCCCCGGCCCGCGAGCAGAGGCGCCGGACCGTCACCGGTCCCGGGATCGTCGCCGTCCGCTCCGCCGGAAGTGCCGACCGCGACGACCAGCCCGGGGGCCGTGCCGGCCAGGGACACCCGGTGCAGCCGTTCCCGCAGCGGGTCGCCGTCCGGGCCGACCACGGCCACCTCGCGCGGCCCGTCCAGCAGCGCCTGGATCACAGCCAGCCCCCAGCCGAAGGCCCGGGGCGCCGAACCGGCATGCTGCCGGACCGCGCCCAGGGCCGCGACGGCGGCCTCCCGGTGCCGGGCCGACCCCGTCACCGCGGCGAACCCGAGCAGGGCGCCGGCAGCTGCGGTGGTCCCGCTCGGGTACGCGTTGTCCGTCGGATCCTGAGGACGGCGGACGGCGAGCAGCGGGGCGTCCGTGGCGTCGTCCGCGGTGTCGTGGAAGGCACCGTCGGCGTCCCGGAAGTGGGCCAGGACGGTCTCCAGCAGCGCGCCGGCCCGGTGGAGCCAGACCGGGCGCCCGGTGACGGCGTGCAGCGCGAGCAGGCCTTCGGCGACGTCCCCGTAGTCCTCCAGGACGCCGTGCGGGTCGCCCGCCACGCCGTCGCGGCTGACCCGGCGGAGCCGGGCGCCCTCCGTCACGTGGACCGACACCAGCAGTGCCGCGCAGCGGGCCGCGGCGTCGACCAGATCGGGCCGGCCGAGCAGGGCGCCGGTCTCGGCGAGGGCCGCGATCGCCAGGCCGTTCCAGGCGGCCACGACCTTGTCGTCCCGGCCGGGCCCAGGCCGTCGTGCCCGGGCCGCGAGCAGCGCCGCGCGGACCCGCCGCCACCGCTCGGCCTCGGCCGAGGCCCACACGTCCCGGGCCAGGCGCAGCGTCGAGGTGCCGTGTTCGAAGCTGCCGTGCCGGCTGACCTG
>DATDMG010000511.1:0-2235 GCA_036518955.1 Kineosporiaceae bacterium | reverse complement strand
GACTCTGCGTCCTCCGGATAGCTCCAACTGGTTCCGAGTAGGGCCACCCTACTCTCACAGATGCGTATTGGTAACTCGCAGATGCGCGAACTGGTGCCCGTGTTGGGCCCGGGGGGCTCGTCTCCGCGCCCTCCCGGGCCCAACGTCTCGGTGCGGTCAGCTCTGCGGCTTCAGCGCCGTCTCGTGCAGCCGCTCCTCCGGCGGCCGCTGCGGTGCGTTGTCGGCCAGCCAGTTCATGAACTGGAAGGCAGGGTGAGCGACCCGGTGATGGGTGGTTGCTGGCTGCGGCCGGCGTGCTGCTCGATCGGCCGGACGATGACCCTCAGCCCGTGGTAGCCGACGATGAGCGGCTGCTCGAAGAGCAGGGACTGGACGATGTCCGGCCCATCCCCGGGCAGGACGTGGGCGTCGACCAGGCCGTCGATGACGGCCTTGACGGCGAGGATCGGCGCGCCAACATCGGGCATGCTGGCGTGGGTCTTGCGCAGGTGGACGGCCGTGACGGCGACCGGCCCGGCGATCGGGTCGATGCCCTCGGCGTACTCCTTGGCCCATTTCCGCCATTCCGCGAGTTCCTTGCGGCGCGCCCACTCCCCACGCTGCCGGCCGACATTGAGGGTCAGCGGCGGTTTGGCGGTCTGGCGCTCCAGCCAGACCGCGCTCACAGGGCACGTCCGGGCGGCAGGCACCGGCGCTTGAGCCGGTGCTGGGCGGTGCGCGCCGTCCAGGCTGGCCATCCGTGTGCGCGGCCGTCGGACACGCACCGGCCACGCGGGAATCCGGCGTGGAGGGGGACCAGGCGGGCGGCCTCCAGCAGGGGCCGGCCGAGGGCTCCGGTGGCGCGGGGGTAGTCGCGTGCGACGCGCAGCCAGCGCGGTGCGGGGGCGCTCACGGGGTCCCCTGGTGGCTGCCGAGGATGACGTGCGCGCGGGCTGCGGAGTGGCAGTCCTGGGGGTCGTCGTACACCTCGGACTGCCAGCCGCAGGTGCACGCCGCCCTGTATTCCGGTCGGCTCGCGTGGCTGCGGCGCGTCTCGTGCACCCACCGGGCGATGGCGATGGCCAGCAGGATGGCCTCGAAGATGGCCCATCCGATGTCCTCGGTGAGAGGCCATCCGGTCGGCCGGGTAGCGTCGAGGCTGGCGATGAGGGCGCCGAGCATCAGGCCGGCGACACCGGCGGCCAGGTCACGGTCGGTGGGCTTCACTGGGCCCACCCCCGGACCCGGCAGGGGCAGCCGTCAGGGAGCTTCCTGGCCACCAGGGGCAGGTGGCCCGCAGGCTCCCACCCGACAGTGCACCCGTCGTCGTCGTGGGCGGCCAGATCGTGGCCGCAGCAGATGACCTCGTCGGAGTGCGAGGCGGGCAGGAGGGTCGTCCGGGCCCGCAACTGCTCCCGCAGTCGCTGCTCGGCGCTCACGCCGGCCACCCGCTCGCCCATGCGGCGGCCCACAGTCCGGCCGCTCCGACGAGCGTGAGGACCACGAGGGCGGCGACCTCACACCTGCGCCTCACGACAGCCACCCCGCCACGTAGCACCCGGCGACGAGCAGGACGGCTTCCGCAGCGATGATGACGACCAGGGACCGCCACGCGCGGAGGCTCACAACGTGCCGTCCAAGACCTTCGCCCCCGTCTCGCCGGCCTCGGCCCGGAAGTCAGCCACCCACGGGATCGGGCCGGCGACCAGGCCGCCGATGTTCCGGGCCGCGGTCAGCGCCTGCTGCTCGCCGTGGTCGACGGCGAACAGTGCCGCCCTCGAGGAGCCGTCCCCGGCCATGACCAGCCATGCGCCCGCGCTCATGTCCCCGGTCGCCGCATCGCGACGCGCCGCGCTTCCGCTGGCAGGATCGGCGACCCTGAGGATGGATGCCTGTCTCAGCGCCATCACGCCCAGCAGGGCATCGAGCGTCCCACCGGGTAGGGCGTGCGCCAGGGCGGCGTAGATGTCCTCCGCCTGCTGCCGGTAGAAGTCCCTGTGCCGCTGCATCCACAGTGGTCCGACACCGTCCGGCCCGAAATCTTGGGGCACGTGATCGGTGACCCGGTCGACGATGCGGATGACGGCCGTCGGCGGCCGATCCTGGGCGCCACTCTCGGCCCGGCATACCGTGGCCACCCCGACCCGGGCGGCGGTGGTTTCGTTGACCGTGAAGCTCACCGCTGCCCCTCCGCTGCAGGTTCGAGCGGGCACAGGCCGTCGTGGTCGACCTGGCATTCCTCGCAGAACCAGGTGC
>DATDMG010000510.1:0-3490 GCA_036518955.1 Kineosporiaceae bacterium | reverse complement strand
ATCTCAGGTCCGGCCTCGGGCGTCGCGGCATTGCTGACGGGGCTTCGCCCCAGCCCGACGTGCGGTGTGGTGGGGGCTCGGCTTGTAGGTTGGCGGTGGAAGTGATCTTGGATAGGGTCTACTTCGTGGCCGCGGACAGGCGCCCGTCGAAAGTGATCTCGAACGCGTTCAAGGCGGCCTTCCACCGGTTCGCCCACCGCTGCCGACCGCGCCCCGTCGGGTCGAGGGACATCGCCGTCAGATACAGGCATTCCAGGGCAGCCTGCTCGGTCGGGCAGTGACCGCGAGCATTGACCGCGCGCCGGTACCGGGAATTCAGTGATTCAACAGCATTCGTTCGTGGAGATGACCTTCCGGATCTCCCGGTCGAACGCTATGAACGGGACGCACTCCGCCCACGCGCTCTCCCACAGCCGGCCGATGGCCGGGTACTTCCGACCCCATCGGACTCGGTGAACTCGACGAACCGCTCCAGGGCCTCCGCCTCGGTCGCCGCCGCGCAGACCGGCTTCAACGCCGCCGCGACCGCGGACCAGTCCTTCCTCGAGGCATACGTGAACGAGTTCCGCAGAAGGTGCACGACACGCCCCCGAAGCAAGGGGCAACGTGCCGGATTGTCACCCTCCGTGTCGGTGGTTGTGGTCCCGTGTCCGGTTCCGGGGGTGTGCTCGCGGACGGGGATGCGGTGCCCGATGGTGATCTTCTAGGGTCCGACCAGGACGTCGGCAGGTCGGGGATCCGGGCGCGCAGCTCGTCGATGGTGATCAGTTCTTCCTGGTAGGCGGAGATCATGCGGTCACGGCGGTGGTGGCCTGGGTGAGCGCGCCGGGGAGGCGTTTGCGTTGGTGGACAATGGGATCGGCTGTGCGTGCGACGTCCGGGCGGCGGTCGATCTCGGCGCGGGTCAGGGCCGGGTCGGCCAGCAGCGCGGTGAGGTGGGCCCAGACGACCTGGTCGAGGTAGTCCGCCGCTGGTCGTGGTGTTCGTCCGGTAGTAGGCGTACCCGCAGTGCGAGCAGGCCGCCAGGCCCTGCAGCAGGGAGGGGACCTTGGAGTTGCGGGAGGCGAACCGCTTGTTGTCGGCCAGCCGCTGCCCGGCCCGCGCCGCGCCGACGGAGCAAACGGTGGGCGATCGCCCGCGCCATCACCCGGACCGGGGCAGCGCACCCCAGGGCAGCTGAGAAAGGGCCTTCGAGAACCTGTCCCGGCCTACGCCAGAACGAGCGTCGGCGCTTCGTCGACCAGCAGCGGCGTTCGTCGCCGACCACACGTTCGGTCACGAGCGGCACGGGCCCGGTCAAGCCCGGTCGGCACCTGCACCCCGGTGCCGACCCGACACTGCTTCCGCCCGGCCCTTGGCAGCAGGGCGGGCGACGCCCTCGACCACACCTGCCACGGCTACCGCTGGACCATCCGCCGCAGAGCCGCCCGGCTCGCCGCCACAGCCAGGACGAGGATCATCAGTGCGGAGGCCACACCCAGCGGTACCGCGTACGGCACGGGGACGGCGGACGCCGTCCCGATCGGGTTGCCCCACAGCAGCCGGCACGCGGTGATCACGGTGCTGACCGGGTTGGCGGCCGCGAAGGGTTGGATCCAGACCGGCAGCCCATCCACCGACACGAACGCGTTGGACAGGAACGAGAACACCACCAGGACCAGCGAGCTGACCGACTCGATGGTCTCGAGGTTCTTGGACAGCAGACCGATGGCCACCCCCACCCAGACCATCGCGTAGATGAACAGGACCGCCAGCGCGAAGCCGAGCGCGGTCGACGCGCCGTCGGCATGCGTTCGCCACCCCAGGCCCACCCCGACCAGGACCACGACGACGACGCCGGCGACGGCGGCCGCCAGGTCGGACAGGGTGTGCCCGACGAGCATGCCCATCCGGGAGATCGGCAAGGTCAGCAGCCGGTCGATGATGCCGCTCTGGACGTCGGTGGACGTGCCGATCGCGGTCGGCCCCAGGCTGGCCAGGCCAACCTGAACGACGGCCCCGGCCAGGATGTACTCCGGATACGGGCTGGCGCCGCGCAGCACCAGCGCGCCGGCGAACAGGTAGCCGACCGTGATCATCGTCACGACCGGGTTCATCGTGATGCCGATCAGCTTGCCCGGGGAGCGGCGTAGCCGGCGCAGGCTGCGTCCACCGAGGGCGAGCCCGTCCCGGAGCACTCCCGCGGTCGGGCGCGCCCGACCGGCCGCCACGGCCGACGACCGGCTCCGCCGGTAGGACGCCGTCGACTGAGCCACCGTCACGAGGGCCCGCCTCGCTCCCGTCCGGTCAGCTGCACGAACACGTCGTCCAGGGACGGGCGGCGAAGGACGAACTGATCCACCTGGAGGCCGGACCGGCTCAACGCGGTGGAGACGGCCGCGACCGTCCCGAGCCCTGGCGGGACCGCCACGGTCAGGGAGCACCGGTCCTCGCGCACGGTCGCGAGCCCGTCCGCGGCCCGCGAGACCACCGCCAGCGCTGCGTACAGGTCATCCGTCGAGGTGAAGCTCACCTCGATCCAGTCCCCACCCACCGCCCGGGTGAGATCCTCCGGCGTACCCTCCGCGACGACCTGGCCGTGATCGATCACCACGACGCGATCGGCCAACTGCTCGGCCTCTTCCAGGTACTGGGTGGTCAACAGGACGCTCATCCCGGAGCGGACCTGACGGCGCACCATGTCCCAGAGGGTGAGCCGGCTCGTCGGGTCCAGGCCCGTGGTGGGCTCGTCCAGGAACAGCACCGGCGGGTCGCCCACCAGGGAACCGGCCAGATCCAACCGGCGCCGCATGCCACCGGAGTACGTCCCGGTCGGCCGGTCGGCCGCCTCGACCAGGCCCATCTGCTGCAGCAGGTCCTCCGCGCGGCGGGCCGCCTGCCGCCGGCTGAGGTGCAGCAACCGGCCCACCAGGCGAAGGTTCTCCCGCCCGGTCAGCAGGTCGTCGAGCGCCGCGTACTGCCCGGTCACCCCGATCTGACGGCGCACCTGCTGAGGCTCGCGCACCACGTCATGGCCGGCGACGACGGCACGACCGCCGTCGAGCGAGCACAGGGTGGCCAGGATCCGGGTCGTCGTGGTCTTGCCCGCGCCATTGGGGCCCAGCAGGGCGAGCACGGACCCCTCGGGCACGGCCAGGTCCACCCCGCGCAGCGCCTGGTGGCCGCGATAGTTCTTCTGCAGGCCCTCGGCCTCCACCGCCAATGCCACTGTGGCCCCTCGGTTCAGGGTCGCCATGCGACCAGGCTGCTCGGTCGCAGGTCGACCCAGTGCTCCTCGACGTAGGCCAGCGCCGCGTCCCGCGCCACCGGCCCGTGCACCCGGGTCCAGCCGCCCGGGACGTCGGCGAAGGCGGGCCAGAGGCAGTGCTGGCCCTCGTGGTTGACCAGCACCAGGAACACGCCGTCCTCGTCGTCGAAGGGATTGGTCACAGTGCGTCGGCCTCCTCGTGCCGGGGGCCGGGCCCGGCCCCCGGCACGAGGAGGCCGACGC
>DATDMG010000509.1:0-38846 GCA_036518955.1 Kineosporiaceae bacterium | reverse complement strand
CGAGTTCGTCCAGTTCCACCCCACGGTGTTCGCGGCGCCGCGGGCCGCACCGGCAGGCCGCCGACTGCTGGTCTCCGAAGCGGTGCGTGGCGAGGGTGCGGTCATCGTCGACGCGGCGGGCGAGCCGGTGATGGCGGGGGTGCACCCGCTCGCCGACCTGGCCCCTCGGGACGTGGTGTCGGCCCGGATGGCGACGGTGATGGCGGAACGCGGGACCGAGCACCTCTTCCTGGACGCACGCGGCCTCGGCGCGGAGAGGCTGCAGCGCCGCTTCCCGACGATCGTGGCCGGCTGCCGCGCCGCGGGGGTCGACCCGGTCACCACCCCGATCCCGGTCCGGCCGGCCGCCCACTACAGTTGCGGCGGCGTCCGCGCCGACCTCACCGGCCGGACCTCGGTGCCGGGCCTGTTCGCCATCGGCGAGGCAGCCTGCACCGGCGTCCACGGGGCGAACCGGCTGGCCTCCAACTCCCTGCTCGAGGGCCTGGTCGCCGGGCGGCGGCTGGCGCTGGCCCTGCGCGCGGACCTGCCGGCAGCGCGTCCCGGCGTGCCGGCGCCCCCGGCAGGCGCGGCCGGCGTCCACCCGGGCCGGCGCGCCGCGCTGACCCGGGCGATGGACGACGCGGCGGGCGTCCTGCGCGACCCGTGCCGGTTGACCGGGCTCGCCGGCCGGCTGGACGACGCCGCCCGCACGGCCGCGGCCGCCGTCCCGACCCGGGCCGGCTGGGAGGCGACGAACCTGCACACCCTGATGACCGCGGTGACGTCCGCCGCCCGGCGCCGGACCGAGAGCCGGGGCTGCCACCGCCGGACGGACGTCGACGGGCCGCGCGAGGCCTGGCGACGGCACCTGGTGGCGACCCTCGAGCGGAGCGCCGGCACCATCGACCTGGAGGCCACGACGTGATCACGAATGCGGTCCCGGGCACGCCCGGGCTGGACGACGCCGAAGCGGTCCGCCTGGCCCGGTCGGCCCTCGAGGAAGACCTGGCCGGTGGCGTCGACGTGACCACGATCGCGACCGTGCCGCCGGGCCAGGCGGGCCTGGCCCGCCTGGTGGCCCGGGCGGACGGCGTCGTCGCCGGTCTGCCGGTCGCGGCGGCCGTCTTCGCCGAGCGGCTCGCCGCCGCCGGCCAGGTGCGCACGGTCGCCGCGGACGGCGACCGGGTCGTGGCGGGGCAGGTCCTGATGGAGGTGACCGGACCGACCCGGGAGCTGCTCACCGCCGAACGCAGCGCCCTCAACCTGCTGACGCACCTCTCCGGCGTCGCCTCGCTGACCGCGCGCTGGGTGGCCGCCGTGGCGGGGACGGGCGCGTTGATCCGGGACACCCGCAAGACGGTCCCGGGCCTGCGCGCGGCGGAGAAGTACGCCGTCCGGTGCGGGGGCGGTCACAACCACCGGATGGGCCTGCACGACCAGGCGCTGATCAAGGACAACCACGTGGTCGCGGCGGGCGGGGTGGCGGCGGCCATCCGAGCGGTGCGGGCGCACTACCCGGACGTGTTCTGCGAGGTCGAGTGCGACACCCCGGACCAGGTGCGCGAGGCGGTGGCCGAGGGCGCCGTCCTGGTGCTGCTGGACAACATGGAGCTACCGGCGCTGCGCGCCTCGGTCGAGCTGTGCGCACCGCACGGGACCCGCACCGAGGCGAGCGGTGGGCTCACCCTGGAGCGGGCCCGGGCGGTGGCGGAGACCGGCGTCGACTACCTGGCCGTCGGCGGGCTGACGCATTCCGCGCCGGCGCTCGACATCGGCCTGGACCTGTCCCGACCCGGCTCCTGACCCGGCTCGCCCGATCCTGTGCGACACGGCAGGCTGGGTGACGTGGAGTTCCGTGTCTGGGCGCCCTGCGCGGCATCCGTCGACCTGGTCCTACCGCCGTCCGAGGACCGCCTGCCCGCCACCCCCACGGGCGGCGGATGGTGGGCGGCACAGGCACCCGGTGCCGGTCACGGCACCGACTACTGGTTCAGCATCGACACCGGCAAGCCGCGGCCCGATCCGCGCAGCCCCTGGCAGCCCTCCGGCGTCCACGGCCCGAGCCGGGTGTTCGACGCCGGCCGCCACCGCTGGCGCAGCGCGTCCTGGGCCGGTCGTGACGTCGCCGGGGCGGTGTTCTACGAGCTGCACGTGGGCACCTTCACGCCCGCCGGCACGCTCGACGCGGCCGCCGGCGAGCTGGACCACCTGGTCCAGCTCGGGGTCGACGTCGTCGAGCTGATGCCGGTCGCGGCCTTCGACGGCTCCCGCGGGTGGGGCTACGACGGGGTGGACCTGTACGCCGTCCACGAGGGGTACGGCGGCCCGGCCGCGCTGCAGCGGTTCGTCGACGCCTGCCACCTGCGCGGCCTGGCGGTCTGCCTGGACGTCGTCTACAACCACCTCGGGCCGAGCGGCAACTACCTGCAGGACTTCGGGCCGTACTTCACCGAGCACCACGAGACCCCGTGGGGCGCTGCGATCAACCTGGACGACGACGGCCGGCTCGAGGTACGGCGCTGGATCGTGGACAACGCGCTGCGCTGGTTCACCGGGTTCCGGGTCGACGCGCTGCGTCTGGACGCCGTCCACGCCCTGGTCGACGACAGCGAGCGGCACCTGCTCGCCGAGCTCAGCGATGCCGTGGCCGGCTGCGCCGAGCGGCTCGGGCGGCCGCTCGCCCTGATCGCGGAGAGCGACCTGAACGACCCACGGATGGTCGAGCCCACGCCGGCGGGACGAGGGATGACGGCGCAGTGGGCGGACGACGTCCACCACGCCGTGCACGCGCTGGTCACCGGCGAGACGGCCGGCTACTACGTCGATTTCGGCTCCGTCGACGTCCTCACGCACGCCCTGACGCGGGTGTTCGTGCACGACGGGGGGTATTCCAGCTTCCGCAGCCGGCCCTGGGGGCGGCCGGTGGACCCGGCGCGCACCCCCGGCCACCGGTTCGTGGCGTACACCCAGACCCACGACCAGGTCGGAAACCGGGCCGCCGGTGACCGGCTGGCCGCGCTGGCCTCGCCGGACCGCTGCGCGGCGGCCGCCGCCCTGGTACTCACCTCGCCGTTCACCCCGATGCTCTTCATGGGCGAGGAGTGGGCGGCGAGTACCCCCTGGCAGTTCTTCACCGACTTCGACGGCGAGCTCGGGCGGGCCGTCCGCCAGGGCCGCCGGGCGGAGTTCGGCCGGCACGGCTGGCGCGCCGACGACGTGCCCGACCCACAGTCTCCCGCGACCCGCGAGGCTTCGGTCCTGCGCTGGGCAGAGCGTTCCCGGCCGCCGCACGACCGGATGCTGGACTGGTACCGGCGCCTGATCGCGCTGCGCCGCCAGGAGCCGGACCTGCGGGACGACGACCTGCGCTCGGTCCGCGTCACCACCGGCCCACGGTCGGGCACGGTCGGGCGCGGGTGGCTGGTCGTCCACCGCGGCCGGTTCGACGTCCTGGTGAACCTCACCGGTGGCCCCGCCGACCTGCCGTGCCCGCCGGGCGCACGGCCCAGACTCGCCTGGACCGACGCCGAGCGCGTCGCCGGCGGACTGCGCCTGGCCTCGGACGGCGCCGTGATCGTCGAGCGGCGGTGACGGTCGAGCACCGTGACGGTCGGGGTCGCCCGCCTGGTCGCACCCTGATCGAACGGGCGGCCGGTCGGCAGTTCAGCCGACGTGACGCCGGGCCCAAGAGTCGATCTTGGGACTCCCAGTAGTTTTCGGCCACAAGCGGTGGTGCCGCTGATCTCGAACCTGCATCGGTCGTGGGTCGCGCACGCCGTCCCGACGGCAGAGGGAAACCTTCATGAGCGACAGCGACGCGGCGGGCCAGGTGCAGGTCCCGGCCACGACCGGCCCGGCCCCTGGCGTCCCGTCGGCACCGGCGCCGGAGCCGACGGCCCTGCTCGTCCTCGACCGGGTCACCGGATGCGTGGCCGCCGGAAACCCGGCCGGGTGGCACCGGCTGGCCGGGCTGGCAGGCTCCCGGCTCGGCCACCGGCTGGACGATCTCGCCACCGCGACCGGCCATCGGGACGACGTCACGGCGCGGACCTGGCCGGAAGAGGGGTCGCTCCCCGGGGCGGACGGCCTCGGCGTCCGCCGGCGGCTGAGGGTGCAGAGCCTCCCCGTCACCTTCCGGTCACGGGAATGCCTGCTCGTCGTGCTGCGTGACGACGAGCAGGTGCCGACGCCGCTGCCTGTCGGCGCCGGCGACGACGTTCCCGGACCGGACCACCGGTGCGCGGCGTTCACCCTGGACGCCGTCGGCCGGGTCGACTCGTGGGGACCCACCCCGCAGCGGCTCATCGGCCATCGCCCCGAGTACGTGATCGGCGCGGACACCACCCTGCTGCACCCCGCTCCCGGCCGGCTCGCCGGCGATCACCACCGGGCGCTCACCCACGCGTACCGCACCGGCGAGCACCGCGCCGAAGGCTGGCGGGTGTGCAGCGACGGTGGGGTGATCTGGGCCGAGGTGATCACCGTGCCGCTGTACGACGCGGTCGACGAGCTGCTCGGCTTCGCGCAGGTCCTGCACGACCTCACCCTGGTCCGCCGGCTGCGGCACGGTCGCGGTGACCAGCCGGGGACGGCGTCCACCGGACGGCGCTCGCTGCCCGTCCCGGGCCCGCGCGCCGTCCCGGCCCCGCCCGCCTCCGCGCCCCGCACGTCCCGCCGGCCGACGGGGCGGATCCCGGTCCAGCGCCGTCGAGGGCCCGGAGCCTGACGCTTCCGGCGGAAGACCGCGACGACGTCGGCCACGGTGCGACGGTGGGCGCCCGTGGCAGGATCGTCCCCATGGACCGTGACCCGGACCCCAAGCTCGCCCAGTACGCACACCCCGAGCGGCTGGTGACCACACCATGGCTCGCCGACCGTCTCGGCAGCGACGGCCTGGTCGTCCTCGAGAGCGATGAGGACGTGCTCCTCTACGAGACCGGCCACGTCCCCGGTGCAGTAAAGATCGACTGGTTCACGGAGCTGAACGACCCGGTGACCCGCGACTACGTCGACGGCGCCGGATTCGCCGCGCTGATGTCGGACAAGGGCATCTCGCGCGACGACACGGTCGTCATCTACGGCGACAAGAGCAACTGGTGGGCCGCCTACGCGCTCTGGGTGTTCACACTGTTCGGGCACCCGGACGTGCGCCTGCTCGACGGTGGTCGCGCCGCCTGGCTCGCCGAGGGCCGCCCCACCACCACCGAGGTCCCCGAGCGGCGTCCCCGCGAGTACCCCGTCGTCGAGCGCGACGACTCGGTGATCCGGGCCTTCAAGGACGACGTGCTCGCCCACCTCGCAGATCCCGACGGGCGGCCGCTGGTCGACGTCCGGTCACCGCAGGAGTACACCGGGGAGCGCACCCACATGCCGGACTACCCGCAGGAGGGCGCGCTGCGGGGCGGCCACATCCCCGGCGCGGTGAGCGTGCCGTGGGCGCGGGCCGCCGCCGCCGACGGCAGGTTCCGGACCCGGGCCGAACTGGAGGGCATCTACCAGCATGAGCAGGGGCTCTCGCCGCGAGCCGACGTGATCGCCTACTGCCGGATCGGGGAACGCTCCAGCCACACCTGGTTCGTGCTCACCCACCTGCTCGGCTTCTCGCAGGTGCGGAACTACGACGGCTCGTGGACCGAGTGGGGCAACGCCGTCCGGGTGCCGATCGTGACCGGCGCCGAGCCGGGCAAGGTCGAGCGCCGGTGACCGGGACGGCGTCCGACGATCTTCCGGAGGCCCTCGCCGGGATCGTCGACGACTTCCGGGCGATGCCGGAGCGGCAGCGGCTGGAGCTGCTCCTGGAGTTCAGCCGCGAGCTGCCGCCGCTGCCGGAACGGCTCGCGACCCAGCACGACCGCTTGGAACCGGTCGCCGAGTGCCGGTCCCCGCTCTACCTGATCGTCGAGGTGGACCCGCCGGCGACGCCCGCGAGCCCGATCAGGCTGCACTTCGACGCGCCGGCCGAGGCCCCCACCACGCGGGGCTTCGCGGGTATCCTGCACGCCGGGCTGGACGGCCTGCCGGCGGCCGACGTGCTCGCCGTCCCCGAGGACGTGCCGCAGCGGCTGGGGCTGGCGTCCGCCGTCAGCCCGCTGCGCCTGTCCGGGATGGCCGGGATGCTCTTCCGGATCAAACGGCAGGTCCGGGAGAAGGCCGGCGTGCCGGGGGCCCGCTAGTGGGCGCCCTACGCCTGCTCCTGCCGGGGCCAGCGGTCGTCGGTGATCTGGACGACGACCGGGCGGACGCCGTCCAAGCCCTCGCCGACCTGTACGCCTACCCCGACCCGGTACCGCGTCACGGCTGGGTCCGAGCCAACATGGTCACCACCCTCGACGGATCGGCCACCGGCGCCAACGGGCTGTCGGGCACGATCGGCGGCGCCGCCGACAGGGCGGTGTTCGGTGCGCTGCGGGGGCTTGCCGACGTCGTCGTCGTGGGGGCGGGCACGGTCCGGGACGAGGGCTACCACCGACCCGCGCCGCAACCGGGGTTCGCGGAGCGGCGCGCCGCGAGGGGGCAGGCACCCGCACCGGCCCTGGCCATCGTGACCCGGTCGGGCAAGCTCCCGGCCGCGCAGGAACTGTTCGCGGCCGGAGCCGACAGCTACCTGGTCACCTGCTCGGCAGCCGACGTGGACGGGCTGCGGGCCCAGGTCGGCGCGAAGCGCGTCGTCGTCGCCGGCGAGGACGCCGTCGACCCGGTGATCGCGGCAGCCCAACTTGCCGCCCGCGGCATGCCTCGGATCCTGCTGGAGGGCGGCCCCACGCTGCTCGGGCGGTTCGAGGCGGCCGGCCGGGTCGACGAGCTCTGCCTGACGATCTCTCCGATCCTGGTGGGCCGGCGTGGACCACGGATCGCCGTCGGCGATCCCGCGGCGCTCAAGCTCCGGCCGGCACACCTGATCGAGTCAGGCGGCGTCCTGCTGGGACGCTGGCTGGTACAGCCGACGTGAGGCGGGCGTGACGAGGCGTGCGCCGGGTTAGGGCATCGCGGACGCCCGGGGGATGTGAGCATGTCGGAAGGCACGCGTGCGGCAGACCCTGCGGCGCACCGCTCACGGGGGACAGAGATGACGAACGGGACGGTCAAGGCCGGATGAGGATCCTGCACGTGACGGACGCCTACCTACCGAAACAGGGTGGCATCGAGGTCCAGGTCCACGACCTCGCGGTACGCCAACTCCTCGCCGGCCACGAGGTCGCGGTGATGACGTGCGCCCCGGCCGAGGAGCCCGACCCGCCGGGCGGTGAGGACCGACCGAGCGGCCCGCGGGTCCACCGGGTCCGGACGCCGTGGGGGCGGATCCGGCGCACCAACACGATGATCTATGAACACTACCGGCGGGAACGGCCGGATGTGGTGCACGTCCACCTCTCGGTGCTGTCGCCGCTGGCGATCCTCGCCGTCCGCGCCGCGGCGCGGGCCGGGGTCCCGGTGCTGGCCACCCTGCACTCGCTGTGGTGGTGGGCCACCCCACTGTACTGGATCGCCGACAAGCTGATCCACTGGTCCGCCTGGCGGGTGCACTGGAGCGCGGTCAGCCGGCTCGCGGCGGACCCGCTGCAACTGGTCCTCCGCCGTCGGTCCGAGGTGACCATCCTGCCGAACGGCGTCGAGCCGACGGCCTGGGCGGTGGAACCGGTCGAACGGGACCCCTCCGAGGTCGTCGTGGTGAGCGTGATGCGACTCGCCGCCCGGAAGCGCCCACGCGCCCTGCTCACCGTGGTCCGCAAGGCCCGGGCGCGGCTGCCGCACGGCGTCCGGCTCAAGGTCATCATCGTCGGTGACGGGCCGCTGCGCCGCAAGCTCGGCCGCGACATCGCCCGGCAGGGGGTGCAGAACCAGGTCGTCCTGGCCGGACGGCTGGAGCGGGACCAGATCCGCGAGCTCTACCGGCGCGCGGACATCTACATCGCCCCGGCCATCCTGGAGTCGTTCGGGATCGCGGCCCTGGAGGCCCGGTGCGCCGGGATCCCTGTGATCGCCCGACGGCAGACCGGCATCGCGGACTTCATCCGCACCGGTGAGCACGGCCTGCTCACGTCCAGCGACAGCGGCATGGCGGACGCCCTCGCCGGACTGGCCTCCACCCCCCAGGTACGGGCCGCGATGGCCCGCCGCAACCGGGCGAGCGCCCCCGAGACCGGCTGGGCCGACGTCCTGCAGCGCTGCGAACTGGCGTACAAGGTGGCGCACGAGCTGATCACCCCCCGCTCCCGTGAACGTGCGCCCCAGCAGTGATCACTGCCGGGGCGCACGATCACGCCGGCGGGTGGGTCAGAGGGCCAGCAGGAAGCGGGCGACGGCGGTGTCCCAGCCGTCGGGATCGACGTTCCACTCCTTGGTGTGCCGGGCGCCCTTCACCGGGACGAACGTGACCAGGTCCGGGCGGGCCTGGGCGAGCCGGCGGGACGGAGCCGAGGGCACGAACTCGTCGTCATCGCTGTGGATGAGCAGAAGGGGCAGCTTGAGTTCGGCCGCGCGGGTGACCCAGTCGAGCCGGGACAGGGACAGCGGGGTCTCGACGCCGGCGAGCCGGCGCGCGTGCGGATGCTCCAGGACCGCCTGGGACAGCCTGCCCACCGGGGACGGCACCCGGTTCAGCCGCGCGTGGTGGTCCAGCACGTGCCGCCAGTCGATGACGGGCGCATCGAGGACGACGGCCCGGACCCGGTCGGCGAGCCACGACCGGGAGATCGTCTGCAGCGCGATCGCGCCTCCCATCGACCAGCCGCCCAGCACGACGTCCCGGGCGCCGGCCTGGACGGCGTGCAGGATCGCGGCCTCGACGTCCATCCACTCGGCGTCGCCGAGGTGGTAGCGGCCGCCACAGCGGCTGCGCGGGACGCCGGGATCGTTGCGGTAGCTCATCACCAGGCTGGTGAACCCGAGTCGGTGCAGCACGGGGAGAGCCCGCAGGCACTCCTCGCGGGTCGCGCCGCGACCGTGCACGAGGATGGCCCAGGTGTCCCGGGCCGGCACCCCCGGCGCCGGGGGCACCAGCCACGACGGCAGCGGGCCGACCTCCGAGGCCACCTCGAGGTCGGTGAACGGCAGGCCGAGCGTGGAGCCCGGCGTCCCGGCGTAGTAGTACTGGTTCCAGCGTGCGGCACCCTCCCGGAGCCTGCCCGCGTCGATCGCGATGATCTTTCGAGTGACCGTGCGTGCCTGCTCGTCGTAGTCGATCACCTCGCCGAGGCGGGCGTGCCCCTGCCCGGCGTCCAGCCAGAGCCCGTACCGGCCGGGGGCCACCGTCTCAGGGGTGGCCCGCAGCGTCACCGTGCCCGCCCCGACCCCGATCACCTCGACGTCGTCCGGGCGCCCCTCGGTCGGGGAGACGACCATTCGGGCGAAGTAGGCGGCCGCGGCGGACAACGCGCCACCCACCGCGACCGCCGTCACCGCGGCTCCGACGGCGCCGCGCACCACGACCTTGCGCGCCCCCGTCCCACTCACCGGGCGACCCGATCGCGGCCGGACCGGCGCCGGCGGGAGGTGGAGCATGTGGGCAGGGTCGCGGACGTCACGCGATCGTGAGGCATGCCTCGATTCTGCCGATGCCGGGCTCGCTCGGCCACGGGGCACGCGCGATCCGGTCGTACCGGTCGTCTAGGGTGAGACGGCGGCCGGGCGCACCGGCCACCTGATCGCAAGGAGAGATCGTGACCGTGTCGATCGTGCTGCTCACCGAGCAGGCCCTGAGCGACGGCGACAGCGCACGCCTGGTGGGGGTGCACGCGGAGCGAAGCCCGCGCTATCGGGTCCTGGTCCCCGCCGACACGCGCCGCAACCTGCTCGCCGACGTCCTGGACCACCTCAGCCTGCTGGAGCTGCGGGAGGCGCTGGAAGCGGTGGCCCCGCGCCGGACGGGCCACCAGGACGACGACCGGGTCCACGCGGACCAGGCGCTGAACGCCTCGCTGGCGACGCTGCGCGCGACGGGGGTGCCGGCCGACGGTCACGTCGTCGAGGGCGACCCGGTGGCGGCGCTGGAGAAGGAGCTCGCCGACGCGCCGGCCGACGAGGTCGTGATCGTCACCAGACCGCACGCTGTTGAGGATACCTTCCACACCGACTGGGCCTCCCGGGCCCGGGAGCGGCTCGGCGTCCCCGTCCTGCACGTGTACACGGGGTCGAGCTGGGTCGGCTGACCAATCTCCACGACGACGCGGACCCCGCCGCCGCGGTGGACGGCGGAGGTCACTCGCTGGTCGTCTGCAGGGTGCGCCACGCCTTTGCGAAGATCAGGTAAGCAGACAGCAGGGAGAGCAGGATGAGCGACAGCGGAGCCGTCGGGAAGGACAGGGTCGCCACGCCGAGCCAGATGGCCAGCGCCAGCACCAGGTAGCTCCGGGCGGGAGCGCGCCGGGACTCGGCGACGTCGTCCTCGGAGCCGGCCACCACGATCTGCTGCTGCGGTTGGGGCGGCAGGACGGCGGTTTCGTCGGCGGCGCCCGCCGCGACGTGCTGATGGGCCACCTCCTCGACCTGGCGGGCGCCGCGCACCTCCTCCAGCAGGTTCAGCCCCTGGCCGACCAGGACGAGCGCCGCGATCAGCGCCGGAACCCGGAGCGCGCTCGACACCTCGGAGGCCGACTGGTCGACCAGACCGAGAGCGAGACCGATAACGATGATCATCAGAGGCTCGAGGAGGGACCGGGACGCGGCGTACCGGGACCGCACGACGGTGAGCCGGGACCCGCGCGGCGGGTCCTCCGGGTCCGGCGGCACGTTGGTGAAGACAGGACCGTCGCGGTTGACCATGTATCTGAGCGTAGTCCGCATCGCGCCCGAACGGGACTCCAGGTGTCCGGGAACGTCCGCGCACCCGACGGGGTTCGGATGGGCGTGAGGCATCATCCCCCGGCCAGGAGGGTAGACCGGGAAGAGGTGCCGCGGAGGAGAGCGACGAGGAGAGCATCGACGTGAAGCCCATCGAGCGGGTGTACCCCGTCCAGCTGGACGAACGCGTGTGGCGCGAGCGGCTGACCCCGCAGGAGTACGCCGTCCTGCGGGAGGGAGGCACCGAGCGCGCGTTCACCGGCGAGTACTGGGACGACCACACCGAGGGCGTCTACGCCTGTCGCGCGTGCGGCGCAGAACTCTTCCGCAGCCGGGAGAAGTTCGACAGCCACTGCGGCTGGCCGTCGTTCTGGGCGCCGCTGGCCGCGGACCGGGTGGAGTACCTGGCCGACCGTTCCCACGGCATGGTCCGCACGGAGGTGCGGTGCGCCACCTGCGGCTCCCACCTCGGGCACCTGTTCGAGGGCGAAGGGTACCCGACGCCGACCGATCAGCGGTACTGCGTCAACTCCCTGAGCATCCGCCGCCAGCCCGTGTCGCCGGCCGCCACAGCCGACGGGGAGGCGTGAGCCGGCGGTGACCGCCGAGCCGCGGGACTGCGCCCGCAGCGGACCGGGTCAAACCCTGCCCTGGCCGCTTGACCTGCGAGAGGCTGTCGGGGTGGGCGACGTGCTCGGGATCTCCCCGCAGGTGTGCCGGGGCGGGTGGTCCCGGCTGTCCCCGCAGGTGGCGCACGGGCTCGCCCGGCTGCGGGTCGACGTCCTGGTCGCCGAGGCGGGGCGGCCCCGCCCCGAGCTGGACGACGCGGATCTCGCCGCCGGCACCGAACACCTGTGGGTGCCGGACGGCGACGTACCGGTCGCCTGCCTGCGCGTCGTCCTGGACGCCGCCGGCGTCAGGGTGATCGACCGGGCCTGCGCGCGGACGGACGTCCGTCGCTTGGGACTGGTCAGCGCGCTGGTGACGGACGTGATCGCGCGCTACGGCGCCGGCCCGGTCCGGGCGCTCGCCGCGCCCGGGACCGTCACGTTCTTCGCCCGGCACGGCTTCGAGGTCTGCGGCGGGACGGTCGAGGCGTCCGGCGTCCGGGTCACACCGATGCTGCGGCATCCTGAACTGCCCTGGCGGGACTGAACCCCCCAGCCGGCCGGCACGGCCCGACACGTACGACTCAGGGCAGGGACGAGATCAGCTCTGCGAGCGGGACCCGCGGACCGGTGTAGAACGGGATCTCCTCCCGGACATGCTGGCGGGCACGGGTCGCCCGCAGCTCCCGCATCAGGTCCACGATCCGGTGCAGTTCGTCGGCCTCGAACGCGAGGATCCACTCGTAGTCGCCGAGCGCGAACGCTGACACGGTGTTCGCGCGCACGTCGGGGTAGCCGCGCGCCGCCATACCGTGCTGGACGAGCATGTCGCGGCGCTCCTCGTCGGGCAGCACGTACCACTCGTACGACCGGACGAACGGGTACACGCACAGGTAACCGCGCGCGGACTCCCCGGCCATGAACGCCGGGACGTGGCCCTTGTTGAACTCGGCCGGCCGGTGCAGGGCCATCACCGACCAGACCGGGCGCAGCCGCCGCCCCAACGACGTGCGCCGCAGGCCCTGGTAGGCCTGCTGCAGGGTCTCCGGCGCCGGCGCGTGCCACCAGACCATCAGGTCGGCGTCGGCCCGCATCCCCGAGACGTCGTACCAGCCGCGGACGACGAGTTCCTTGCCGGCGAGCGTTCCGAGCAGCCGTTCGACCTCCTCGACCATCCCCAACCGCTCGACCGGGAGGTCCCGGGCGGCGAAGACCGACCACATCGTGTAGCGGATGGTCTGGTTGATCTCCCGGGCGCGTACGCGCGCCTCTTCGCTCGAGTCCGTCATGGCCACATTCTCACCCCTCGCCGACCCACCCGGGCCCCCGGCCCCCGGCCTGCGCCGTCGCCAGGTCGGCGTCGACCTCGGCCGCCGCTGCCGCCGCGGCGGCGATGCATGCCGGGACGCCCACGCCGTCCAGCGCGGCACCGCAGACCGCGAGACCGGGCATCCCCGCCACCGCGCCGCGCAGCGCGGCGATCCGGTCGACGTGCCCGACCGCGGGCTGGGGCAACGCACCGCCCCAGCGGACGACGCGGGTCGCGACCGGCGCGAGCCGGCGGGCGAGCAGCTCCGCGGCATCGGCGAGGGCCAGCGCGACCAGGTCGCCGTCGTCCCGCTGCAGCACCGTCTCCTCACGGTGACGGCCCAGGGAGAGCCGGAGGACGGCCAGCCGGGCGTCGAGCGCGTCGACCCACGCCCACTTCGCCGACGAGAACGTCATGGCCTTCACGGGGTGCCCCTCCACCGGCGGGACCAGCACCCCCGATCCCGCCAGCCCGGCCAGGTCGCGCCGCTCCAGGACGACGGTGACGAGCGCCACGCTGGCCGTCTCGACGTCGGCGAGCTGCGCCGCGCCCGCCGGGCAGACGCCCCGGAGCAGCCGCGCCGCGGGCGCGGGGGGTACCGCGAGCACCACACCGTCCACGTCGAGGCGGTCGACACCCAGGGACGCCGGCACCGGGCCCGTCAGCAGCCGCCACCCGCCGCCCGGACGGCGCGCCAGGCCGTGCACGGTGACCCCGGTGCGCAGCTGCACGCCGCGGTCGGCGAGCCCTCGCAACAGTGCCTTCGGGAGCAGGCCGAGGCCGCCGGCGACGCCGGCGAACACGGGCGCCGGCGGTCCGCCGTCCGCGGCCGGTACCGCCCGTTCGACGGCGGACAGCAGCGAGCCGCCCGTGCGGGCCTGCTGCCACAGCGCCGGGATGGTGGCCTGCAGGGAGAGGTACCTCGCGTGCCCGGCGTAGACGCCGCCGAGCAGCGGTTCGACCAGCCGGTCGAGCACCGCCGGGCCGACCCGGTCGGTCACCCAGCTCGCCACGTCCACGTCGGCCTCCAGGGGCGCGGCCGGCCGCACCGGCTCGGCCGCGACCCGGGCGACCTCGGCATCGGTGAGCAGGCCGCGCAGACTCTCCGGCCGGCCGGGCACCCCCATCAAGGTCCCGGCCGGAAGCGGATGCAGCCGACCGTCCCGGACGACGTTGGCCCGCGTCGTCGCCGGGTGGACCAGATGGTCGCCGAGGCCTACCTCCCGGATCAGGTCCACCGCCTCGGGCCGGCGGGCCAGGGCCGACTCCGCGCCCAGGTCGAGCTCCAGCGGGCCGACCGTGCCGACCGCCAGTTTGCCGCCGAAAGCCTCGCTCGCCTCCAGGACGACGACGCGCGGGGGCCGGGGCAGCTGGACCAGGCGCCAGGCGGCAGCCAGGCCGGAGATCCCGCCGCCGACGACGGCGACGACCGGGCGGGCGTTCGGGGGCAGTTCGGCTACGGACACCCGGTCAGCCTGTCACCCCTGCACTCGTGATCGATCCGTGACCCGGGAACCGCAACGTCGGCGCAGCTCCCGGCGTCCTCAGGACGCCCGACCCCGCCCGACCCCGCCCGACCCCGCCCGACCGCCCGCGCCGAGGAGGCCTGGATGTCCCGTCCCCGTCGGATCGTCGCGATCCCGCTGCTCGCCGGCCCGCTGCTCGCGACCGCGCTGGCGCTGGCCGGGTGCGGCGGACCGGTGAGCTCCACGTCGGGCGGCGCCGCGGGTGGCGCGGAGCACGGGGCGGCGCGCAACGCGGCCGTACCGCAGGCCGCGGTCCCCCAGGGGGGCTCCGCGGCGCTCGCCCCGGCGATGGCCGGAGCCGCGGCGGCGGGCACCCCGGGAGCGGGTGC
Organism: Kineosporiaceae bacterium; assembly: GCA_036518955.1. Classification (GTDB taxonomy): domain Bacteria; phylum Actinomycetota; class Actinomycetes; order Actinomycetales; family Kineosporiaceae; genus DATDMG01. The sequence goes on along the minus strand of DATDMG010000509.1, from coordinate 24,313 downwards.
CGCTGACGTCGCCAAGGCCGGCACCGGCGGTGGCGTGGCATTGCCGAACCCGGCCGTGAAGGTGGTCAGGACCGCCGACGTCGTCATCGAGGTCGCGCACCTGGACACCGCCGCGACCCGGGTCCGGGCCATCGCCGAAGGCACCGGCGGCGCGCTGTCGTCGGAGACGACGTCGTACTCCAGCAAGGCACCGACGCCGAGGCCCGCCACGAACGACGGCGCGGCGACACCGGCGGCGAACGTCCAGCCGGGCGAATCCGTGCTGGTGCTCCGAGTACCGGCCGGGGCGCTGGACCAGACGGTCGAGCAGGTCGTGCGGGTGGGCAAGGAGCTGTGGCGGACGTCGTCCGCGGTGGACGTCACGGCCGACCTCGCGGACCTGGCCAGCCGGGTGAGGACCGCGCAGGCCAGCGTCGAGCGGGTGCGGGCTTTGCTGGCCCGGGCCGGCAGCCTCCAGGAGATCGTCTCGATCGAGGCGGAGCTGACGCGGCGCGAGTCGGACCTGGAGGCGCTCGAGGCCCGGCAGGCCGCGCTGGCCGGGCGGGCGGAGCTGTCCACCCTCACGGTGACCCTGCGGACGCCGGACGTCACCTCGCCGGTGGCGCCCGAGGACGACAACGGCGTCGTCTCCGGCCTGGAGCGCGGCTGGCATGCCGTCGTGGTGAGCACGGGCGTGGTGCTGACCGTGCTGGGGGCCCTGCTGCCGGTCGCGGTCGTGCTGGCCGTGATCGGGCTGCCGCTGTGGTGGTTCCTCCGCCGACTCGGCGGTCGCCGGACTTCCGCAGCGCCGATGGGCACCGCCCCCGGGCCGGGGTTGGCGAGGGCTACCGCGCAGGTTCCGGCCCCCCAGCTGGTGGGTGCGGGTGCCCCGGCCGCACCGGCGGCAACCGCCACCACGGCACCCGCCACCGCCTCCAGCCCGTCCTCGGGCCCCTCCGCCAGCCCGTCGCTCGGCCCGGACCAGGACCCGGGCGCCCGCCCCTGAGCCGCCCCGCCGCTGGGCTGCCCCGCCGCTGGGCTGCTCACCGGTCCCGGCGCCAGGCCTGGACCTGCTCGACGATCCGGGCGAGAACCGCCGGGTCGGCGTCGGGCGGGACGCCGTGGCCGAGGTTGAACACGTGCCCGGGGGCGGCCGTGCCTGCCTGAAGCGTCGCCATCACACGCCCCTGCACGACCTCGGGCGGCGCGAACAGGAGGGCGGGGTCGAGGTTGCCCTGCAGAGCGTGCCGCCCACCGGTGCGCCGGGCCGCCTCGTCGAGGGGGACCCGGAAGTCCACGCCCACGACCGTCGCGCCGGCCGCGCCCAGGTCCGCGAGCAACTCGCCCGTCCCGACCCCGAAGTGGATCCGCGGGACGTGCGGGAACTCACGCGCCACGACGCCGAGCGCGGCGGCCGAGGCCGGCTGCACGTGGCGGCGGTACTCGGCCGCCGGCACGGCGCCCACCCACGAGTCGAACAACTGGACGGCGGACGCACCCGCCGCCGCCTGGATCCGGAGGAACTCCCCCGAGATCTGCGCCAGGCGGGCGGCCAGCTGCTGCCACAGCTCGGGATCGCCGTACATCAGGGCCTTGGTGCGGGCCAGGTCGCGGCTCGGGCCTCCCTCGACGAGGTAGCTGGCCAGCGTGAACGGCGCCCCCGAGAAGCCGATCAGCGGCACCGGGCCCAGCTCGCGGACGAGGGCCTGCACCGCCTCGGTGACGTACGGCACGTGGCCGGCGTCCAGCGGCGGTAGCCGGCGCAGGTCGGCCCGGGTGCGGAACGGCTCGGCGACCACCGGGCCCACCCCCGGCACGATGTCGAGGTCGACCCCCACCGCCTTCAGCGGGACGACGATGTCACTGTAGAAGATCGCGGCGTCGACCCCGTACCGACGGACCGGCTGCAGCGTGATCTCGGTGACCAGCTCCGGCCGGCGGCACGACTCGAGCATCGGCACGCCCTCCCGGACCCGCCGGTACTCCGGCAGGGACCTCCCGGCTTGCCGCATGAACCACACCGGCACATGCTCGGAGCGTCGGCCCGCGCAGGCCTGCAGGAAGGGGGCGGTGGCCAGGTGGGCTGACGTGGAGGTGGTCACCAGGCGATCCTCGCACGGGCCACCGTCACCCGACCGCGGGTCGACGGCAGATCGACTCGCGCGGGTTTTCACCGCGCGTCGCGCTCCCCAGCGACGGCGCGTTCACAATACGCTGCCGCCGTGGCCGTGCGACGGATGCCCGACGAAGCCCCTGAGGAGTTCGTCCTCGCGGTCGAGCGGCTGCGCGAGGTGCGGCTCCGCCCCGAAGTCGTGATCGAGGAGGTCCCGGCACCGCAGCGGATCGCCCCGCATGCCCTGGCTCTCAGCGCGGACGTCGTGGTGGACGACGAAGAGCTCGCCAGCGGCCGGTTCGTGCTGCTGTACGACCCCGCCGGGCAGGACGCCTGGGAGGGCAGCTTCCGCGCGGTGACCTTCGTGCGCGCCGCGCTCGAGTCCGACCTCGGCTCGGACCCGCTCGTCGGGCAGATCGGCTGGACCTGGCTGCAGGAGGCACTGGACGGCGGTGGTGTCCGGTACGTCGCCGCCGGGTGCACCGTGACCAGGGTCGTCTCGGAGAGTTTCGGCACGCTCGCCGACCGGGCCCCGACCCTCGAGCTGGAGATCCGCGCCTCCTGGACCCCGACCGACGACGTGGCCGGTCACCTGCAGGCCTGGGCCACCCTGCTCTGCACGGTCGGCGGCCTTCCACCGCTGCCCGCAGGCGTCGCCGCGCTGCCCCGCCGCCGCTGACCCCACCCCGCCCCACCCCGGCGGACCGAGCCGCCCGCTCACGCCCCGGCGCGCGCCCGCCGGTGCGGCGCACCCTGTCGCCGGCACACCCGGCGGGGCGCTTGACGTCGTCCGCCCGACGTCGCCGACGCCCCGCCCCAGGGCCTCAAGTCGTCACCCGCCGCTGCCGATCCCTGCAGGGCAAGCGGAACGGCTCGGCGGTTCCGGGCCCCTTCAGGGAGGTCAGTGTGACGACCTTGGTCGAACGAGCTGGTGTCCCGGTGCCGCGCCCCGGCCGGTTCGCGGCCATGGTGGTGGTGGCGACCCCGGGGCTGCGCGAGGCGGTGTCCCACACCCTGCGCGTACTCGGAGCCCGGCACGTGCTCGAGGTCTGCAGCATCGCCGAGGCGCGCCAGCGTGCCGGCGCCGGCATCGCCGACATCTGCGTCGCCGAAGCCGGCCTCCCGGACGGCTCCGGCCTCGCCCTGATCCGGGAGTTGCGCGCCGCCGGCTGGGTGCGCGGGCTGATCCTGACCACGAACGACGACCCCTACAGCGTTCGGGCGGCGATCAGCGCCGGCGTCCGCGCCTACCTGGTCTCCGCCGGGTCGACCGCCGCGCCCCGGCTGCCGGGCGAGCGCGGCGACGGCGTGGACTCGCTGTCCGCCCGGGAGATCCAGGTCCTTCAACTGGTCGCGGAGGGAAAGTCCAACAAGGACATCGGTGAGGAGCTCGGCCTGTCCGCACTCACCGTGAAGAGCCACCTCGCCCGGATCGCGCGCAAGCTCGGTACCGGCGACCGCGCCGAGATGGTCGCCACCGCCCTCCGGTCGGGCGCGATCAGCTGATCCCTCGCGCCCGCCCGCCGGCACCGGGAACGTCGCAGGACGATGGGCCCGGCAGTACGGCAGTGGTCGGACATTCCGGAACCGACCGCCCATGCCTCCCGCGCGGCGGCGGACGACCGGGACGGATCTGGCCTACCGTGGACGGCGTGCCGTTGACCGACGATGATGAGGAGCCACTGTTCGTCACCGACGCCGAGGAGTCGGACGAGGACACCGCGGCGCGCCCGCTGGTGCGCCTGGACGCCCCGCGTGACGGGGTCCCCGCAGTCGTCGCCGACAACGCCACCCTCCTGGCGACCGCGCAGGCACTCGCCGGCGGGTACGGACCGGTCGCCGTCGACGCCGAGCGCGCGTCGGGCCACCGGTACGGGCAGCGGGCGTTCCTCGTCCAACTGCGCCGTGCCGGCGCCGGCACGGTGCTGATCGACCCGGCCGCGCTGCCCGACCTCGGCGCGGTCGGTGCCGCGCTGCAGGACGCCGAGTGGGTCCTGCACGCCGCGAACCAGGACCTGCCCTGCCTCGCCGAGGTGGGCATGCGTCCGGCCAGCGTCTTCGACACCGAACTGGGCTCCCGGCTGGCGGGATTCTCACGGGTGGGGCTGGCCGCGGTCGTCGAGCAGCTCCTGGGTCTGTCCCTGACCAAGGAGCATTCGGCGGTCGACTGGTCGGTCCGCCCGCTGCCCGAGCCCTGGTTGCGCTACGCAGCGCTGGACGTCGAGGTGCTGATCGATCTCCGCGACGCGCTCGCGACGGAGCTGGAGCGGCAGGGCAAGCTGGAGTGGGCCCACGAGGAGTTCGCCGCCGTGGCGGCCGCCCCCCCGCCGGCACCACGCTCCGACCCCTGGCGGCGCACGTCCGGGCTGCACCGGATCCGGACCCGCCGGCAGCTGGCCATCGTCCGGGAGCTCTGGACGTCGCGCGACACCCTCGCCCGGGAAAGGGACGTCTCCCCCGGCCGGATCATCCCTGACCTCTCCTTGGTCGAGGCCGCACTCGCCCAGCCCACCTCGCAACGCGCCCTCTCCGGGGTCTCCGCGTTCACCGGCCGCGGCTCGCGGCGTCACCTGAACCGTTGGTACGAGGCGATCGCCCGCGCGATGGGCCTGCCGGAAGCCCAGCTGCCGCCGCTGCACCTCCCGGCCGAGGGCCCGCCGCCGGCCCGGATCTGGGCCGACCGTGACCCGGACGCCGCGGCCCGGCTCGCCCGCAGCCGCAGCGCGCTCGTCGCGCTGGCCACCAAGCTGTCGATCCCGGTCGAGAACCTGATCTCCCCTGACACGGTCCGCCGACTGGCCTGGTCCCCGCCGTCACCGGCGGACGAGGCGACGATCGAGGCGTTCCTGCGTGACCACGGCGTACGGGACTGGCAGATCGGGCTGACCCTGCCGCTGCTCGTCGCCGCGGTGCGCGGCTGATCGCCGGCGTCGACCCGTCGAGCCACCGGAACCACGGTGAACGCCCGACGTCTGTCCGCCGCGCCGTCCGGCCCGCCCGACGCTCGGCACCCGAGCCCGGGTTCCGCGGCAAGTTACTCTCGAGTAGCATCGTGCCGCCGGCCAGCCCGGCCTGCTCACCCCGACCCTCGGCTAGGAGGATCCCGTGCCTGGCTCCCTCCGCGACGTCGTCTTCGTCGACGGCGTCCGCACTCCGTTCGGCAAGGCCGGTGAAAAGGGCCTGTACGCGCAGACCCGTGCCGACGACCTCGTGGTCAAGTGCATCCGCGAGCTGATGCGTCGCCACCCGCAGCTGCCTCCCGAGCGGATCGACGACGTCGCCATCGCGGCGACGACCCAGATCGGCGACCAGGGCCTGACGATCGGCCGGATGGCCGCCCTGCTCGCCGGCCTGCCCAAGAGCGTGCCCGGCTTCGCCATCGACCGGATGTGCGCCGGGGCGATGACCGCGGTGACGACCACCGCCTCCGGGATCGCCTGCGGCGCCTACGACGTGGTCATCGCCGGCGGCGTCGAGCACATGGGCCACCACCCGATGGGCGAGGGTGTCGACCCGAACCCGCGGATCGTCGCCGAGCGGCTGGTCGACACCTCGGCGCTGGTCATGGGCCAGACCGCGGAGAACGTCCACGACCGCTACCCCGAGATCACCAAGGAGCGGTGCGACGCGTACGCCGTCGCCAGCCAGGCGAGGCTCGCCGCGGCGTACGCCGCGGGCCGGATCCAGCGCGACCTGGTGCCGGTCGCGACCCGTCACGTCGAGCAGGGCTGGGGGCTGGCGACCGCCGACGAACCGCCGCGCCCCGGCACCCGGATGGAGGACCTGGCCACCCTGAAGACGCCGTTCCGGCCGCACGGGCGGGTGACCGCCGGCAACGCCGCGGGCCTCAACGACGGCGCCACCGCCTGTCTGCTGGCCTCCGCCGACACCGCCGCCGAGCTGGGCCTGCCGGCACGGATGCGGCTCGTCGGGTACGCGTTCGCCGGGGTCGAGCCGGAGGTGATGGGCGTGGGCCCGGTGCCCTCGACCGAGAAGGCCCTGGCCCGGACCGGGCTGACGATCGACGACATCGGCCTGTTCGAGATCAACGAAGCCTTCGCCGTCCAGGTGCTGGCGTTCCTGGACCACTTCGGGATCAAGGACGACGACGAGCGGGTCAACCCGGACGGCGGCGCGATCGCCCTGGGTCACCCGCTCGCCTCCAGCGGGGTCCGGCTGATGACCCAGCTGGCCCGGCACTTCGAGACCAACCCGCAGGTCCGGTACGGGCTCACCACGATGTGCATCGGCATCGGCATGGGCGGCAGCGTGATCTGGGAGAACCCGAACCACTCCGACTTCGGCAAGGAGCGTCCGGCGGCATGAGCACCCAGACCGAGACCCGCGGCGCCTCGACCCCCGCGGCGCCGCAGGAGGTCGTCACCCAGGCGCTGGTCCGCGACGTCCAGCTGCCCGGCGGTGCCGGGGTGATGGCGCTGATCACGATGGACAACGGCCGGGACCACACCCGGCCGACATCGTTCGGCCCGGGCGGCCTGGCGGCCATGGACGCCGCGCTCACCCGGGTCACCGAGCGGGCGGCCGCCGGTGAGATCGTGGCGGTCGGCCTCACCGGGAAGCCGTTCTTCTTCTGCGCGGGCGCCGACCTCACCCTGGCCGCGACGACCCGGACGGCGCAGGAGGCCGAGCAGGCCGGCCAGTACGGGCACGCGGTGTTCCGCCGGCTCGGCGAGCTGGGCGTGCCGTCGTTCGCGTTCGTCAACGGCGTCGCCCTCGGCGGCGGGGTCGAGGTGGCCCTGCACTGCACCTACCGGACGATCTCCGGCGGCGTCCCGGCGCTCGGCCTGCCCGAGGTGTTCCTCGGCCTCATCCCCGGGTGGGGCGGAACCTACCTGCTCCCGAACCTGGTCGGGCCGGCCAAGGCGCTGGAGATCATCATCGCCAACCCGCTGAACAACAGCCGCACGATCTCCGGGATCGAGGCCCACCGGGCCGGGATCGCCGATGCGATCTTCGAGCCCGCCGACTTCCTGGAGCAGTCCCTGGTCTGGGCGGCCGCCGTCCTCACCGGCCAGATCGAGGTCAGGCGCCCCGAGATCGACCGGGACGAGGCCGTCTGGGAGGCCGCCCTCGCCGAGGCGAAGAAGGTCGCCGACGGCAAGGTCAACGGCGTGGCGCCGGCTCCGTACGAGGCCCTCGACCTGGTCCGGCTGGCCCGCACCGCCGACCGGGACGCCGGGTTCGCCGCCGAGGACGCCGCCATCGCCCGCCTGATCCTCAGCCCGGAGTTCCGCTCCGGGCTGTACGCGTTCAACCTGGTGAACAAGCGCGCGAAGCGGCCCGCGGGCGCGCCGAGCCGCGACCTGGCCCGGCCGGTGACCAGCGTCGGGGTCGTCGGCGCGGGGCTGATGGCGAGCCAGATGGCGCTGCTGTTCGCCCGCCGGCTCCAGGTGCCCGTCGTCCTCACCGACCTTGATCAGGAACGCGTCGACAAGGGTGTCGCCTACGTCCACGGCGAGGTCGAGAAGCTGCTGGCCAAGGGACGCATCTCCGCGGACGCCGCGAGCCGCCTCACCGGCCTGGTGACCGGTTCGACCGACAAGGGCGCCTTCGCCGGAGCGGACGTCGTCATCGAGGCCGTCTTCGAGCGGATGGACGTCAAGAAGCAGGTGTTCGCCGAGGTCGAGGCCGTCGTCGCGGAAGACTGCATCCTGATGACCAACACCTCGTCGCTGTCCATCACCGAGATGGCCGCCGACCTGAAGAACCCCGAGCGCGTCGTCGGGTTCCACTTCTTCAACCCGGTCGCGGTGATGCCACTCGTCGAGATCGTCAAGGGTGAGCGGACCAGCGACGTGGCCCTCGCCACGGCGTTCGCCGTCGGGGCCAAGCTGAAGAAGTCCTGCGTGCTGGTCAAGGACGCACCCGCCTTCGTGGTCAATCGGCTGCTCACCCGGTTCATGGGCGAGGTGCTGGCCGCCGTGGACGCCGGGACCCCGCCGGAGGTGGCGGACACCGCCCTCGACCCGCTGGGCCTGCCGATGACGCCGTTCACCCTGCTGCAGCTCGTCGGTCCGGCGGTGGCGCTGCACACGGGCGAGACCCTGCACGAGGCGTTCCCCGAGCGCTTCGGCACGTCGACGTTCCTGGCGCGGATCGCCGAGGCCGGTCTCCCCGCCGTCTGGTCGACCGCAGCCGACGGCAAGCCCTACCTGTCGGACCAGGTGGCGGCCCTGCTGCCGGCCGGCGGCACGCCGCTGACCGTGGAGCAGGTACGGTCCCGGGCCCTGGAGGCGTTGGCCGAAGAGATCGGGATCATGCTGTCCGACGGGCTCGTGGTCGGACCCGAGGACATCGACCTGTGCATGCTCCTCGGCGCTGGATGGCCGTTCCACCTCGGCGGCGTCACCCCCTACCTGGACCGCTCCGGGATCGCCGAGCGGGTCGTCGGCCGGCGGTTCCTGCCGCAGGGGGTGGCGAGCGTCCCGGCCTGACGCCGTGCCGGCGCGGTGAGGCGTCGTCCCGGTCGGCCGGGGTCGTCAGGCCCCGGTCGCCCGCCGGTAGAGGGCGAGGCCGTAGCCGCGTACGGCCGCCAGCAGGCCGGCATGGTCGGTCTGCAGCACCTCGCGCAGGGCGGAGTCGTCGACGGCGTCCCAGCTCGCCGCGGTGGGCTGGGACGCGGCGGTGTCGTAGAGCCGGCGCAGCGCCGCGTCGCCGTAGCGGTCGGCGACGTACAGGCAGGCGATCCAGGCGTCGAGGTACCCGGCCGAGACCACCTCGGCCGTTCCGGAGTAGAACTGGTCCCGGTCGTCGAGCAGCCGGGGCTGCCAGCTGCCACCCCGCATCGCCAGCGCCAGCTCCTCCGTCAGCCCGTGAGCGGCGAAGGTGCGCACCGCGTCCACGCGCGCCCCGCCGAGCCGGAAGCCGGTGTACTCCGCGGCTCCCTCGGCGAGCCAGCCCGGCACCGGACGGCCCAGCCGGGCCGTGGCCACATGGGTCACCTCGTGCCGGAGCGTGGACAGCACGCGGGCATCGACCCGGCCGAGCACGTACGGCGTGACGACGAGCCGGGGCGGCCCGTTCTCGGCGTCGTCTCCCGGCGCCGAGCGGGACAGGCTGCCGACGCGCGCCTCCCAGGTCGGCTGCCCCCCGGCGGCACGGTCCGGCGGCCCGGTCGCGGCCTGCCCGGCGAACCAGGCCTGCACGAACCGCGGATCGGTCACCGCGTAGGCGACGACGCGCCCGTTCCAGCTCGGCTCCGCCCATCGCTCCCGGACGTCGCCGGCCACCTGCTCGAGGCGGTCGGCCAGGCGCCGCAGCTCCGCCCGCTGCGCCGCCTGGCCCACGACCAGGACGTGGCCACGCCGCTCGACGCCGAGCGGCACGCCCACCGTCCACGGCTCCAGGTACCGCCGGGCCGGTGAGGTGCCGGCGTCGTCCGTGTCCCCGACGACCAGCCAGCCGCGGCCGACCGGGGCCAGGGTGAGGACGACGACATCGTCGACGTTCTCGTCGTCCCAGCCGTCGAGCAGGAACGTCAGGTCCGCGACGACGGTGACCGCGCCCGCGGGGTAGCGCTCGGGGTGCTCGGACGGCTGCGACCGCCGGCCGTCCCAGCGAAGCAACGGGTCCTTCAGGGGCAGCGCCTGCAGGTTGCGGAACAGGGTGCGCTGACGGGCCAGCAGGGCGGCGTCCCGGCCGTCGACGACAGCGAGGTAGGCACGTTCGTCGTGCGCACGCAACGCCCGGGTCATCAGCCCGAGCGCCGGATCGACGCCCCGGGCGCGCAGGTCGGCCGGTGCACCGGCGAACGCGGGCAGGGCGAGCGGGCCCTCGCCGTCCAGCGCCCGGAGCCCGACGGCGCCCAACGCCGCCACCAGGCCGGCCGCGCTCAGGACGGCGAACGCCCAGGCGAACCGGCCGGGTGGCCGCCCTCCGGTAGCGGGCCGGTCCCATCCCATGGCCGCACAGTAGCCTTCAGACACCGACTCCGTTGATCTATCACACTCAGTGATCGTCCAAATCCCCCGACGCGGGCGATCCTGGCGCGCCTCCACCGCACGTGGCTGCCCGTACGACTACGGTGGGCGCATGGAGGAGCACACCGCGGTCAGGCGGCTGGTCCGTGCCGTGTGCGTGCTCGACGGCGTGGGGGCGACGGCGACCGCGGACGGCGTCCTGGCCCCGGGCTGCTCCTGCGGGGCGGCGGTCGGCTGGCCCGAGGTCGCCCGGCTCCTCCGGGACGACGACCCGATCACCCCGGCGCCACGTCGCCGCCTCGCCCTGCTGCTGGAACTGCACCACGCCGTCGAGGTCCTGGGCCCTGCCGCGACCGAGGTGCTGGCCCGCGCGCTCCGCCCGCTCGCCCTGCCGGCCGGGCACCTGCTGCACCCCGGACCGGAGTGGGTCCACGAGCGTGTGCCGGGCGACGTGCTCGACGTCGGCCTCGGGGTGTGGCGCCTGCTCCCCGGGGACGACGAGCCCGTGCCGCTCCCCCCGTCGGTCATCCGGTCGGCGCAGCTGGACCCGACGGCGGTGTGGGCGGCGCTCCGGCCGCTGACCGAGCGGCTGGCCTGCTTCGCGATCGACCGCGCCGAAGCGGGCGGAACGCCTCCGCGGGCCCTCGCCGGCGTCGGCGGGGCCGACGCGCTGACGATGCTCACGGTGCCGGCGGTACGCGCCTGGCTCGCCGGCCTCGAGCCGGGCCCCCCGACGACGGCGCGCCCGGAGGCACCGGCAGTGTCCGCCCCGCGCCGGGACCGGGTGTGGATCGGCACCGCGGCGGCCGACCAGGACTACGCCCGGGCCGTCTGGCTGCTCACCGCGCCGGCTCGGCGCGGCCTGCCGGAGCCACTCACCGTCGCCACGGAGCGCGTCACCCGGACGCCCGCCACCCGTGATCACGCGCATCAACAGTGACCATGCACTTCACCCGCTCCGGGACCATCCCGACGCTCAGCACATGATCACAACGGAGGTGCGGTGGTCAGGAGCGAGGCAGGGGGGTGGCGCGGTCCAGGGCTTCCGCCTGGACGGCGACGGCCTCGACGACGTGCCGGGACACCTCCTGCGCGGTCAGGCCGAGATCCTCGAGCACCTCGCTACGGGACGCGTGGTCGATGAACCGGCGTGGGACGCCGAACCCGGTCACCGGTGTCGGGACGCCCAGCACGGCCAGCCGCTCGGCGACCGCGGAGGCGATGCCCCCCTCGACGAGGTTGTCCTCGACGACCACGACCCGGCGATGGCTGCGAGCGAGATCGAGCAGGGCGTCGTCCACGGGGATCACCCAGCGCGGGTCGACCAGCGTGACGCCGATGCCCTGGGCGACCAGGCGATCGGCGACGTCGAGCCCCAGCCCCACCATCGCACCCACCGCCACCAGCAGGACGTCGGGCTCACCGGCCCGGCGGAGCACGTCGAGCGCACCCAGCCGCTCGATGGCCGGGATCCCGACCGGCACCTCCCCCTTGGAGAACCGGACGACGGTGGGGGCGCCGTCCACGGCGACGGCCTCGCGCAACTCGTCGCGCAGGGTGTCGGCGTCGCGGGGCGCGGCGATCCGGATCCCCGGCACGAGCCGGAGCAGGGAGAGGTCCCACATCCCGTGGTGACTCGGCCCGTCGTCACCGGTGATCCCCGCCCGGTCGAGGACGAAGGTGACCCCGGCCCGGTGCAGGCCGACGTCCATCAGCACCTGGTCGAAGGCCCGGTTGACGAAGGTTGCGTACACCGCGACGACCGGGTGCAGACCCGCGAAGGCCATCCCGGCCGCGCTCGCCACGGCATGCTGCTCGGCGATCCCGACGTCGACGACCCGCTCCGGGAACGCCTCGGCGAACCGGTGCAGGCCGACCGGGACGAGCATGGCCGCGGTGATCCCGACGACGTCCTCGCGCTCCGAGCCGATCCGGAGGATCTCGTCGGCGAAGACGCTCGTCCAGCTGATCCCGGCGGCGACGACGGGTCGCCCGGTCCGCGGATCGATCACGCCCGTGGCGTGGAACCGATCCGTCTCGTCGTTCTCGGCAGGGCCGTACCCGTTGCCCTTGCGAGTGATCACGTGCACGATGACCGGACCGCCGTACGCCTTGGCCCGGCGCAGGGCGTGCTCGAGCTCGGCAACGTCGTGGCCGTCGACCGGGCCGACGTACTTGATCCCGAGGTCCTCGAACATGCCCTGCGGCGCGACGACGTCCTTGATGCCCTTCTTCACCCCGTGCAGCGCCTCGAAGGCGAGCCGCCCGGGCACCCCGCCGCGTTGCAGGGCCGACTTGCCCCACTCCAGGAAACGCTCGTACCCGCGGGTGGTCCGCAACGTGGACAGGTGGTGCGCCAGGCCGCCGATGGTCGGCGCGTAGGAGCGCTCGTTGTCGTTCACGACGATCACCAGCCGCCGGTCCCGGCCGGTCGCGATGTTGTTGAGAGCCTCCCAGGCCATCCCGCCCGTGAGGGCGCCGTCACCCACGACCGCCACCACGTGCCGGTGGACGCTGCCGGCGAGCTGATGAGCCCGGGCGATCCCGTCCGCCCAGGACAGGGCCGTCGACGCGTGGCTGTTCTCCACGACGTCGTGATCGGACTCCGCCCGGCAGGGGTAGCCGGAGAGACCACCCTTGCGACGGAGGCGGGAGAAGTCCTGCCGCCCGGTGAGGATCTTGTGGACGTACGCCTGGTGCCCGGTGTCGAACACGATGGTGTCGCTCGGGGAGTCGAACACCCGGTGCACGGCCAGGGTGAGCTCGACCACCCCCAGATTGGGCCCGAGGTGGCCGCCCGTGCGGGAGACCTTCGCCACCAGGAACTCGCGGATCTGAGCCGCCAGGTCGGCGAGCTGGGTATGGGTGAGCGGGCGCAGGTCCTGCGGTCCCTCGATCGCCTGCAACGCCACCATGAAGCGGTCCTCCTCGCCGACGGTTGACGGACCGCGGCGAGTGCGAGTCTAGGTGGGCGCCGCCCGCTCAACCGCTCGACGTCCCTGCCGCACCCCCCAAAGGTCACATCGCGGGCACCGACACCTCACAGCCGAGGCACGTACCGCTCCCCACGCAGGGCCCCCTCGACCAGGCCCACCGCTCGCCGGGCGGCGACGAGCCGCACCCGCTCGGCCTCGAGCACCTCGATCAGCTCGGCGAGGGCGGGGGGCGGCACCTGGTGGGCAAGTTCCCCACGCGCCCGGGCCAACGCCTGGCCGGCCCCGGCCAGGCCGGCCTCGACGTGACAGCCCGCCAGCCAGGCCAGCACCCCGGGGTGCCGCACCACGACGGCGTACCCGCGGTACTCAGGCGGGCACTGGTCGAGCAACCATCCGGTGGCTGACCGCTCCCAGTCCGGTGTTCCAGGCCGTCGTACCTGCTCCGGCCAGCCGGGTGGGAGGGTGCGATCGGTCACCGCCCCCATCCTGCCGGAGGCGGTCGGCGAAGCGGCCTCCGGCCGACCACGCTCCCCTGATCGGGGTAACGGGGTGGACCGGGCATCAGGCCCCGCCCACCGTCAGAGCACCGGGACGCCGGTCATCACCGCCACCGGATCGGCCAGCAGCTCCTCCCACGCCAGCTCGGACGCCCCGACGAGCACCGCGTCGGCGCCCAGCCTCGGCAGGGCCAGCTGCACCTGGTCGGCCGACGCCGTGAGGGCGGTGGCGTCCAGCGCGGCGCGGACGGCGTCCCTGGCCGCACCGAACACCTCCCCCAGCACGCCACCGATGATGACGAGGCGCGGATTGAGCAGGTTCACCACAGCAGCCAGACCGCGCCCGAGGTGGCAGGCGACGGCATCCAGGGCGCCCGACCCGGCCGCCGCGTGAACGGCCTGCACGAGTTCGTCGACGTCCGCGCTGCGCTGGCCCAGCGCGCGGGCGATCGCCGGCTCGCCGATCACCGTCTCCCAGCAGCCCCGGGCACCGCAACGGCAGCTCCGCCCGCCCGGCACCACCGGCAGGTGGCCCACCTCGCCGGCGTAGCCACCGGCGCCGGTCAACGGCACGCCGCCCACGATGCAGCCGCCACCCACGCCGACCCCGCCCATGATGAAGACGACGTCGTTCTCCCCCACCGCGGCGCCGCGCAGGTGCTCGGCGAGCACGCCGAGATCGGCGTCGTTACCCACCTGCACCCGGTGCCCCCGCAGCACGTCCATGAGCTGGACGGCGAGCAGTTCGCCGAGCGGCTGGTCGACCCAGCCCAGGTTCGGTGCGAAGCGGATGAACCCGTCCGGACGCCGGACGACCGCCGGCAGCGCGACCCCCATCCCGACGATCGGCGCGCCGTACCCGACCGGATCGTCGAGCAGTGCCTCCACCAGCCGCCGCACCGCGGCGGCCACCACAGCCGGCGACGCCGACGGCCGGAACCGGGTCCCGCGGCGGGCGACGACCCGACCCCCCAGCCCGACCAGCCCGACGGTCGCCCGGTCGACCCCGATGTCGACGGCCAGGACGTGCACGCCCTGCGGCCTGAGCCGGACCACCAGCGAAGGGCGCCCGGCACCGGCCCGGGTGCCGGCGGGGCGCTCCTCCTCCACCAGCCCCAGCTCGGTGAGCTGGGACACCAGCCCGGCGATCGTGCTGCGGTTGAGGCCCATCCGTTGGGTGAGCTCCGCCCGGCTGAGCGGCGCGGAGCTGTGCAGGTGCCCCAGCAGGATGCCGAGGTTGTGCCGCCGCACGTCACGCGGGTTACCGCCCCGGGCGGCCCACGGCGAGCGACCGAGCGGAGCCATCAGAGCTCTCCTTCTGCCGGTCCCCGTGCACGGACGACCCCTGGACGCCCCCCGCGGGGAACCGACGGCCGCGGTGGACGGCGGACCGGTCCGGACGGCGGGCAAGGCCGTCCGGACCGGCACGCCGCGGGCAGGCGACAGGCGCCGCCCTCAGGTCGTGGCGGAACGCTTCCGGGAGAGCGCATCCACGCTCGCGGCCAGCAGCAGGACGAGCATGGTGATGATGAAGTTCGCCGACGCCGGCAGGTTCGGCAGCAGGCCGAGGCCGTTCGGGATCATCGCGATCACCAGGCCGCCGATCACGGCGTCCCGGGCCCGCCCGCGGCCGCCGAACAGCGAGGTCCCGCCGATGACGGCGGCTGCGACGGCGTAGAGCAGGGTGTTCCCGCCGCCCGCATCGGACGGGATGCTGCCGAGCCGGGAGGCCTGCACGACGCCGCCGAGCGCCGCCATCCCGGAGGTGATGGCGAAGGCCGAGATGCGGATCCGGCGCAGGTCGACACCGGCCCGACGGGACGCCTCGGCGTTTCCGCCGACCGCGTAGATGTACCGCCCGAACCGGGTCTTGCTCAGCACGAACGTCCACAGGATCATCAACACGATGATCAGGGGGAGCACGTAGGGCGCGCCCTTGATCGAGGCGTTCGCCGGGTTCGGGGACCGCTCCCGGTTCAGCAGGTACAGACCCACACCCGCGATCACGGTGATGCCGCCGGCGCGGAGCAGGACCAGCGGGATCGGCTCGGCGGACAGGCCTTCGGAACGGCGCTGGATCGACCGGCGCAGAGTGATCGCGGCGTAACCGCCCACCACCACGACGAACATGATCCAACCCCAGAGCGGCGGCAGGTTTCCGTTCGAGATGTTGTTGATCAGCGGGAAGCTGCTCACCGAGATCGCGGCGCCGGTGCCGATGAACTGCAGCAGGACGCCCTGCCAGCCGAGGAAGAGCGCCAGGGTGACGACGAACGACGGGATGCCGACCCGCGCCACCAGGAACCCGGTGACGAGGCCGATCGCGACACCTGCCGACACGGACAGGTAGATCGCACCCAGCTGGCTTCCGGCCCCCACGCCGGTCACGAAGATCAGCACGCCCGCCGCGACCAGGGCGACGGCGATCCACAGCCGGGAGAGCACCGCGATGGCGATGGCGGCGAGCATGAACAGGACGACGACCGTGAACGTCGTCGTCCCGAAGGCCTTGTGGATGTCGCCCTTGTTCACCAGCGAGAGACCCATGATCGCGGCACACGCGCCGCTGGCCGTGCCGGCGGCGAGGTCGATCTCGCCCAGCAGCAGCACGAAGACCAGGCCCATCGCGATGAGCACGGTGATTCCGGCCTGGCTCACCAGGTTGGCCAGGTTGTAGACGGACATGAAGCGATCGCTGGCCTGCGAGAAGATCAGGGCCAGCACCACCAGGCCGAGCACGGCCGGCAACGCGCCGACCTCGCCGCCGCGGACCCGGCTGACGTAGTCCCGTACGTAGTCGCCGAGGGTCGCGGCCCCCGCGTCTCGGGCGAAGTCGGACTGCGCCACCTCGGTCGACGTGGCGGACGCCGTGGTGCCCTTGGATTCCGTGGTCATCGCGGCCCCCTCAGATGGTCGTGGCTGCGGCCTCGGCCGGCCGCAGTCCGATGTCGCCGGAGCGACCGGTGGTGATCAGCTCGACGACCTGCGCGTGGGTGACGTCCCTCGCCTTCACCTCCGCCGCCAGGCGGCCCAGGTACAGGGTCGCGATCCGGTCGGAGACCTGCAGCACGTCGTTCATGTTGTGCGAGATGAGGACGACGCCCAGACCCTGGTCGGCGAGCCTGCGGACCAGCGCCAGCACCTGCTCGGTCTGCGCGACGCCCAGCGCCGCCGTCGGCTCGTCGAGGAGCACGACCTTGCTGTTCCAGAGGACCGACTTGGCGATGGCCACGGTCTGGCGCTGTCCGCCGGACAGGCTGGACACCACCTGGCGCACGCTCTTCACGGTCCGGACCGACAGGCTGGCGAGCACGTCACGGGACCTGCGCTCCATCGCCCCCTCGTCAAGGACGCCACCGCGGCGCAGCTCGCGGCCGAGGAACATGTTCTGGACGATGTCCAGGTTGTCGCACAGCGCGAGGTCCTGGTAGACCACCTCGATCCCCAGCGCGGCCGCGTCCCGCGGGCCGTGCATGGCCACCGGGTCACCCTCGAAGAGGATCTGTCCGCTGTCGATCGTGTAGATGCCGCTGATGCACTTGACCAGCGTCGTCTTGCCCGCGCCGTTGTCGCCGACGAGAGCGGTCACCTCACCCGGGTAGACGGCGAAGTCGACGTCGTGCAGGACGTGCACCGGGCCGAAACTCTTGTTGATCCCGGTCATCTGCAGGATCGGGTTGATCGACACGACCTCTCGCTCTCCGCCGCGCCCCCGCGGCGATGCACGGCAGGCATCGGCCTGCTCACTACCGATGGTGGCCGCCCGGTGGACGGCGGCGACGCGCCGTCCGACGAGCGGTGGCCGGTCCCGGCGTCCTCGCCCGGACCGCAGGGGCGGACCGGTCCGGTCGGGTCGTCGGGACGGCGATCGGTGCAATCGTGCGGCCGGTAGCACCAAAGGCGCTACCGGCCGCACGAGCGTTCAGCTCACGTCGCTGCACACGTCACGTCTCTGCACGCGCAGGGCAGGATCGCGTCAGGTCAGGACACGCCGTTCTTGGTGCAGGCGGCTTTCGCCTCGGCGGTGGTGCAGATGTCGGACGCCTTGACGAAGCCGTCCGCCACCACGTCCTTGACCTTGTCCGCGGTGATCGCGACCGGGACCAGCAGAACGGACGGCACGTCACGGTTCGCCTGGGAGTCCTTGGTGGTCGCGCCCTTGGTGTCGACCGTGCCGCCCTTGATCAACGCCACGGCGGCGTCGGCCGCACCCTTGGCCTCAGCCTTGACGGCCTTGTAGACGGTCATGCACTGGTCGCCCACCAGCACGCTGCGCAGGCCGTCGGGGGTCGCGTCCTGACCCGTGACCGGGACCTTCAGGCCGTTCTTCTTGAGCACGGTGATGACCGACTGGGCCATGCCGTCGTTGGCCACCAGGACCCCGTCGACCTTGTTGCCGGCGGCGGTGAGCAGCTGCTCGAAGATCGTGCCCGCCTGGGCGTTGTCCCACTTGGGCACCGACTGGTCGCCGACCTTCTTCCAGCCCGCGGAGTACTTCGGGGTGAGCTGGGAGTCGTAGCCCTTCTTGAAGAGCGTGGCGTTGTTGTCGGTGGGCGACCCGTTGATCTCGATGATCTTGGCGTCCGCCTTGCTGCCGAGGCACTGGATCAGCGTCGAACCCTGCAGCTCGCCGACCTTGACGTTGTCGAACGACACGTAGTAGTCGGCCGAGCCACCCAGAGTGAGCCGGTCGTAGTCGATCGTCTTGATGCCGGCGCTCTTCGCCTTGGTCTCGATCTGCGCACCCGAGGCGCTGTCCAGGTTGGTGATGATGAGGACCTTCACGCCCTCCTGGATCATCGAGTCGGCGATCGTCGCCATCTTGCCCGTGTCACCCAGAGCGTTCTGGATGTCGGCCTTGACACCCGCCGCGTCGAACGCCTGCTGCAGGTAGGGCTTGTCGAACGACTCCCAACGCTGCGAGGACTGGGTATCGGGCAGGATCACTCCGACCTGGGCGCCGCCGCCCGAGGAGCCGCTGGAGGAGCCACTCGCCGACGCCGCCGAGGTCGAGGACGAGCCGGACCCACCCGACGAGCCGCCACCACAGGCGGCAAGGGTGAGGGAACCGACCGCCATGAAGGTGAGGGCCCCCACAAGACGCTTGCGCATGCTCCGATCCTTCCTGGAACCGCCGTCGGTTCCGGGACATTGGCCCTCGCCGGTCGCGGGGCCCTGGCACAGCCGCGGCCTTCCCGGCGGGCCACGGATATGTTGCGACCCACAACATATTCTGATCAGGGCCTCACCGGAAGCGAAAGCGGCAACGTCGCGGTCACCTGTCGGTAACGATTGCGACTCGTGATCGACGGCGTCCGCCGCTGGGCCCAGGACACCGCCGCGGCCACCGGGCCCGACAGGCCGACGCGCTGTCCGGGCACCGGCCCGCGGTGCCCGGACGGCGCGTCGCAGCCTGCGCGACCCCGCCGGCGGGCGGCGTCAGCCGGCCCGGACCAACTGGCGCAGGACGTACTGCAGGATCCCGCCGTTGCGGTAGTAGTCCGCCTCACCTGGGGTGTCGATCCGGACGACGGGCTCGAACCCGACCACCGAACCGTCCGCCCGGCTGGCCGTGACCACGACCGAGCGGGGCGTCGTCCCGGTGTTCAGCTGCTCGACCCCGGTGACCGAGTAGGTCTCCGTGCCGTCCAGGCCCAGGGCCGCAGCGGTCTGCCCGGCGGGGAACTGCAGGGGCAGGACGCCCATCCCGATGAGGTTCGAGCGGTGGATCCTCTCGTAACTCTCCGCAATCACGGCACGGACGCCGAGGAGCGCCGTCCCCTTCGCCGCCCAGTCCCGGCTGGAGCCCGAGCCGTACTCCTTGCCGGCGAGGATCACCAGCGGGACGCCCGCGGACGCGTACGCCTGGGCCGCGTCGTAGATCGTGGTCTGTTCGCCGCCGGCCAGGAAGTTGCGGGTGAAGCCACCTTCGACGCCGTCCAGCAGCCGGTTGCGCAGCCGGATGTTGGCGAACGTGCCGCGGATCATGACCTCGTGGTTGCCGCGGCGAGAGCCGTAGGAGTTGAAGTCCTCGCGCCGCACCCCGTGCTCGATCAGGTATCGGCCGGCCGGGCTGTCCGGCTTGATCGAACCCGCCGGGCTGATGTGGTCGGTCGTCACGGAGTCGCCCAGCAGAGCGAGCACCCGGGCGCCCGCGATGTCGGTCACCGGCGCCGGCGTCCGCGACATGCCGTCGAAGTAGGGCGGCTTGCGCACGTACGTCGAGGCGGGGTCCCAGTCGAACGTGCTGCCCGCCGGTGTCGGCAGCGAGCGCCAGCGCTCGTCACCGGCGAAGACGTCGGCGTAGTCCGTGCTGAACATGTCCCGCGTGATCGACTCGGCGACCACCCGTTCGACGTCGGCCGGCGACGGCCAGACGTCGCGCAGGTACACCGGCTCGCCGTCCGGGTCGGTGCCCAGCGGGTCGGTCTCGACGTCGAAGTCCATCGTGCCGGCGAGCGCGTACGCGATCACCAGCGGCGGCGACGCCAGGTAGTTCATCTTCACGTCAGGGTTGATCCGGCCCTCGAAGTTCCGGTTTCCGGACAGCACGGAGACCACGGCCAGGTCGTTCGCCTGGACCGCCGCGGAGATCTCCTCCGGCAGGGGTCCGGAGTTGCCGATGCACGTGGTGCAGCCGTACCCGACGACGTGGAAGCCCAGCTTCTCCAGGTACGGGACGAGGCCGGCCTTCTCGTAGTAGTCCATCACGACCTTGCTGCCGGGGGCGAGCGAGGTCTTCACCCACGGTTTGACCGCCAGGCCCCGCTCGACCGCGGCCTTGGCGAGCAGGGCGGCACCGAGCATCACCGAGGGATTGGAGGTGTTGGTGCAGGAGGTGATCGAGGCGATCACCACTGCGCCGTGGTCGAGCTCGAAGGACCGCCCGTCGGCGAGCGTCACCGGGCTGCGCCGGGTGGCCCGGCCGCGCCGGCCACCGCCGAGGCCCCCGGTCTCGACCGGAGCGTCGTCCACGGCGTGCCCGGGCGCCGGGGAGTCGCTGGCGGGGAAGGACTCGGCGACCGCCTCGTCGACGCCACCAGGTGGGGTGTCGGGGCCGGCGTAGTCGACCAGGGTGGAGCGGAACGCCTGCTTCGCGTCGGCGAGCGCCACCCGGTCCTGCGGGCGCTTCGGGCCGGCGATGCTCGGCACCACGCTGGAGAGGTCCAGCTCGAGGTACTCCGAGTACCGCACCTCGCGGCTCGGGTCGTGCCACAGGCCCTGCTCCTTGGCGTAGGCCTCGACCAGCGCGAGCTGCTCGGCCGGGCGGCCGGTGAGCCGCAGGTACTCCAGGGTGACCTCGTCGACCGGGAAGATCGCGCAGGTGGAGCCGAACTCCGGGCTCATGTTGCCGATCGTCGCGCGGTTCGCCAGCGGGACGGCGGCCACCCCGTCGCCGTAGAACTCGACGAACTTGCCGACCACGCCGTGCCTGCGGAGCAGCTGGGTGATCGTCAGGACGACGTCCGTGGCCGTCGCCCCCGCCGGGATCTCCCCGGTGAGCTTGAACCCGACGACCCGCGGGATGAGCATCGACACCGGCTGGCCGAGCATCGCGGCCTCCGCCTCGATCCCGCCGACGCCCCAGCCCAGCACGCCCAGCCCGTTGACCATCGTGGTGTGCGAGTCGGTGCCGACGCAGGTGTCGGGGTAGGCGACCCCCTCACGGGCCATCACCACCCGGGCCAGGTGCTCGATGTTCACCTGGTGCACGATCCCGGTCCCGGGCGGCACGACCTTGAACTCGTCGAAGGCCGTCTGGCCCCAGCGGAGGAACTGGTAGCGCTCCCGGTTCCGCTCGTACTCGATGTCCATGTTCCGCTCGACGGCGTCCTGCCGGCCGAACACGTCGATGATCACGGAGTGGTCGATGACCAGCTCGGCGGGCGCCAGCGGGTTGATCCGGGACGGGTCTCCGGCCAGGTCGACAACGGCCTCCCGCAGGGTGGCGAGGTCGACGACGCAGGGGACGCCGGTGAAGTCCTGCATGATCACGCGGGCCGGGGTGAACTGGATCTCGGTGTCCGGCTCCGCCTGCGGATCCCACCCGGCCAGCGCCCGGATGTGGTCGGCGGTGATGTTCGCGCCGTCCTCGGTGCGCAGCAGGTTCTCGAGCAGAACCTTCAGGCTGAAGGGAAGGCCGGCCGCGCCGGGCACGGCCGACAGCCGGTAGACCTCGTGGTCGGTGCCGCCGACCCGCAGGGTTCCCTTCGCGCCGAAGCTGTCCTTGCTGGTGCTGTTCACGGGCCCGCTCCTTCGCGTCAAAAGTATCTCGACATCAAGATATCTCACCGTGGCCCGCCACGGCCACTCCGGGCGGTGGGCCGCCCGCCGGCCCGCCGGCCCGCTGCGGGACGAGGGTGGCCACGCACTCCACGTGCTGGGTCATCGGGAACAGGTCCAGCGCCCGCAGCGCGGCCAGCCGGTACCCGCCGGCCGACGCCGTGGCGACGTCCCGGGCCAGCGCGGCGGGGTCGCAGGCGACGTACACCACCACCCGGGGACGCAGCCCGAGCACGGCGTCCAGAACGGCGCGGCCGGCCCCGCTCCGGGGCGGATCGAGGACGGCGACGTCGGCACGCTCCCAGCCCGCCCGGGCCAGCCTCGGCAGCACCCGCTCGACCCGGCCCGGCTCGAGCACAGCCTGGGGCAGGTCGTGCAGATTGCGCCGGGCATCGGCGACGGCCCGGTCGTCACTCTCCACCCCCAGGACGGCGCCGCCCGGGCCGACCCGCAGGGCCAGGGCCGCGGTGAACAGGCCCACCCCGCAGTACAGGTCGACCGCGCGCTCGCCGGGGCGAGGCTCCGCCGCGGCCAGCACCGCCGAGACCAGCGCCTGCGCGGCCCCGGGGTGAACCTGCCAGAAGCCGGCGCCGGTCACCCGGAACGAGCGCGGGGTCCCGTCGACCTCGACCCGCTCCTCCACCCAGGTACGCCCCCGCAGTCGCCGCAGCCCGTCCGGGGTGCGCAGCGCGAGCGCGGCGTCGGACGCCAGCGGCGGCACGCCCACCCGGGCGGACGAGCCGTCCGCCAGGGTGGCCGGGACGACGACCACCAACCGCTGCGCCGCACCGCCCCGCCCCCCCGGGTGATGGCCTGCCGGTCCCCCGGGAACGCCGCCGGCCGAGACCGCTTCGACCGCCTCGACCCGGGGCCAGCGCCGGCCGCCGACGTCCAGGGCGGAGACCTCGGAGTGCGCGATCGGGCACTGCGGGACAGGGACGAGGTCGTGCGAACGGTGCCGGCGCAGCCCGGGCCGCCCGTCGTCGTCCACCGCGAAGCGCATCCGGGTGCGCCAGCCCAGGCCGTCGTCGCCGTGCCCGGCCACCGGCAGGGCCTCGACCTCCAGCGCCGGGAGCCCCGGCACCCCCTCGGGGTCCACGCCGCCGAGGCGACCCAGCTGCTCCAGCACCACCTTCGCCTTGAGCCGACGTTGCGCCGGGAGCGCCACGTGTTGCCAGTCACAGCCACCGCAGCCACCGGGCCCGGACAGCGGGCACGGCGGCGTGACCCGGTCGGCGGAGGGCTCGAGCACCGTGACGGCGTCCGCGCGCCAGAACCGGTCGCCGTCCCCGCCCACCACCAGCCGGGCGAGCACCCGCTCGCCGGGCAGGGCGTGCCGGACGAACACCACCCGGCCCTCGTGCCGTGCCACGCAGTGACCGCCGTGCGCCACCGGACCGACCTGCAGGTCCAGCAGCTCGGTCCGGTCTGCCCGCTCCGGCCGCCGAGTCAGCGCGACCGCCTCGATTCGGGTCGCGCGGAGGCCGCGGGCGCGTCCTCCCCGGGCCCGCCCCCCGCGCCGGCGGCCCTGCCGCCGTCCGGGGTCGCGGCGGAGGAAGGTCCTGCTGCCCGGGAGCCGTCGGCGCCGACCGGCCCGGCCCCGGCCGGCACGCCCCGGCGCAGGGCTCCCGGCCCGGCGACCTCCTCGCGTTCGGCCAGCCCTTCGGACGACGCCAGCTGCCAGGGCACGGACGCGATCACGACGCCCGGCATGTAGTGCAGCCGTGCCCGCAGTCGCAGGGCGCTCTGATTGTGCAACAGCCGCTCCCACCAGTGGCCGACGACGTACTCCGGCACGAAGACGACCACCAGGTCCCGGGGACTGTCCCGTCGGATGCCCTTCACGTAGTCGACGATCGGACCGGTGATCTCCCGGTACGGGGACTCCAGGGCGCGCAGCGGGATCGGGAGGTCGCGCGCCTCCCACTCCTCCCGCAGCCGCTGGGTGTCCGCGGGCTCGACCGTGACGGTGATCGCCTCCAGCACCGAGGGCCGGGACGCGCGGGCGTACGCGAGGGCCCGCAGGGTCGCCAGGTGGAGCTTGGAGACCAGCACGATCGCGTGGACGCGGGAGGGCAGGGCGCGGGCCTGGGCCCGCTCGCCGACCGCCAGCTCCCGGCGGACGCTGAGGTAGTGCCGGCGGATCGCGAGCATCAGCGCGTAGAGGATCCCCATCGCCAGCAGGGCCAGGTAGGCACCCCGGGAGAACTTCGTGATCAGCACGATGACCAGGACCGTGCCGGTGATGCTCAACCCGATGCCGTTGATCAGCCGGGACCGGTGCATGTGCAGCCGCGCCGACCGGTCGGTCTCGGTCCGCAGCAGCCGGGTCCAGTGCCGGACCATGCCGGTCTGGCTGGTGGTGAACGAGATGAACACGCCGACGATGTAGAGCTGGATCAGCCGGGTCACCTCGGCGTCGTAGGCCAGGATCAGCGCGCACGCCGCGCCCCCGAGCAGGATGATCCCGTTGCTGAACGCCAGCCGGTCGCCGCGGGTGTGCAGCTGGCGCGGCAGCAGGTCGTCGCCGGCGAGGATCGACCCGAGCACCGGGAAGCCGTTGAA
>DATDMG010000508.1:0-8817 GCA_036518955.1 Kineosporiaceae bacterium | reverse complement strand
GTAGGCGGCCATCGGGACGTCGTGCGGGTCCAGCTCCCCGCTTCCGCCGAGGGCCTCCGCGAGCACCCGGAGCGCCACCCGCGGCCGCCCGGTCGCCACCAGCAGGTCGGCCCGGGCGACCCGCTCGAGAGCGCGCAGGTCGCCGTCCCGCGGCATCCGGTGCAGCTGCCCCAGGGCCGCGCGCGCCTGCTTCAGCCGGACCGCCCGCTCGCCGTCCGCCCCCCGCCGGAACTGGGTGAGCCGGCCCATCACCAGGTGGAAGTAGGCAACCCGGTGCATCCGCAGCAGCGCTACCCTCCCGATACCGAGCGCCTCGAACGCATCGACGGCGCGGTCGAAGGGCTCGCCGGTCTCGTCCTGCTCGCGCAGCACGATCAGCTCGGCGAGGCGCTGCACCTCGAGAATCCCGGGCGGACTGTCGGCGGGGAGCCCGGCCGCCGCCTGACGGAGGATCAGCGAGGCCGGGGCAGGGCGTCCGCGGACGGCCTCGAGCACGGCCAGGGTGAGGTAGTGCGCCGGTGAGTTCGCCTCCTCGGCACCGGACGCCAACCGGCGACCGGACGCGTCCAACCAGCGAACCGCGTGCTCGGTCCGACCCGCGTTGAGCGCGTGCAGCGCGAGCGCGTCACACCCGTCGCGGAACGTCGGTGTGTCCAGCCAGCGGCCGTGCTGGAGCAGGGCGTCCGCGAGGGACTCGCCGTCGTCATCGCCGGCGAAGTACCGGGCGGCCCCCTCGCAGTCCGCGAGCTCGGCCTGCAGCACCGGATCGTCGCGGCACGACGGGTCGGCCCGCAGCCGGGCGAACACCCGGGTCGCCGCCGCCCGCCGGCCGAGCTGGAGGCAGCAGAGCGCCAACCCCGCCTGGCCGCGGACGTACAGCGTCCCGCCGCCGATCCGGTTGCCCCAGTACGGGACCCGAACGTTGTAGATCAGCAGCCAGCTGAACCACCCGCTGAGCAGGCAGCAGTAGGCACCGGCGCGGTGCAGATTGATGATCAACCGGTATCGCCGCCGGTCCTCGCCGCGGGCGGAGCCGTACCCCCAGCCCGTCCACTGCATGATCTGGGCGGCCACCAGACACCACAGCGTCGACAGCACCAGGCCGGCTCGGGTGCGCGGCAACGGCGCCCCCAGCTCGGCCAGCCCGCGCCGGACCGCCGCGACGCCCTCCCGGGGTAGCCACGACGAGCAGTAGACCTGGGCCGTCACGGCCAGGATCTCGGCCCGCGCGACCGGGTCCTCCTCGACGTCCAGGGCCTCCTGCAGCACCCGACGCGCCTCGCCGAGGTCGCCGTTGCGCTGCAGGGCCAGGCCTCGGTCCCGGCCGAACCCGCGCCGGACGACGACGCCCTCGGGACCCGCCGCCTCCGCGATCGACGCCGCCTGGCCGAAGTACTCCACCGCCTCGGCCGGTGCGCACCCGCGCAGCGCCTGCAGCCCGGCGCGCCAGCAGGCGTCGAACGCGCGCTGCGGCGCGTGCTCCGGCCCCCCGGCGAGGCGGTGCCGGGCGACGGCGTAGTCGTCCTCGGCGCGCCCGGCGAGCTCCGGCTCGACCCCCGGCCCACCATCGAGCGCGGACTCGAGGGTGTCGGCGACGCGCCGGTGTCGCAGCGCCGCCTCGGCGGCGTCCAGGCGGTCGAGCAGCGCCCGGCGCACCCCGTCGTGGACGAAGGTGTAGACCCCCTCGCCGCGCGGCTCGACCAGCCCGTACGCGATCCCCTCCGCGACCGCGGTCAGGACCTCGCCGTCCCCGGACGCCCCGGCGGCCGCGACCGACCCGGTCCGGAACCGGGTACCGGCGACAGCCGCACTGCTGAGCACGTCCTGGGTGGCCGGGCGCAGCTTCCGCAGCCGGGCGAGGACCAGGCCGACCGTGTCCCGCGGGAGGTGCAGCGCCTCCAGTCCGGCCTCGTCCAGGCTCCAGCGCCCCCAGTGCGGGCGGAGCAGCCCCGCGTCCACGATCGCCTGGAGGTACTCGTGCGCGATGAAGGGGGATCCGGCGCTGCGCGCGGTCAGCAGCTGGGCCAGCCGCGGCCCGACGTCCGCGCCGGGGAGCGCGGTGCGGACGAGGTCGGCGATCGCGGACGCCGGGAGCGGGCCGAGGCTGAGGTCCGGACCCGGACCGCGGCCGGTGACCGGCGCCCGCAGCGGGGCCGGGCCGTCGGTGCGTCCGGCGAGCAGCGCGAGCAGCGGGACGCCGTCCGCCTCCGCCGCCAGGTGGGTGAGGACCCGGCGGGTGGCCGGATCGAGCCACTGAGCGTCGTCCAGCACCAGCAGCACCGGCTCCCCGGGTCGGGCCAGCCGGAGCAGCATGGTGGCCACGGCGAGGGCGAACTGGTCCTGGTCCTCCGTGACGGGGCCGCGGACGGCGCCCCGCCGGGCCCCGGGCTCGACCGCGGCGGTTCCCTCCGCCAGCACCCGGGCGAGCGCGGGGGCCAAGGTGATGAGCAGCCCCAGGTGGGGCCCGGCGGCCCGGACGAGCCGGGAGACGGCACGCTCGCGCTCGGCCGGGGGCAGCCGCTGGGCGCGCAGGGCATGCCCCTGGAGCGCCACCCGGAGCGGGGCGAGCGGCATCGCGTCGTCCGCACCGGCGCGGCCGTGGAGCACCAGGGCGCCCTCCCCTTCGGCGAGCGCCGCGAGCTCGGCGACCAGCCGAGACGTGCCGACACCGGTCGGCCCGCCGACCAGCCAGAGACCGCCCTCGCCGGCCCGCGCCGCGGTCCACCGCGCCGTGAGCCGGGCCATGTCGCCGGACCGACCGCGCAGCGGGTGGCGCGCCGCGCCCTGCCACCGGGGCGCCACCCGGCGTGGCGTGAACGGCCCTCCCGGGGCCCGCTCGATCCGGACCAGATCGGCCGCGAGCTGGACGGCGCCGTCGTACCGGTCGTCGGGATCCTTGGCCAGCAGCGTCGTGACCACCTCGGCCAACCCCGGCGGGATGCCGGGCACCAGCTCGCGCAGGTCGGGCACCGGAGCGGCGGCGTGCATCCGGAGCAGGTCGGCGACCTCGTCGGCCACGAACGGCGGGCCGCCGGTGAGGCACTCGAACAGCACGGCACCGAGGGAGTACAGGTCGCAGCGGTGGTCCGGGGCACGGCGCAGCACGCCCGTCTGCTCCGGCGACGCGTAGAGCAGGGTGCCGGCCGCGGTGGGCGACCCGGTGACGCTCTGCCGCCCGGCCAGCCCGAAGTCGATCAACCGGGCTCGCCCGTGGGGGAGCATCATGATGTTGTCCGGCTTGAGGTCACGATGCATCAGGCCGTGGCGGTGGACGGCGGCGAGCGGGCCCGCGAGGTCCCGGGCGAGCGCGATCACCTGGCCCGGCGGCATCGGCCCGGTCGCCAGGACGGCGGCCAGCGTACGGCCCTCGACCAGGTCCATCACCACGTAGGGGCGGCCGGCGTCCTCGCCGACCTCGTGGATGGTCGCCAGGCCGGGATGGTCCACGCCGGCCAGCAGGGCGGCTTCTCGCCGCAGCGCCGCCAGCCCGGCGGCCAGCCCGGCCGCGCCGGGGTCGAGCACCTTGAGGGCGTACTCGGGGGCGCCCGGAGCGCCGTCACGCCGTACCCGGAAGACCCGGGCCGCCGCGCCACGCCCCAGTTCGGCCACGACGGTGAAGCTGCCGATCGTGCCGATCGGCCGCGCCCGGCCTGCTCTCGCGTCGTCCGCCGCCGCGGCAGCCCGGTGGAGGTCGCCGGCAACGGCGGGGATGCGGTCGGGTCGGCGCTCCACCGCGATCAGTCTGGCCTCGAAGCCGCCGATAGGGAAGATGCTTGTTGCCATCCCAACGCAATCCGCACCCACGGCACACCCTTCGGCCGTGGCGCCTTCGCCGGCCGACGTCGCCACCCGCTCCGGTGGCCGCGTCAGCCGGCGAAGAAGCCGAGCAGGTCATGGCGGGTCAGGACGCCGATGGGTTTGCCGTCGTCGACCACCATCACGGCGTCGACGTGTTCCAGCGCCTGCCGGGCCGCGTCGACGAGCTCGCCCGACCCGACCAACGGCAGGGGCGGGGCCATGTGCTGCTCAACCCGGTCGGCGAGCGCCGCGCGGCCGGTGAACACGGCGTCCAGCAGGTCGCGCTCGCTCACCGCCCCGGCGACCTCGCCGATCACGACCGGTGGCTCCGCCTTGACCACCGGCATCTGGGAGACGTTGTACTCCCGCAGGATCTCGATCGCGTCGCGCAGGGTCTCGTTCGGATGCGTGTGCACCAGCGCCGGGGTCGCGCCGGACTTGCCCCGCAGGACGTCGCCCACGGTCGCCCGGTCACCCGCCCGGACGAACCCGTACGACGCCATCCACCGGTCGTTGAAGATCTTGGACAGGTAGCCGCGACCGCCGTCGGGCAGCAGCACGACGACGACGTCGTCGGGACCCAGGCGCGCCGCCACCCGGAGCGCGGCGACGACCGCCATCCCGCAGGACCCGCCCACCAGCAGACCCTCCTCCCGGGCGAGGCGCCGGGCCATCGCGAACGAGTCCGCGTCGGACACCGCGATGATCTCATCGGGCACCTTGGGGTCGTACGCGGTCGGCCAGAAGTCCTCACCGACGCCCTCGACCAGGTAGGGCCGCCCGGTGCCCCCCGAGTACACCGAGCCCTCGGGGTCGGCCCCGACGATCCGGACCGGACCGGCGGGACGGGCCGCGGACGTCTCCTTGAGGTACCGGCCGGTGCCGGTGATCGTGCCGCCGGTGCCGATACCCGCCACGAAGTGGGTGACCCGGCCGGCTGTGTCGCGCCAGACCTCCGGCCCGGTCGTCTCGTAGTGGCTGGCCGGGCCCTCCGGGTTGGAATACTGGTCCGGCTTCCAGGCGCCCTCGATCTCCCGGGTGAGCCGGTCGCTGACGGAGTAGTACGAATCCGGGTGGTCCGGCGGCACCGCCGTCGGGCAGACGACCACTTCGGCGCCATAGGCCATGAGCACGTTGCGCTTGTCCTCGCTGACCTTGTCGGGGCAGACGAAGACGCACCGGTAACCCTTGCGCTGGGCCACCAGCGCCAGGCCCACCCCGGTGTTGCCGGACGTCGGCTCCACGATCGTGCCCCCGGGGCGGAGCCGCCCGTCCGCCTCGGCCGCCTCGATCATCCGGACCGCGATCCGGTCCTTCACCGAGCCACCGGGGTTGAGGTACTCGACCTTGGCCAGCACCAGCGGACGCACGCCGACGGTCACCGAGGACAGCTTGACCAGCGGGGTGTCGCCCATCAGGTCGACCACCGACTCGGCGTAGCGCATCTGCGGATCGGTCACCCCAGCATCCTCGCAGAGGGGTCCGACAGCCACGACCGGACGACCTGCCAGCTCACCGACGTCGGATCGAGATGCGCGAAATGTCCCTCGCCCGGGATGACCTCGACGGTCACCGGGTCCCCCGCAGCCCGGGCCGCCGCCGCGTACGAGCGGGACTGAGCCACCGGCACGACGGCGTCGTACTCACCGGTCACCAGCAAGCCGGGGACGCCGAGGGGCAGGAGCGCGACCGGCGACGCCAGGGCGTAGGCCGCGGGGTCCTCACCCGGGAGCGCGCCCATCATCGCCTCGATCGCCCCGCCGCCGAGGCCGTCCTGGACACCGGCCACGAGATCGCACACGGCGGCTTGCGCGACCACTGCGCCCGGGCGCACGAGCGGGGCCGCACCAGGAACGCCGGGAGCCGCCGGGAACCGGTGCCGGGCCGCCGTCCACAGGGCGAGGCACCCACCGGCGGAGTGCCCGATCACCAGCACCCGCGCCGGGTCGGCGACCAGCGCCCCGAGGCCGTGGTCGCCGCCGGCCACCACGAGCAGGTCGACGCCGGCGGCGACGTCCTGGTGGGTGCGCGGCCATCCGCCCCCGTCCAGCGGGCCCGGCGGGACCCCCCGGTAGTCGACGTTCCAGACCGCCCATCCGTTCCGGAGCAGGTCGGCCGCCACCGCATGCTGCAGGCAGCGGTCGTACCGAGCCCGCCAGAAGCCCCCGTGGAGCATGATCGCGACTCCGCGAGGCGCGCCGTCCGGGAGCGCCAGGTCGGCAGCCTGCGCCGGGTGGGGGCCGTAGCGGTACGGGTGCCACAGCATCGCGCGTCCTCTCCGCCGACCTGCGCGGTCGGCCGCATCCTGCCCGCTGATCCTCGCAATCCACCGATCCGCCGATCCGCCGATCCGCGCCGGATCGCGGTGCGGTCGGCGCGAGCGGTTACGGTGGAAGGGGGACGTCGACCGGCCAGGGGTGGGCACCGGGCGCGAAGGCCCGGGCACATCGGCACGGCAGGATCGTGTCGAGGGGATCGTGGAGAGGATGCGTACGCCGTCATGAGCAGGGCCCGCCGGGCGCGCCGGATCGCGGCCGCCGCCGCCTTCGGCGGCGGCGGGATCGCCGGCCTGGGAGCCGCCGGGGTCGGCGTCCTGCTGGCCGAGGCGAAGCTGGCCCGCCGCACCATCGGGACGCCGTTCGGCAAGCTCGGCCCGGACTCCTCCGGGATCTACGGCGTCGGCGCCGGAGTGCCGCTGGACATGGGGATGCTCGGGGACTCCAGCGCGGCCGGGCTCGGTGTCGAGCGCGCCGAGGACGCACCCGGGGCGGTGATCGCCGCCGGCCTCGCCGCGATGACCGGCCGACCGGTCCGGCTGCACGCCGTGGCTGTCGTCGGCGCGGAGTCCGGCCACCTGGGCGCGCAGGTCGACCGGCTGCTGGCGGGGACTCCTGCCCCCGACGTCGCGGTCATCATGGTCGGCGCGAACGACGTGACGCACCGGATCAAGCCGTCCGAGTCGGTGCGCGCGCTCGGCACGGCAGTGACCCGGCTGCGCGAGGCAGGCGCAGAGGTGGTGGTCGGCACCTGCCCTGATCTCGGGACCATCGAGCCGATCGCCCAGCCCCTGCGCTGGCTCGCCCGCCGCTGGAGCCGTGAACTGGCCGCCGCGCAGACCATCGCCGTCGTCGAGGCAGGCGGCCGCACGGTGGCCCTCGCCGACCTGCTCGGCTCGGAGTTCGCCTCCCGGCCCGAGGAGATGTTCTCCGCCGACCGCTTCCACCCCTCGGCCGCCGGCTACGCACGCGCGGCGGCGGCCCTGCTGCCCAGCGTCTGCGCAGCCCTGCGCGTGCTCCCCGAGGGTGCGGACCGCCGTCCGGATCTGCGCCTCGGTGAGGGTGTGGACGACGTCGTGCACGCGGCGGCTCGAGCCGCCTCGGCCCCTGGCACCGAGGTCAGCGGCACCGAGGTGGGTGGCACCCCGATGGGGCCGCGCGGCCGGTGGGCGGTCCTGCTGAACCGGGTGCGGGGGCCGCTGCCGGGGCTGCCCGCGCTGCCCGCGCAGCTGCCGGGGTTACCGCTGCAACTGCCGGGGTCACCGTTGCAGCTGCCGGGGTTGCCCGCCCTTCCGCGGCAGTTGCCCGGCCTACCCCCCCTGCCTCGGGTGGGCCGCCGCGCCCAGTCCGGCGACGACCGGCCCGCAGCTGTGGCGGCGCCGGAGCCGGCGGCCGAGCCGGGCGGCCCACGGACCGGCATCACGGACGTCCGCCACCGCGGCCTCGCCAGTCACTCCGGGCGGATCCCCGGTGGTCGACGCCGCCGACCACCCGACTGAGCAACGGTCGGCAACCTACTTTCGACAGAATCAAATCAGGAGCTTCCGAACGGGCTACCCGGCGGGCCGAAAGAAAATATCGACCTGAGCTGGCACTTCACATTACGGTCCACCAAGGCCTCGGCTACGCATGGGATCCTACTGGCGGATAACAGTCATGACGGACACCGGACAACTGCCGATCCGCAGGCGATCAACAACTCATGGGATGGTGGGCGTAGTCGTGAATGGATCAGCCTTCCTCCGGTCCGGATCGACGCCGGCACGCCCCCTGTCGATCCGGCGAAACAGTGCGCCGTTTCACCCGACTCAGGCACCTGCCCCATGAAACGAGACCCACCATGCAATCCGAGAACTTCTGCTCCATCAGTGCCCGGGAGCGGCTGTGACAGAATCCCAGACCGCTGGACGACGGCCGGCACCATCACTGGCGCGCAGCCTCCGAGGCCGCATCTCCCTGGTCGGGACGCTGCTGGTGTTCGCCGTCGCGGCGCTGGTAAGCCAGCCTGCCGCACCAGGAAGAGCAGTGACCGGCGACCCCGCGACGTTCAGCACGGCACAGGTCCGCATCTATTACCGCGGGGAGTTCGGCGGCGGCGGGACGCTGGTGGACCGCAGCTGGGTGCTCACCTCCCAACAAGTGGTGCCGACCAGAAATCCGAGTGACTATACGATCCGGTTCGGCGTCGTCAACAATGCCGGCGACCACGCCGATCAAACTAATGTGCGGCGGATAGACAGGATCGTGTTGCCCCCCGAGGGTGACGTGGTGATGGTACACCTCGCCGATCCCGTCCCGGAGAACATGGTGATTCGCCAGCTCGCCACCAGGCCCCCCGCCCGCTTCTCTCCGTTATACGCGTTCGGCTGGGGCACACCAAACCGCGCCCATGACGGAACCGTCCTGAGAATGGCGTCAACGATTGTCTACGATCCCGTCGCAACAGAGAACGCTGACGCCTGGCGCTTCATTGACCAGTATTTCCAGGAGGTGTTTCCCCCGAGTATCCAACCCATGGTGATCGGCCTGGAAACCGACCTTTTCGATGTTGGCAGTGGCATCTTCGGACCCGGAGGTATCTTGACCGGAGTGAACACAACCGGCGGGCAATATCGCCATGTCAACGAGACGGGAAACCTCTATGGACAGCCGGTTCGCGCCGGCTACGAGCAGCCGGTCTGGGCGTACCGGCAGTGGATCCTCGACACCATCAACGGTGCCGGCTCGTCGGGAGGCAGCCCCG
>DATDMG010000507.1:0-6105 GCA_036518955.1 Kineosporiaceae bacterium | reverse complement strand
TGGTCAGGTTGCCTCCGACAACAGCAGTCGTCCACATCTCATCCGAACCGCCGTCGCAGTACCACTGCTGCAGCGGCGCACCAGCGGCGGGCGAGGCCCAGGTGACGTCGACGCACAGGTGGCTGCCGAGGTTTTCGATCTCGAACTGGCCGTTGATCAACTGCGTGATCCACCGCTGGTTGGGATCGTTGTCCTTGCACCGGTACTGCTGAAGGCTCGCCGATGGGCTGTTCGCGCCATCTTCGTCCTTGACATCCAGGCACTTCCCGCTCCCCATGTTCACGATTCTGTACCCGGCGACGGCGTGGGCGGGCTGTGCGGCGACGGCAAGACCGAGCAGAGGAACTACCGCGGCGATCGACAGCCGTCGCAACCAGGTGCGCACGCGCGGGGGTCTCCGCTGGGCTGTTCCGGCCCCGGCCCGAACCGTCCCCAGGCGGCGCATGGCAGCCTGCTGCGTGCGCAGGTCGCCGGCCGGGTCCCCTGGACGGCGGCACCACAGAGCGACGGTCCGCGCGCCACGAAGTGCAGCGTCACACCACCACTTCATCTCCATCATGACCTCCGATCGATCGCTCACATTCTCATCGCCGTCACCGACCGAGGACGTCCAGAATCCCGCAGCGGGCGCAGACACCCGTCATCGCTCGGCCTCCATCGGAACGAACCTGTCGCGAGCGGCTCACTCCAGACGCACCCCGCACGAGCGCCCACCGACCGGACACAGGACGGGCCTTTCGTCGTTTCCATGCCGCACCGCGGAGCGGTATGTGCCAACGCATCCGTCGACTGCACGGTATCCGGTCGGATTGGGGTGCCTGCACCACCATGAACGGACATCACGGCTGGCCAACGACGGCCTCGCCCGCATGCGACCTTCCCAGCTGACCCGAAGTCCAGATCGAGTGCCTCTGGAAGTCTCCCGGCGGCTGGCGCGGGCTCATGTCGTGACCAAAGGGGTGGGGCCATCGCGGGTGGCGTCCATGCTGTCGTCGACCTATCGGGCGATGGCCGAGGATCTGCGGCTGCGGCCGGTCGTGCAGAACATCGACGACAACCATTTCTTCCGTGGGCCTACGGGAGAACCCGCAGCGTCACCAGGGAATCGAAGGGGCCGGCGGAGATCTGAATGGCCGACGTGCCGACGACTGCTGGGACGGTGGCCTCCCCGTAGCTGTTCAGCCCCCAGCCGGTGACCGTCCCGTCCGAGGCCAATGCCAGTGAATGCCAGCAGCTGGTGGAGATCGCGGTGACCGTCTTGCCTGCCAGCGAGGCCGGGATGTTCAGCTGCCCGTCGCTGTTGTCGCCCCAGGCGGTCACTCTGCCGTCCGAGGTCAGCGCCAGCGAATGGCTACAACCGGCGGAGATAGCAGTGACCCTCTTGCCCGCCAGCGACGCCGGG
Source organism: Kineosporiaceae bacterium (assembly GCA_036518955.1). GTDB lineage: Bacteria > Actinomycetota > Actinomycetes > Actinomycetales > Kineosporiaceae > DATDMG01. Next base: position 4,703 of record DATDMG010000507.1, on the reverse strand, counting down.
ACATTCAGCTCGCCTTCGGTGTTGTCACCCCAGGCGGTGATCGTGCCGTCCGAGGTCAGCGCCAGCGCATGGGTAGCGCCCCCGGCGATCCGGGTGACCGTCTTGCCGGCCAGCGACGCCGGGACGTTCAGCTGCCCGTAGTAGTTGTCGCCCCAGGCGGTGACCGTGCCGTCGGCGGTCAGCGCCATCGAGTACTGGTGGCCGCTGGAGATCGCGGTGACCTTCTTGCCCGCCAGTGATGCCGGGACGTTGTCCTGCCCGCGATCGTTTAGGCCCCAGGCGGTGACCGTGCCGTTGGCGGTCAGCGCCATCGAATCGTATTCGCCGGCCTGGATCGCGGTGACCGTCTTACCGGCCAGCGACGCCGGGACGTTCAACTGCCCATAGCTGTTGTCGCCCCAGCCGGTGATCGTGCCGTCCGAGGCCAGCGCCAGCGAGTGCAGGTAGCCGGCGGAGATCGCGTACACCAGCTTGCTCACCAGCGACGCCGGGACGCTCGACTGCCCCTCCTCGTCCCACCCCCACCCGATGACGTTGGTGCCGTACTTGATCGGGTAAGCGACCGGGGCCGCCCAACTGACGCTGGCGGACGTCACCGTGACCATCAGCCCGGCGACGGCGGCCGCGACCACCCGCGCAGCCCCGAAACCCGCCTTGACCCGCCACAGCCCGACAGCGGCAGCGATGCCGTCCTGCGCCAGCAAACGGCGTCCTTCTCCCCGAGCCCTCACATCACCCTCCTCCTCCACGCCCGCGCGTGGGCCACACCGGCCACTCGGGATAGTCCCGACGACATCGGGGTGCCTGCACCACCATGCGCCACCGCCAGCCCCACCCAGCCGCCCTCGTCCTCCGCCGCGATACCTCATGGCGTTCCCTCTCCTGACGCGGGGAAGTGACTGTCTCGATAGCGCACTGACGGAACTGCCATGGTCTCGACACCGACCGCTGCGTGCCCGTGCCGCGCCTCACAATGGCAGCGAGCACCATCACTAGCATCCGCATAACGACGTACTTCAAGCCGCGGCCCTCGCCCGCGCATGCCACGTAACCGCAGCCCTCGCCCTTCCTGTGACCCGGTCGCGCAGAGTGACAGCCGGGTCGGAATGCCCTCCGTGCTGGGCGCGGGCAGAGTAGGATGTTGCCTGGAGTACTTGAATTGAATCCCGGAGTGGCGTCATGGTTTCTCGACGCGTGGCTCAACTTTGGGTTCCTGTCGTGTTCAGCACCTCGTCATCGATTTCTTCGTGAGCGTGAGCCGGACCTCCAGGGATTGGATCGGGGCGGGAGGTCGCGATCTCTCTCTCCCCCCCCGAGATCGGCGAGCGAGCTGCGCCCGGTGCGCGGCCACGCGGACCAGGGTCCGGGCGTCCTGGTCGCGGGTTAGCATCCTTCGTGGCCATAGCACCAGCAGGGGACACGCCGCCCTCACGCCGGGGCGAACCGCTCGTGGGCCGCCACGGCGAGCTGCAGGAGCTCGATCGCCTCCTTGCCCTGACGACCTCGCGACCGACCCCCGGCGTGGAAATCGTCGGTGACCCTGGCATCGGCAAGACCCGCCTGCTCGCCGAGCTGGGGGATCGCGGGCGCGCCGCCGGCCGGCCCGTGCTGTGGGGCCGGGCGTCCGAATTCGAGCGTCACGTTCCGTTCAGCATCATCCACGATGCGTTCGAGTGCCTTGACATGGCTGCCGTCGACCAACGCGGCGCGCTCGCCGCCCTCGGTCCGCAGCAGCAAGACCTGCTCCGGACGGCGTTCCCGGCCCTGGCCACCGGCACTGCAGCGGTGCCAGCGCACGGCCCCGGTCCCGGGGAGAGGTACAGGCTGCACCGTGCGATCCGGGAGTTCCTCGTCGCGCTCTCGTCGTCCGCCGGCCTGGTAGTCGTGCTCGACGACCTGCACTGGGCGGACGATGCCTCGGTTGAGGTCATCGAATATCTGCTGCGCCGCCCGTTGCACGGCGGCCCATGGGGAGCCACCCTCGGCACGGTGCTGCTGGCCGTGGCCCACCGGCCGCGTCAGACACCGAGCAGGCTCCGGCACGCCCTGGCGTCGGCGCGGCACGATGGACGCATCGTCCGGCTCGAGCTGCAGCCCCTCACGCCGGCGGACGTGGAGGAGTTGCTACCCGACCACGACGACCCGCGGCGCCGGCAGCGCCTCTATGCCGAGAGCGGCGGCAACCCCCTCTATTTGCAGGCGCTCCTCGCGCGCGACGTCCCGAGCCCACCGGGCGCCCGCCCACCCGGCGCCGTTCCGCCGGGTGGGGCGTGCGCCCAGCCGGGGGTTCCGGAACGGATCAACGCTGCGCTGTCCGCGGAGGTCGACGCGCTCACACCGCGGCAGCTGGTGGTGGCCAGGGCTGTCGCGGTCTCCGGTGACGGCGTGCACCCCGAGCTCATCGCCCGGACGGCGGCGCTGCCGCCCGCGGACGTCCTGCCGGCGCTCGACGAACTCGTCGGCCGCGACCTGATCCGGACGACGGGGTCGGGAGGTCGGTTCATGTTCCGGCATCCCCTCATCCGGCGGGTCGTGTACGACGGGGCGCCCCCGGGCTGGCGGGTGGCCGCGCACGCCCGCGCGGCCACGGCACTCCGGCAGAGTGGTGCCACCGCCACGGAGATCGCATCCCATCTGGAGCGCTCCGCCGCGCGCGGTGACGACGAGGCGGTCGCCGTGCTGCGGCAGGCCGCGGAGTCGTCCCTGCACCAGGCCCCGGCGAGCGCCGCGCACTGGCTGCGGACGGCGCTGCACCTGACACGCGACGATCCCGCGACGATCCGGTCGCGGGTGGATCTGCTCCTGCTCCAGGCTCGGGCCTTGGGGTTGACGGGCCAGTTCCAGGACAGCCGGGCGACGCTCGACGAACTGCGACGACTGTTGCCGCTGGAGCTCACCGAGCAGCGGGCGCAGATCGCCGCCACCTGCGCGATGATGGAGCGCAACCTGGGTCGCCATGCCGAGGCGCGGGCACAGCTGCTCGCGGAACTCCAGGCGCTCCCTGACATGCACGGTCGGGCGGCCCTGGTCCTCCAGCTGGGCCTGGCCGACGGTGTGGTGATGGGCACCGACCCGACGCCGTGCCGGGACTGGCCGGAAGAGGCGCTGCGCACGGCCAAGCGGCATCCGGATCGCCTCTCGCTGGCGTTCGCGCTCGCCGCGTGCGTGCTGAACGACCACCGCGTCTGCCAGCTGAACGAGCGAACGGCGCTCCGGCTCGATCAGGGAGCCGCCATCGTCGATGCGCTGACCGACGGCGAACTCGCCGAGAACCTCGGCGCGCTGGCGATGCTCTCGTCGGCCGAGCTGTGCCACGAGCGACTGGACGACGCGATCCGGCACCTGGCCCGGGCCTTGCGCATCGCTGACGCCACGGGGCAGAGCCACCTGACGAACTTCCTGCACTCCATGCTCGGAGCGGCGTACCTGCTCCTCGGCCGCCTCGAGCGCGCGGCTGGCCACCTGGCGGACGAGCTGGACGCCGCCCTGCTGACCGACAGCCCCTGGTTGCGCAGCCTCGCCCTGCGATCCCAGTGCCTGCTCGCCGTCACCGCGGGCAACACCGACACAGCGCTCCGCGCCGGGCAGGAGGCCATGGCCACAGCCCAGGCGGCCCGGCTGCCGCACCTGGAGGTCATCGCCGGCCCCCTCGGCGCGGCACGCCTACTCGCCGGGGAGCCCGCCGCCTGCGTGGAGCTGATGCTCCGCGGAGGACCACGGTTGGGGCAGGTCCATCCCGTGGAGCGCGCGAACTGGTACCAGACGCTGGCCGCCGCAACGGCGGCGACAGGGCAGCCCGCTGAGGCGATCCGCTGGGCCGACCAGGCGTTCGCGCACGCCGGTGGCCTGCCGCGGCGCACCGGCATGGCACACCTGGCCCGGGCTCACGCCCTGGTGATCGTCGATCCGCTCCGGGCGGCGCAGGACGGCGCCCGGGCCGCCTCGCTGCTGGCCCAGGCCGGCGACCGCGTGGGAACCGGGCACGCCCATGTCCTGTGCGGCACCGCGTTCAGCGACAGTGCCGAGGTCGAACGGGCCCGGGCCCACTTCGGCGCGGCCCGCACCGTGTTCGCCCAGTGCGGCGCTCCCCTGCTGGTCGAGTACGCCCAGCAGCAGGAGCGACGGGCCAACGCCCGACAGCCCCGGCGGCGCCACGGGCCCGCCGGACCGCCGTCCGCCACCGCCACCGCCCGGGCCGGCGCCGACGTGCTCACCGCCCGTGAACGGCAAGTGGCGCACCTGGTCACCCAGGGGTTGACGAACGCCCAGATCGCCGAGTCCCTCGTCCTGAGCCCGAAGACCGTGGCCGTCCACGTCAGCCGCGTCCTGGCCAAGCTGGGTGCGTCCCGACGCGCGGGCGTGGCCGGTCGCCTGCTGGCCGCGCCGCAGCCGCCGGTGTCTGCCTCGGCCCCGGGCGGCACCCCTCCCGGGAACGCTGAGCGGACGTCGGACGTCGGGACGTGCGGCCAAGAGCCAAGGCCGCGAAGTTAGGGGATCGGGGCTGTTGTCAAGTGGCTGGCGTGAGGGTGTAGGTCGCGCGGCCGATCTTGTGGAGGAGTCCCTTGCTGGCCCACTGGGACATCCGGGTGCAGAGGCTGTTGATGTTGGTGACGTGCAGGATCTGGGCGACATCGCGGCCGTGCCAGGGGCGGTAGGGGTCGCTGCGTAGCAGGTCCAGGACCTCCTGCGCGGTGGGTGCCGGG
>DATDMG010000506.1:0-10188 GCA_036518955.1 Kineosporiaceae bacterium | reverse complement strand
TCCTGATCAGCCGCGCGCTGGCCCACCCGGCGCGCGGCGGCGAGGCCGGGCACCCGTCGGCCCCGGCGATCGATGCCCTCCAGACCGATGCGCGCGCCAGCATGATCAAGGCCGGGGCGCGGGACCGATCGGCGCTGCCGTGGTCGGTCGGCGGCCTGCCACCGCTCGCCCCCCTGGGCGGGGGACCGGCCCCTGACGACCCGGCGCTCAGGGTGCTGCCCGTACGACTGCCGGCGGCCGACTACGAGCGGCTGCGGACCTTCTCCCGCGAGCACGGTTTCAGCATGGCAGTGATCATCCGGACCCTGGTGGAGCGGTTCCTCGACGGTCAGGCCCGGCGGTGGGCCTCCCGGCGCGGGGGTCCGGGCGACGACCTGGACGACGACCTGGACGGGCAGACCACCGCGGGGCACGCGTGACCGTGCCGTGAGCCGGCTCGTCACCGGGCGCCGGGGTTAGCCTCGTCGGCATGCCGTCGACCGAGATCCTCACCCTGTCCTGCCCGGACCAGCCGGGCATCGTCCATGCCGTCGCGGGAGCGATCGTGGTCTCCGGCGGCAACATCCTGGAGAGCCAGCAGTTCGGCGACCCGGACACCGGCCGCTTCTTCCTGCGGATAGCGGTCGAGGGCGAGCAGGTGGGCCCCGCCCTGAGGGTGAGTCTGACGCCCGTCGCCGCCCGGTACGGGATGGACTGGCAGCTGCACCCCGGGGAACACCTCACCCGCACCCTGGTGCTGGTGAGCCTGGGCGGCCACTGCCTCAACGACCTGCTGTTCCGCGCGCGGGCCGGGCAGCTGCCGGTCGACGTCCCGGCGGTGGTCAGCAATCACGAGGCACTTCGACCGATCGCGGAGTTCTATGGGCTCCCTTTCCACCACGTTCCGGTGACCCCCGACACCACGGCGGAGGCCGAGGCGCGGTTGGCCGAACTGGTCAAGGAACTGGACGTCGAGTTGGTCGTGCTCGCCCGGTACATGCAGGTGCTCTCGGCCGAGCTGTGCGACCAACTACCAGGCCGGATCATCAACATCCACCACTCGTTCCTGCCCAGCTTCAAGGGCGCTCGGCCCTACCACCAGGCGCACGACCGCGGCGTCAAGCTGATCGGGGCGACCGCGCACTACGTCACCGCGGCGCTCGACGAGGGCCCCATCATCGAGCAGGACGTCGCACGCGCCGACCACACCATGGGCCCGGACGCCCTCGCCGCCCTCGGCCGGGACGTCGAGGCGCAGGTGCTGGCCCGCGCCGTCCGCTGGCACGCCGAGCACCGGGTACTGCTCAACGGACAGCGGACGGTCGTCTTCCGCTGACCCGGTGACCGCGGAGTCGAACCGTGTCACGGCTCGGCACGGCAGCGGGACGGGCGAGGCTCAGCCGCGTGCCCGCCGCAGGTTGTCCTCCAGCGCGGCGAGGAACTCCTCGGTGGTGAGGAAGGGCTGGCTCGGACCGATCAGGAGGGCCAAGTCCTTGGTCATCTTGCCGGACTCCACGGTGTCGACGCAGACCCGCTCCAGCGTCTCGGCGAACGCCGTCACCTCCGGGGCGCCGTCGAGCGTGCCGCGGTGCTTCAGGCCGCCCGTCCAGGCGTAGATCGACGCGATCGGATTGGTCGAGGTGGGCCTGCCCTGCTGGTGCATCCGGTAGTGCCGGGTCACCGTGCCGTGCGCCGCCTCGGCCTCGACCGTCCGGCCGTCCGGGGTCATCAGGACCGACGTCATCAGGCCGAGCGACCCGAAACCCTGCGCCACCGTGTCCGACTGCACGTCACCGTCGTAGTTCTTGCAGGCCCAGACGTACCCGCCCTCCCACTTCAGGGCGGCGGCAACCATGTCGTCGATGAGCCGGTGCTCGTAGGTGAGCCCGGCCGCCTCGAACTCGGCCTTGAACTCGGATTCGAAGATCTCCGCGAAGATGTCCTTGAAGGCACCGTCGTAGGCCTTCAGGATCGTGTTCTTCGTGGACAGGTACACCGGATAGCCACGCCGCAGACCGTAGGAGAACGAGGCGCGGGCGAAGTCCGCGATGGACTTCGTGAAGTTGTACATGCCCATGGCCACGCCGCCGTCGGGGCCGTAGTCGGCGACCACGTGCTCGATCGGCTCACCGCCGTCCGCGGGGGTGAACGTGATGGTCACCCGACCCGCGCCCGGCACCTTGAAGTTGACGGCCTTGTACTGGTCGGCGTGGGCGTGCCGGCCGATGACGATCGGCTTGGTCCAGCCCGGCACGAGCCGCGGAATGTTCGAGATGATGATGGGCTCGCGGAACACCACGCCGCCGAGGATGTTACGGATCGTCCCGTTCGGGGAGAGCCACATCTTCTTCAGGCCGAACTCCTCGACCCGGGCCTCGTCAGGGGTGATCGTCGCGCACTTGACCCCGACGCCGTGCTCCTTGATGGCATTGGCCGCATCGACGGTGACCTGGTCGTCCGTGGCGTCGCGATTCTGGATGGACAGGTCGTAGTACCGCAGGTCGATGTCGAGGTACGGGTGGATCAGACGGTCCTTGATGAACTGCCAGATGATCCGCGTCATCTCGTCGCCGTCGAGTTCCACGACGGGACCGGACACCTTGATCTTGGCCACGAAAACGGCTCCTTCGACGATCGGGGATCATGCCGTGCGGGACCTGGGTCCCTAACCGGTTGCACCCTATCCGGCTGGCCAGCGCCTCCCGCCGGTGGCCCGGGTGACCGCAGACACCGGCGATCCGACCGCGGTCGGGCGCGACCGGGCGCGATCGTCGGGACGGCGAATCGGCCTGGCACGCTCAGCCCAGCCGGAGCTTCGCCACCTGGACGACGGCCGCCTGCAACGCCGTCACCAGCGCCTCCCGGTCGACCCCGAGGGGCGGTGGGACGGTCACCTGGACGACGGCACTGCCCCAGCGGGCCACCCCGGCCCCCTGGTCCGTCAGGTAGGCCTCCTCACCGACTCCCGGAACCGGGGTGCCCCGACGGGCGCGTTCGAGCGCCATGCCGTCGGCGGCACCGCGTCCGACGGACACCAGGACGACCCCGTGTCCGGCGCCGTCCCGGGACGCGCCCTCCCCGGGCGGGCCGGGCTCGATCCGGTAGCTCCAGGCGGCCGTCGCCGGGCCCACCGGCAGCGACTGCCCGGCGTGCAGCGGTACCCCGAACCAGGCCGACAGCTCTGGAGCGCCCAGCAGCGCCGGCTGCTGGGCCGCCGGCAGCTGGGCCGCCGGCAGCTGGGCCTCCGGCAGCTGGGCCGCCGGTATCGCCACCCCGGACGGCGGCGCCGGCACGGGGACCGCAGCCGGGACGACCGGAGCCACCGGAAACGGCACGGGCGCCGGTCCGACGGACATCACCCTGCGGCTCCAGGGGCGAACGGTGAGCTGAACCGTCTCACCGGTCCGGAAGCTGCGCAGGAGATCCGGCGGGAGCGCCCAGGCGGTCGTCCGGTCGGCGGTGCCGTCGTCCACCGCGAGGTAGTGCAGCGTGACGACCGTGTGGTCGTTCCGGGTGCTGGTCTTCCACGGCGCGATCCAGAGGACCTCGCCGGTCAGGTGGCGGGTGCCGACGACGTCCGAGACGGAGCGCACGAGCTTGTACACGCCGCGGGCGCCGACGGCGAGCCCGACGAGCGGGAACAGCGCCGCCGCGGGTGAGCCGGTGAGGTCCCGCAGGCGGACCATGCCCTGGAGGCGGAGCAGGAGGTAGGCCAGCACCAGCTGCCCCAGCCCGACCAGGACGAGCGGCGGCAGCGTCGTGCCGTAGCGCGCCGACCGGCCCGGGTAGCGCACCCGCACCTGGTGCCACTGTCCTCCGAACGACGACCAGACTCGTCGCCGGTTGCCCATCCCCAGGTCGATCACCGCGCTGCAGACATGGGTGACGCCGAGGGCGTCGCCGTAGGCGAGGTAGCGGTCCCAGACCGCGACCGCGGACGGCGGCAGCGCGGCGAACGACGTGTCGGCCTTGAGGTACTCCCGCAGCCCGAGCCACCGGGCGGCGACCTCCCGGCCGGATGCCGTGCCGCGGACCCCGTGGTCCCGGCCGGCCACCGCGGTCAGCAGTCCGAAGGGAACGATGCCGATGAGGACGCCTCGGCCGTCCTGGGGGTCCAGTGCCCAGGCGAGCCAACTCGCCGCGAGCGCCGGCCCCACCGCGGCGGAGCTGAGCAGGGCGACCAGCCAGGACGGGACGCGGCGCTGGACCAACCCCCGCTCGCGCGCGTCCGCCAGCACTGCTGCGGCGAAGGACGCCGCCCAGCCCTCGGCGTGATCGTGATCTCGAAAGGTGAGGGCGGTGAGCGGCACGACACCGCCGACGGCGACGCCCTTCACGCGGTCCAGGACCTGGCGCTCGTAGGGGGTCAGCGGCGCGGCGCTGCCCGCCGACCGCGCCACCCTGGCCTGCCGGGCGGCGGCTGCCGCGGCTGCCGCCGGATCATCCGCGGTGACGTGGACGGTCGTGTGCCGCGGGTCGGCGTCCGGCTGGCGCAGCTCCAGGTAGCCGCGTGCGGCCAGGTCGAGCAGGGTGGACTCGCCGGCGTCCTCGGTCACCGACCAGCCGCTCGCCAGCACGCTGACGACGGCGGGCGGTTCCTCCCCGGGCAGATCCTGGGTGCGGCGGCCGGGTCGTACCGGCAGCGGCCGGGTGGCGACGAGCCCGAGCAGGTACAGCACGCCCCAGCCGGCGAACGCGCACAGGCACGTCAACAACGGCAGGCGTCCCCCGGCCGGGAGCTGGTCGAGGACGGCGGTCATGACGGCCGTGCCCGGCGTCAGAACCGCACCTGGACGGCGCCTCGCTCCTCCCCTGCCGCCTGGAAGTACTCCGCCTCCCGGAAGCCGCCGATCCCGGCCACCAGATTCGTCGGAAGCGTCTGCACGGACGTGTTGAGGGTCTGCACGGCACTGTTGTAGAACTGACGACTGTAGGCGATCTTGTCCTCGGTGCTGGCCAGTTCGCCCTGGAGGGCGAGGAAGTTCTGGTTCGCCTTGAGGTCCGGATAGGCCTCGGCGAGGGCGAACAGCCGGCCGAGCGCCTGGGTCAGCGCGCCCTCCGCGGCCGCCTGCTGGCTGCGGGGCGCCTGCACCGCCGCCACCGCCTGCTGCCGAGCAGCCACCACCGTCTCGAGCGTGGACCGCTCGTGGGTCGCGTACCCCCGGACCGTCTCCACCAGATTCGGGATCAGGTCGTGACGGCGCTTGAGCTGCACGTCCACCTGCGCGCCGGCCGCCTGCACCTGGTTGCGCCGGGTGACCAGCCGGTTGTACGTGGCGATGAACCAGCCGAGCACAACCACGACGACCAGTACCGCGCCCGCCCCGAGCGCCACCATCGACATGGCCGCCACCTGCCCCTTCTCCCGCCCGGGCGCCCCTGCCGAACGCCCCTGTCGGCTCGGTGACCATACCGACACGCCGGGCCCCGCACCAGGGTGACGCGGGGCCCTCGGTCGGCTCCCCCGGGTACGGGGACGGCCCGGCGGTTCGCCGAACGACGGGGACGACGCGGGGTCAGAGCGTGGCGACGTCCGCGGCCTTGGCCTTGACCGCCTCGGCGGCCTCGCGCAGCCCCGACAGCTCCGACTCGGTGAGCGGGCGCTCGACGACGCGCTTCACGCCGCCGGAACCGATCTCCGCCTCGACGCCCAGGTACGTACCCGAGATGCCGTACTCGCCGTTCACCCACGCACACACCGGCATGACCTGGCCGTTGTCCTCGGCGACCGCCCGGGCCATCCGAGCGGCGGCCGCGGACGGCGCGTAGTACGCGGAGCCGCTCTTCAGCAGTGCGACGACCTCGGCCCCTCCGTTGCGGGTACGGACGACGAGCGACTCGATCGTCTCGGCATCCATCAGGTCGGCCAGCGGCTTGCCGTCGACCGTGCAGGCGCTCGGGACGGGCACCATCGTGTCGCCGTGCGAGCCCAGGGTGAGGGTCTTGACGGCGCCGACCGGCACGCCGAGCGTGTCCGCCACGAAGTAGCTGAACCGGGCGGTGTCGAGCATGCCCGCCTGGCCCATCACCCGGTGGTGGGGGAACCCCGAGGCGAGCTGGGCCATGGCCGTCATCTCGTCGAGCGGGTTGGAGACGACGACGATCACGGCGTTCGGGGCATGCTTCGCCACGTTCTCGGCGACGCCGCGGACAATGCCGGCGTTGACGCCGATCAGGTCCATCCGGCTCATCCCCGGCTTCCGGGGCAGCCCAGCCGTGACCACCACGATGTCGGAGCCGGCGATCACCTCGTAGCCGCCGCCGTCGGCGCCGGTGGTCCTCCCCACGACCTCGGTCTCGAAGCCCTCGATCGGGCGGGACTGGTTCAGGTCCAGCGCCAGGCCCTCTGCCCAGCCGTCCCGGATGTCCGTCAGGACGACCTTCTCGAAGATGTCGTACTCGGCCAACCGCTGGGCGGTGGTCGAGCCGTAGAAACCTGCGCCGACGACGGTCACGATGCCCTTGCGCGCCATGGGATGCGCCGCTCCTCTCGCTCTCGGTGGCGGCGCGTACCGGTCGGCCCCTGACCGGGCGCCGCGACGATCGGTCGGCGGGTCGGACGGCGGCGCCGCACTCGTCCGCCGTCAGGTTACCGAGTCCGCGGACCGGCCAGCCGCACTGCCCCTGTGACGCGCGTCCCGCCCCCGGATCACGCCCCGAGGGTGGATTCCTCCGGCGTCGCCCGGCGCACCACGACCCGGGTCCAGGCTCCCAGGAAGATCCGGTCGTCGTCCGCCAGTTCCACCCGCTGCCCGACCGGGACGGGCGTCGTGGGCAGCGCGTCACCAGCGGCCCCGACGAAGGTCCCGTTGGCGGACTGCAGGTCCTCGACCCACCAGCGCTGACCGTCCGAGTTGAGCTGGGCGTGACGCCGGGAGACCCCGTTGTCCGACGACAGGTCGATCTGCGGGTGGATGTTGCGGCTGGTGGAGAGCCGGCCGATGAGGACGGTCCGATCCAGGATCGGGAGGACCGCCGGCATGCCGGCGGACGGGCAGGGCTCGCTGACGTCCTGGGAGGCGTACCAGTCCGGGTCGACCCAGACCTCGGCGACCCACTCGACATGGCCCGGGGCGCTGGTCGCGGTCACCGGCGGCACCGTGCTGGCCAGAGGTGGCGGCCCGGCGGCGACCGACGCCCCCGGGGACACCTCCGCCGGCGGCCCGGCCGAGGTGTCCACCGGCGGCACCAGGTCAGCGGGCAGCCCCCCGGAGGCCGGCGGAGCCACCCCCGCGGGCGGGTCGAGCGGGCGTGGCGGCTGCCCGGTGGTGAAGTCGTACCCGCAGTTCTCGCAGTAGAGCGCTCCCGGCACGTTGCTCGCCGCGCAGTGCGGGCACACCTGCTCGGCCGGCGCGGCGGGCGCACCCGGAGCGGACGGCGTGGGCCGGCCGGCCGGCGCGAGGTCGAGCGGGTTGACGTACCCCGAGGGGCCGGGCAGCGGCGGCGGGACGGCGCCGGGCGCTGCCGGCGGTGCCACCCCGCCGGAACCTCCGATCGGCGCCCCACAGACGTCGCAGTAGTCCCCCGATGCGGAGGAGTGCCCGTCCGGGCAGGTGTACGTCACCTGGTCACCTCCTGCCGGGCGCTCGCCCGGCGTCGACGGTCAGGGTCGCTGTGATGGCCACCCGGGCCCTCCCCCGTGATGGTGGTGCCCGCCGGCCTTGATCGCACCGTATCGCTACCCGGCCCGGATCACCGCCGCACTCTAGACGTCTTCGTCGAGGCCGTGTCGAGCTGCATCTCGTCGATCTTGCTGGCGTCCCGGCGCAGCCGCACGGTTCCGGTGTCGGCGTCCTGGATGTCGACGACCTTGCGCAGCTTCGCCGTCGCCTCCTCGTTGCCGGTCGCCTGGGCCAGCTGGACGGCGCGCCCGAGCTTCGCGGTGGCCTCGGCGTCGTCGCCGGCCGCCTTGGCCGCGAGCCCCTCCTGGATCGCGGCCGCGAGCTCGGTCTGGCCGGTGTAGTGCGCCACCTCCGGATTGATCCGGGTGGTCAGCGCCTCGTTGTCCGACCAGAGCGCCTTGACCAGGGCTTGCGTGACGACGGTGTCGCCGACCGCGAGCTGTACCCGGGCGGCGAGCTGCTCGGCGCCGACCGGCTTCGCCGCGAGCTGGATCGCGATGTGGTAGTCCCGGCTCTCGTCCCCCCAGGCGCCGGTGGGATAGGCACCGGTCAGCGGACCGAGGTCGACACGCCGTCCGGTGAGGTCCTCGACGGTCGGTGAGACCTGACGCACGAACAGCACGCGAGCCCCCTGCGGGGCCCACACCCGCAGCTGCGCCTCGGCCACCCCGCGGCCCATCGCCTGCCGCATCAGCCCGGCGAACGCGTCGGCGAGCTGGTGCGGCGCCGGGACGATGTCGACCGTCCCGAGCAGCGCCGTCGACACCTCGCGCAACTCACGCACGTCCCAGTCGGCGCCCACGCCCCGGCAGTCGCACTGGAACCGGCCCGCCGCCTCGCGGACGGAGGTCCGCAGCACCTCCGGCGTCTCGCTCTGGTTCTTGCCGTCGGTGAGCAGGATCGCGTGGCGCTGGGTCGCCTGCGGCACGGACTCGAACAGCCGGGTCGACAACCGCAACCACGAGCCGATCGCCGTCCCGCCCCCGGCCACCAGCCGGGACACGGCGTCCTTGGCGGCGGCCCGCGCCCCCGGCTCCATCCGGACCATCGCCGAGACCGCGTTCGCGAACGGGAAGGCCCGGGTCGCGCCGTCCGTGCCGGCGACGATCGCGAACCAGGTGCCGTCGAGGATCTGGTCGAGCGCTGCCGCGGCGGCCGCCTTGGCCGCCTGGATCCGGTCGCCCTGCATCGACCCGGAGGTGTCCACGATGATGATCTCAGCCGCGTCCCCGCCCGGCCCCTGTCCCGCCTCACCGGCGCCGGAACAGGTGACCGTCACCACGGCATGGACGTCGGTCCCGCCCTCGGGCAGGAACTCGTTCTGGAACACCTCGCAGCTGAACTGCGCCATCTCGACCCCTTCGGTCCCGTCAGTCCGGATCACTGCCGTCCGTGCCGGCGCCGGCCGTGGCCGCGGTGCCACTCGGCTCCGACACTGCTGGCCCGATCCGGGCCAGCGCCACCGTGATGTTGTCGTGCCCACCCTGCGCGTTGGCCCACGCGACCAGTGCCTCGGCGAGGGCGAGCGGCCGGCCACCCGTCGCCGCGGCCGTGCCGGCGACCAGGTCCCGAAGGTCCGCCGCCTCCGAGGCGTAGTTCCACAACCCGTCGGAGCACAGCAGCAGCCAGCCGGGGCCCTGCACGCGCCGGGCCGCGGTCCGCGGCACCGGGTCGGGGGCGTCGACACCCAGCCAGCGTGTGATGCTGTGGGCCTGCGGCGCCCGCTCCGCCTGCTCCCGGGAGAAGCCGAGGGCGATCGCCTCCGCCGCCCAGGAGTCGTCGGTGGAGAGCTGCACCGGCACGCCGTCGTCCGGCAACCAGTACGCCCGGCTGTCGCCGACCCACCCGGTGACGAGGGTCGTCCCGTCGAGCACCGCCCCGACGAACGTGCACGCCGGCGGGTTGCGCTCCGGCGGGTCGGCCGCCGCCGCCACGGCCTGGTCCTGCGCGGCGGCACCGGCCTCCCGGACGGCCGCCGCGAGGACCGAGGAGTGGCTCTGCACCGACGTGGACGGCGCCGCGAGCCCCACCGGCGGCCCGTCCTGCGGCGCCGAGGGCGCCGGAACCGGGATCGGGTCGACCGCCGGAGCCGCGCCGGGCCCCGGCTCGGGTGCCGCCCCGCCCGGCACGGGCCGCGGCGCGGCCAGGACGTCGCGGGCCGCCCGGGCGGCCGCCAGGCTGGCGACCTCGGAACGCGCCGCGGACGAGACGCCGTCGCAGACCACCATCGCCACGAACTCGCCGGGCTGATCGGTCGCCGCGATCGCACCGCCGTCCTGGTTGACGGTGTGCCGCAGGCCACGGTCGCACACCAGCGCGACCCAGGCGGCGGGCTGCTCGGCCCAGTGGTCACGCGGCCGGGCGGCGGGGGCGCCGCAGTCGGTGCAGTACCCGTCCAGGGCGATCGTGCCCGGGCACATCGTGCACGCCGTGGGCAGGGTGTCCAGGTCGAGGCCCACGACCTGGACCCCGGGCCGGCGCGGCGGTCCGGCGGATGCCGACGCAGCGCCCGCCCGGGCCTGCTCGAGCGCGGCCTCCAGGACGGCGCTCGCCCCGCCGAGCCCGCCGATCTCCTCGCCCGGGGGCG
>DATDMG010000505.1:0-11372 GCA_036518955.1 Kineosporiaceae bacterium | reverse complement strand
TCACCTGTTGCTCAACACGGTGTGTGCCCAGGTGACGGCCTTCTCCGACCCCATGATGGTGCCCCGGGACGCCCCCGTGACGGAGGGGCCGGACCTCTTCCGGTGGGCCCGTGCGCAGGGCAGACAGGTCAGCCGCTCCGGCGAGGCCCCTCGCCCGGTCCGGTTCGACGACCACCTGCCGCGTGCGTGGCTCGGGGAGTACCTCGCGTGGTCGTTCACCCGGATGGCCCAGGGGGCACCCCCCACCGTGCGGATCGAGCACATCCGGGCCACCGCCGTCTCGGTCCTGCCTCGCGGGGACAGGGCCGAGGTGGTCCTGGACGACGGAACCCGGCTGGAATCGGACCTCGCCGTGGTCGCGACCGGCCACGGCCTGCCCGCGGACGAGCGACCGGACGGCCCGCGACGGCCCGCCTACCCGCTGCCCGACGTGCTTGCCGACGTGCCGGCGGGGGCGACGGTCGCGGTGCTGGGCACCGGTCTGTCCGCGATGGACGTCGTGGCCGCCGCGACGCTCGGCCGAGGTGGCCGCTACACCGGCGAGGGCGCCGGCCGCCGGTACCTCCCCAGCGGCGAGGAGCCCCGCCTGGTGCTGGCCAGCCGCAGCGGGTGGTGGGCCGCCGCGCGGCCCGCGCTGCCCCCCGGACGACGGCCGTTGCCACCGGTGCACCTGACACGCCAGGCCCTGGCCGCGGCCCGGGCTCGGAACCCGGACGGGCGGCTCGACGTCCAGGCCGACCTCTGGCCGCTGATCCGAGCGGAGATGCGGCACCGGGCGGGCCTGACCGGCGTCCCGGCCGACGTGGCACGGCTCGACCCGCTGCTGGACGGCGTGTCGCCGTGGTTCGAGGACGCCGGGCAGTACCGGACGTCGGTCCTGGCCCGCAGCCGCGCCGATCTCGTGGAGGCCGAGCTGGGCCTCGGCCGCAGCGGCGTGAAGGAGGCGCTGGAGGTCCTGCGGGATCACCGGCACGTCCTGCGGGCCGTCGTCGAGGACGACGGGCTCAGCGAGGAGGGCCGACGCTGGTTCTTCGGTCCGTTCGTCGCGACCGTGAACCGGCTGGCGATCGGGCCGCAGCGGGAGCGGATCGCCGAGCTGCTCCTGCTGGAGAAGGCGGGCATGGTCACCCTGGCCCCCGGCCCGAACCCTCTGGTCGAGCGCGTCGGGGACCGCTGGCGACTGAGCTCCACCCGGCTCCGCCGCCCCGCCGTCCAGGAAGCGGACCTGCTCGTCGACGCGCATCTGCACTGGCCACCCCCCGCCGAACGGGATCAGCAGCTCTGGCGCCGGCTCGCGGCGGTGGCCCGCACGCGTGACGGGCGGGTCGCGCTCGACGCCGACGGGCGGCCGACGGCTCTCGACGGGACGCCGATGCGCGGTGTGCTGGTCGTCGGTCCGCCCGCCGAAGGGTCCAGCTACTACAACCACTACGTGCCCTCACCCGGTGCGACCTGCCAGGCACGGGCCACGATCGACCGGATCCTCGCTCCCCTGCTGGGCGAGGTCACGCGGGTGCCGACGGGCGCGCCCCGACGATCCTCTCCTCCCCGCGGTCGACGTCCCCCCGACCGTTCCGAGCACCCCGGACCCGGAGCTGACATGAACCAGACCCCAACCGTCGAGACGTCCCCCCGACCGTTCCGAGCACCCCGGAGCTGACATGAACCAGACCCCAACCGTCGAGACGATCCTCGCCCAGGCGGGTCGCGACGACTCCGGGCGGTCCCGCGCCTTCCCGGCCGACGTGCCCATCGGTGTCACCTACGCCCGGGACGAGCAGTACGCCACCGCGGGCCCCTACGCCTACCTGCGTGACCAGGGCAGCCCGGGCATCGACCGGGTCGAGCAGGTCCTCGCGCGGCTCGAGGGCGGCCGTCAGGCGGTGCTCTTCTCGTCCGGCCTCGCGGCGTCGGCAGCGGCCTTCTCGAGCCTTCCCGCCGGCAGCCGGGTCGTCGTGCCCGACGTGATGTACTTCGGGCTCACCGCGTGGCTGCGCCGTTTCGGCACGGAGGCGGGACTCGACGTCGTCGAGGTGCCCACCGGTGACCTCGAGGCGTTGCGGAGTGCGGTCGCCGCCGCCCCCACGGCGCTCGTCTGGGTCGAGACGCCGGCCAACCCGACGTGGGTGGTCACGGACATCGGCGCGGCCGCCGACATCGCGCACGCCGCCGGGGCCCTGCTCGGCGTGGACAACACGGTGGCGACCCCGGTGCACTGCAACCCCCTCGCGCTCGGCGCCGACGTCGTCATGCACTCGGCCACGAAGTACCTCAACGGCCACGACGACGTCGTCGCCGGCGCGCTGGTCCTGCCCGAGCCGACGTCGGCTCTGGCGGAGCACGTGGCCTCGGGTGTCGTCGCCGCCCGACGGCTGGGGGGTGCCGTACCCGGCGGTCTGGAGGTCTACCTGCTCACCCGCGGCCTGCGCACCCTCGCCGTCCGCATGGAGGCGGTGTCCCGGACGGCGCTCAGCGTGGCCGAGCACTTCGACGTGCACCCGCTCGTCGAGCGCGTGGCCTACCCCGGCCTGCTCTCGGATCCCGGTCACGAGGTGGCCGCCAAGCAGATGCACGGCGGGTTCAGCGGCATGCTGTCCCTGTTCGTGCGCGGTGACGCGCAGGACGCTCTCGCCGTCGCGAACGCCACGCGGGTGTTCATCCGGGCGACGTCCCTGGGTGGGACGGCCTCGCTGATCGAGCACCGGTTCACGTTCGAGGGACCCGGGAGCCGCAGTCCCCGCAACATGCTCCGGATCTCGGTCGGTCTGGAGCCGGTCGGGGATCTCGTCGACGACCTCGAACAGGCGCTGGATCGCGTGCTGGGCGGCGGCGAGGGAGACCCGCGACCGTGACCGCGACCGTTCCCGAGGTCCGATCGCTGCCCCGGGACCTCTCCCTGTCCGCCGTCGTCGCCGGCGTCGTCGCCGTCATGGTGTCGTACGCCGGGCCGTTCGTCGTCGTGCTGGCCGCGGCACGCGCCGCTCGGCTGAGCCCCGAGCTGACGAGCAGCTGGGTCTGGGCGATCTCGATCGGCAGCGGCCTCACGTCGGCCGGACTGAGCTGGTGGACGCGTCAGCCCGTCATCACGGCGTGGTCCACGCCGGGTGCGGCGCTGCTGGTCACGACCCTGCCCGAGTACCGCTGGCCGGAGGCTGTCGGCGCGTTCCTGGTGGCCGCGCTCCTGATGACCCTCGCCGGGGCGTCCGGCCTGTTCGGTCGGCTCCTGACGATCGTGCCGGCCGGGGTGGTCTCCGCCATGCTCGCCGGCATCCTGTTCCCCTTCGCCACGGACGGCTTCGGCGGTCTCGCCAGGGAGCCGTGGATCGTCCTGCCGGTGGTCCTCACGTTCTTCGTGATGCGGCGGCTGCGACCGCGCTGGGCCGTGCTGGGCGGCCTGACGGCAGGGCTGCTGGCCACGGCGCTGCTCGGTCGGTTCGGCCCCGTGGCGAGCACCGGCTGGATGACGGTGCCCCGGCTGACGATGCCGACGCTGTCCCTCGGGGCTGTCGTCGGGCTCGCGGTGCCCCTCGTCATCGTCACGGCCGCCAGCCAGAACGCCCCCGGGCTGGCCGTGCTGCGGGCCAGCGGGTACGAGCCGGACGATCGGCGACTCGTCACCGCCACCGGCGCGGCGTCGATGGTGCTGGCACCGCTCGGCGCCCACGCCATCAATCTGGCTGCGATCACCGCCGCCATCTGCACCGGCCGTGAGGCGCACGAGGACCCGAACCGGCGGTACGTCGCCGGGGTCGCGTGCGGCACCGCGTATCTCGTCGTCGGTCTCGTCGGCGGCAGCCTCGTGGCCGTCTTCGCCGCCCTGCCCCATCAGCTGGTGGCGGCCGTCGCGGCGGTAGCACTGCTGGCCGCCCTGCTCGGCGCGCTCGTGTCCGCGGTGGCCGACGAGGAGCACCGCGAGGCGGCCCTGGTGACGTTCGCGGTCACGGCCGGTGGCCTGACGCTCTTCCACATCGGCTCGGCCTTCTGGGGACTGTTGGCCGGGCTCGTCGTCCACACCGTGCTGCACCGCAACCCCTGGCGGCCTGCCACCGCCGACCCTTCGGTCACCACGTAGCGGAGGGGCGGCGCCGCTCGGCGGCCCGGCTCCGGACGTCGTCCCGGGGCTGGGCTGCCCGACGGTCATCTCCCTGCGCGACCGGCGCCACGTCGATCCACGGACGGTCGGCCCACACGGCGGTCAGCAGGTCCAGCAGTCCTCGATCCTCCCCCGGCGCGGTCAGCAACCCCACTCCGACGAGCTCGCCCGACGGGCACCGGGCGGGAGCGACGACCTGCGGGGCACCGCAGACACTCGCCGGGAGGGCCGCCCGGTAGGCGAAGGCGCGGAACGGCCCCATCCCTGACGTGCCGGCGTCCCGGCGCGGGGCGGGGCCCGGGGTCACGGGCATCACCACCAGGGTGCCCCCAGCGGTCAGGTCCAGACAGCGCTGCCGGAGCCGACGCAGGCGCACCCGGTCGGACCGTCGCTCGCCCGGTGGTGAGCCGGCAAGTGTCCGAGCACGCTCCACCCGCTCCCGCACGTCGTCCGCCAGCTCACCGAGCCAGACCTGCAGCCACGGACCATGGGTCCGCCACACCTCCCGTGCCTGGCACCGGGCCAGCAGGTCGGCGGCTCGCGCGTCGCAGACGGCGAGGACCTCGACCGGCTCCACCGTGCACCCGACCCGGGCCGCCACCTGCTCGGCGACGGCGGACACGGCACGTCCGGTGTCCGCGTCGACCTCGGCGATCAGGTCGACCGGCAGGAGCACGCGACGGAAGGGGTCACGGCCGTGGCCGGGGCCGCCCGCGGTGGCCGCCGTGACGACCTCGAGGGCCGCCCGCAGCGGTGCGGCCCGCGCCGCCAGAAGTCCCGGGACGTCCAGGCTGGGAGCCAGCGGGAGCACGCCGTCGACGTCGAGGTGGCCATGGCTCGGACGCAGCCCGAAGATCCCGCACGCGGCGGCGGGGACCCGGATCGAACCGACGGTGTCCGTGCCCAGTCCGAGGGTCGCCTCGCCTCCCGCGACCGCTGCGGCACTGCCGGACGAGGATCCTGCGGTGATCCGGTCGGGATGACGCGGGTTCACCGGCGGGTCGCCCTCGCCCACGGTGCCGGACAGCGCGTAGGCGAGTTGGTCCAGTTTGGCCAGGCCGGCCACGCCCGCGCCGGCCCCGAGGAGGTCGGCGAGCAACGGCGCCAACCGCTGCGCCGGAGGATGGCTGCGCCGCCAGGCCTCGCACCCGAAGGACGAGACGCGCCCCGGGACGTCGAACAGGTCCTTCACCGCGATCGACGCCCCGGCCAGCGGACCGGTGGGGTCCGTCGGCGCCAGGCTCACGCTGTCCCGCACCGCCCAGCCCGGCGCGGTCGGCCGGAACGCCGTCACCGCCCCGAGACCGAGGTGTCCATCGTCAGGGCCGACGTCTCGGCGTCCAGCTCGAGCGAGACCGTCACCGTCCCCAGCCGGCCGGTGCTGGTCACGTGCGTACCGCCGCAGGGCACGGTCACCGTGCCGTCCGGCAGCCCGCAGTTCCAGGTCCGCCGCGCGGTCAGCTCCTCCCCCGACGCGTCCACCCAGACCGGGAGGTCGTCACCCACCCAGCCCATCATCAGGGCGTTGACCCGCCCCGTCAGTTCTGGCAGACGGGCAGGCAGGTCCTCGGCGACGAATCCCTTCTTGCGCAAGGACTTCCCCAACCGGTACTCGTCCCGGCTGCGGTAGGGGTGGATCCGGGAGACGGTGAGCGCCGCACCGTCGAAATCGGGGCGACCCCGCACGTCGGCGCGGACGGGTTTGCGCCAGCTCTCCGCGAACGCATCGTTGATCGCCAGAGTGACCAACTCGCAGGCCGTGTGACCGGCGGACAGGCCCCCGCGGCGCTCCTCGTCCACGAACAGCTCGGCCGGACCGCCGGGGACCAGCCCACTGAGGTCTCCCGCCACCACGTGCACCACGAGCCAGTCCCACCCCTCGGCGCCCCGGCGCACGGGGATGTCCTCGCCCAGCCGCAGCCGATCCGTGCCGTGCTCCACGGCTCCCATCACGCAGTCGACCACCGGGACCCGAACCCCATCGAGAGCGAGGGTCCCACGGTCGGCCGGATGATCGGGCCAGGTGTGGTCCACCGGGTGGAACGGGGTCCGGTCACAGATCACGCCCCAGCCCTGCGGCAGGGGCGCGACCGCCCGGATCGTCGCGGTACCGTGCACCGCCCCACCGGGGAAGGTCACGCAGGTGGAGCCGTCGACCGCCCCGATCAGGTCCGTCATGCTCGGTCCCCTCTCCGGAACCCGTGTTCACCCCACGTCCAGCGAGAGCAGATCGGCCACGGTCTCCCGGCGGATCAGCTCCCGCGCCGTCCCGTCGACGACACCGATCGCCGGAGGGCGGGGAGTGTGGTTGAAGTTGCTGGACAGGCTGCGGCAGTAGGCGCCGGTGGCGGCCACGACCAGCAGGTCGCCGGCCCGGACGTCACCCGGCAGGTACGCATCCCGCACGACGATATCACCGGCGTCGCAGTGCCGGCCGACCACACGGACGAGCACCGGCTCGGCCGTGGACACCCGGTTTCCCAAGGTCACCGAATAGTCGGCACCGAACAGCGCCGGGCGGACGTTGTCGCTCATCCCGCCGTCGACGGCGACGTAGGTCCGCAACCCTGCGCGCGGCTTGACGGTGCCCACCCGGTACAGCGTGCACCCGGCCTGCCCCACGATGGCGCGCCCGGGCTCGATCGCCAGTCTGGGCGGGGTGAGGCCGAACCGTCCGCTCTCCTCGACCACGGCGGTGCGGATGGTCTCCGCCAGGTCCGCGGGTGTGGACGGGTGGTCCCGGTCGGTGTACGCGATCCCGAAGCCCCCGCCCAGGTTCAGCTCGGGCAGCTCCCGGCGGTGCTCGGCCGCCACCCGGGCCAGCACGCCGACCGCGCGCCGGGCGGACACCTCGAACCCGACCGGGTCGAGGATCTGCGATCCGATGTGGCTGTGCAGGCCGCACAGGTCCAGGACGTCGTCGGCGAGCAGCCGCCGGACCGCCTCGTCGACCTCGTCGGCGCGCACGGAGAACCCGAACTTCTGGTCCTCATGCGCGGTCGCGTTGTGGTCGTGGGCGTCCGAGCGGACGCCGACCGTGGCGCGCACGAGCACCCTCGGGCGGCGGTCGAGGCGGCGGGCGAGCGCGGTCAGTCGTTCGATCTCCGTGAACGAGTCGACGACGATGCGGCGCACCCCGTGGGTGAGCGCCAGCTCGAGCTCCCGGTCGGACTTGTTGTTGCCGTGCAGGAGCAGGCGGGCGGGCGGGAAGCCCGCCGCGAGCGCGACCGCCAGCTCCCCCTCGGTGCACACGTCCAGGTTGAGCCCGGCCTGCTCCACGTGGCGGACCACTGCCTTGCACACGAACGCCTTCGCGGCGTAGTGCACGTCAGCGTCGTGGAAGGCGGTCCGGAACAGCTCGCACCGCAGCCGGAAGTCCTCCTCGTCGACCAGGTACGCCGGGGTGCCGAACCGGTCCGCCAGCGTGCCGACGTCGACGCCGCCGATCCGCAGGACGCCGTCGGCGTCCCGGTGTGCCGTCGAGGGCCACACCGAGGCCTGCAGCAGGCGGGGATCCGGCGAGGGATCCAGCCAGGCCGGTGCCTGAGCGGTGGGCGGGGCCGATGGCGGCGGGGCCGTCGCGGCGGTCGTGTCGGCCGCCGTCAGCTCCGAGTCCGTGGTCACGAGGAGGCCCTCTCTGGCTGGTCCGGAACGGGGTCGTGGTGCGGGCGCGGCGCGACGACGTCGGTCGGCGGGCCGAGCTCGGTCTGGACCAGCGGGCGGAGCTGCGCCAGGGCGATGCCCAGGAGGACGACGAGCCCACCGAGCGCCTGCGGCCAGGTGAGCACCTCGTCGATCAGCAGCCACGCCAGGAGCGCGCCGAGCACCACCTCCGCCGTGCCGAGCACGCTCGCGGTGGGGGACGCCAGGTACCGCAGCGCGGCCACCTCGGACACCGCGGGCAGCGCCGTGGACAGGACACCGACGACGAGCACGAGCACCCACACGGGCTGGGAGAACCGCGGCAGGCCACCCGCGGCCGTCAGCCGCTCGAACGGGAACGTCCAGACCGGCCGGATGACGGCGAACATCACTGCGGCCGACGCGGCACCCCAGGTCACCAGGCCCAGGGGGTCGAAGTCGGACAGCCCTCGCTCGGCGAACAGGTAGAAGCACGTCAGGCACAGCGCCGTGGCCGCCGCCGCGGCCATCCCGACGGGATCCAGCCCGCCGCCGCCCCGCCACACCTGCCCGACGAACACGAGACCGGTCAGCACGAGCGCCATCCCGGCCCATGTCGTCGTCGGCAGCCGGGTGCCGCGCACCAACCGTACCCACAGCGCCACC
The DNA here is from genome assembly GCA_036518955.1 of Kineosporiaceae bacterium. Lineage (GTDB taxonomy): Bacteria > Actinomycetota > Actinomycetes > Actinomycetales > Kineosporiaceae > DATDMG01. The sequence continues at coordinate 2,992 of DATDMG010000505.1, read as the reverse complement.
CAGACCGGTGCCGTGAACTGGATGAGCAGGGCGATACCGATCGGGATGCGGGAGATGGCCTCGAAGTAGAACGTCTGCAGCAGCAGGTACGACGTGATGCCGTAGACGGCCAGCATCGGCAGCTGCCGCGGCCGGATGCGCAAGGACCGGGGACGCAGCAGCCCGACGCCGAGCAGCAGCACCGCCGCCGACACCGTCTGACGTATCTGCGACAGCTCCATCGGCGAGAACCCGGCCGCCAGCACGGATTCCGACACCGGTCCGCTGGTGGCGAACCCGGCCGCGCCGAGCAGGGCCAGAACCACCCCTGGACGGCTGCGTCCCGCAGCGGATCCAGGCGCCGCGGCGACCCGCGTCAACACTCTCTCGTCCACCATGCGCACCCTCACCGTAGAAATTCGTCCGCAGAAATTCGTCCGCGATTGCGTCCCGTCTCACCATCGACGGGCATCTCCGAAGAAATCCGGAATGCGGTGCAGTCGACCTTCCTCGGCGGCCTGGCGGTACACCATGTGCCCGATCGCCAGGTCGAGCACCCCCAACCCGAATGGAGAGAAGACCGTGGCCCGATCCGCGTCGAGGAGGACGTCACCGCGGATGACCTCGGCCAGGGTGCCGGAGACGAATTCCCGGTGCCCCACCTGTTTCTCCAACAGATGGGGTGACGTGTCGGCTTTCAGGCAGTGCTCCACGTCGTCCAGCACGTTGTTGGTGTGCAGGAGGATCTCCGGTGCCAGGTCCCGCAGGGACACGTTGAGGACCAGTTGCCCCGGCCGCAGCGCGGTCGAGGCGGGCACGTACGGACGGGCCGCCGTGGTCGCCAACACGACGAGGTCGGCGTCCAGGGCCTCGTCCAGCCCGGTCACCCGGGCGTGGGCGGTGTGCCGCTCAGTGACGTGCGTGGCCAGCGCCGCCGCGGAGGCGTCGTCCAGGTCGTGGCAGCGGACGTCGTCCAGCCGGATCCCGGCCGCGGCCAGATGGCGGCAGATGGTGCGGGCGATCACCCCGGCCCCCACCACACCGACCGTAACGGGGGTGGTGGTGGACAGCGTGGTGGCGGCCAGGGCGGCGGATGCCGCGGTGCGGGCGGCGCTGATCCCGGCTGCCTCCAGCACCGCGAACGGATACCCGGTGCGGTAGTCGTTGAGGATCAGCACCGCCGAGGCCCGCGGCAGCTGCGCGGTGATGTTGTCGGGGAAGCTCGCGATCCACTTCAGGCCGGCCACTCCCACGTCGCCCCCCAGGTAGGCGGGCAGCGCGATGATGCGTGCCCGCGGCTTGTCGGGGAAGCGGAGGAAGTAGCTGTCCGGGTTCACGGTGTCCCCGGCCGCGTGGGCCAGGTAGGCCGTCCGGACCCGCTCGATCACGTCCTTCTCCCGGCCCTCGAGCAGGGCCTCCACCTCCCGGGCGCCCAGCACGGCGAACTCGGGTGCCGCCAGCTGCGGCGTGCGCTCCTCAGGCACGAGCCCCTCCCATGGTCAGCCGGCCGCCGACGAACCGCGGGGACGGCGGCACCTGGGGATCCAGCGCCGCCTCCCCGAGACGCGTCACGACCCAGGCGTCGTCGTAGATGGTGTCCAGGTACCTCTCGCCGAGGTCCGGGCTGATGGCGAGCACGCTGCTGCCGGCATCGATCCGGTGGGCCATCCCGGCCACGGCGGCCAGGACGGTGCCGCTCGAACCGCCGAGCAGGAGCCCGTGGTCGCGGGCGATGCGGCGGCACATGCGCACGGCATCGTCCTCCGGGATGAGGACCTTCGTCAGGTCGTTGCTGTCGGCGAAGATCTCGGGACGGCGGCTGGTGCCCAGCCCCGGGATGTACCGGCGCCCCGGCGGGGTGCCGAAGGTGACCGACCCGACCGAGTCCACCGCGACCACCCTGGTGTGCGCCTCGACCCGGCGCAGTCCCTCCAGGCAGCCCATCAGCGTGCCGGCGGTACCGGCACCGACGAACAACCAGTCGGGTGTCCCCCACATGGTGAGGATCTCGGTGATGGTGTGCTTGCGGTGGGCCGCCACGTTCGCCTCGTTGGCGTACTGGTTGAGCCACACCAGCTTGTCGTCCCGCGCCAGTTGCTCGTGGATGTAGTCGATGCGCCGCTGCAGGTAGCCCCCGTTGGCGTCCCGCTCGTGCACCACCACGATCCTCGCGCCCAGCGCCCGCATGTACCGGACCGCGCGGTCGTTGGCGTTCGGGTCGGTGACCAGCGTGATGGGGTAGCCGCGAGCGGCACTGATCATGGCCAGGGCGATCCCCAGGCTCCCCGACGTGGACTCGATCAGCTCGCGGCCAGGGCCGAGCCGCCCGCTCAGCTCGGCGTCGAGAACCAGTTCCCGGGCCGTCTTCAGCTTGACGGAGCCGGCGGGGTTGAGTCCTTCCAGTTTGAGGACGACGTCCACCCCCGCCACCAGGTTGCGCACGGACGTGAACGTGCTGGCGCCCGCCAGGTCCCAGACCTCTTCCGCAATCACAGTTCTCTCCCTCCCGGGCCGTGGGCCATTGATCCGGCTGTCGTTCCGCTCAGCGGCCGAGCGCCTGGTCGAGGCGGTCGGCCAGCTCGTGCGGCCGGGTGGTGTTGAGGTAGTGGCCACCGCCGTCCAGCAGGGCCACCTCCAGATCCGGCGCGAGCACGCTCCAGGTGCGGCCGGGGTCCGGCTCGGCCGCGATCACCGGGTCGTCCGAGCCGATCAACAGGGTCGCGGGGCGGTCGAGCACCCATCCCGTCCGCAGCAGGTCCGCGCACAGCTCCCGCGCGCAGGTGACGTCGTACCGGAACGCCGCGGCCAGGTCGGCCCACCCCTCCTCCGGCAGGTCGGCAAGGCCGTCGAGCCGCGTGACCCGGGCCAGGAAGTCCCGGATCTCGGCGTCCGATCTCGGGCCGGCGGACGCCACCTGCTGTGGGTCGCTGCTGCCCAGCACCGACCCGACCAGGAACAGGTGCTGGACGGGGTGACCGTCCCGCCCCAGCCGGGCAGCGGTGGCCAGGGCGAC
>DATDMG010000504.1:0-4422 GCA_036518955.1 Kineosporiaceae bacterium | reverse complement strand
CTGCCGCGGTGGGCGGCTTGGAGTCATGATGCGGGGCGGCTACGCCGTCGGAGGTGGCGGGTACCCGTGCCCGCTTGGGGGCTGCTGGCCTGGCGTCTGCGGCGGGTAGTCCTGCGGCGGGCCCTGCGGGTAGTAGCCCTGGGGTGGGTACGTCGGCGGTGGTGTCGCGCGCCGGCCTCCGCGGCGCAGCAGGAGCGCCACCAGCAGGACGAGGGCGATGGGGATGGCCAGCATCAGGAGCAGCACGATCAGGTGCCATGGCTCGACGGCTCGGAACAAGGGGCCCCTCCAGGTCGGATGTGATCTCCAGACCTGGAGGGTAGACCTTCCCGCGATCGTTTAGGGTGCTTCCGGTCCACGGGCCACGCGGTACGCCTCAGCGGCGCAATTGATTTGCGTCCGCAGCTTGGCGATAGCGGAAGTGGCACCTGCCAGCCGAGAGCCCGGCGGCCAGCGACACGCGGAGCCAGCGGGGGTGATCCACCCGAGCTGCGCATCCGCGAGTTCTCTCGGCGAAAGTTGCAGACGCATAGACTCGTCGTGCGGGCAAAGGCAAGCCCCGGCGAGGTGGCTCTCCCGGGGCGTGAGCTGAGCCCGAGGTCAACACATCGAGGTAGAAGGGTCGGGCTCCGCTGATGCCCATTCTGACACTCCCCCCGAGGCTGAGTCACGCGCGATCGCCCCAGGGCCTGGCGCGCAGTGACCGCTGACGGTCCGCCGGAGCTCACGCCGGTCGACTGCTACCGGTGGATCAATGTCCTTGAGGGCGTCCAGTGGCACACCGCCGACGTCGTCCTGAAGATGAGCCCGAAGCACCGGCCAGCCGCCCGCACCATCGCTGGCGTGTCGGCGCGTCTGCCGTGGTGGTGCGACCCGGACGGATCCAACCTGCGGCCGTCCACGGCCCGGATCGCCGTCGCCTGCTGTGTCGACATCAAGACCGCCTCGGCCGTCCTGGTGATCCTGCGTGAACTCGGCTTGATCATGCTGGTGTCCCGTGGCGGTCGGGGGAAGGCGAGCCAGTACCAGTTGACGGTGCCGTCAGACCTGCTCGACCGGGTGAAGCGGCTCACGCCGGCAGAGCTCACGCAGCGGATGCGTGCCCTCGACCCACCGCGCCCCAATCGGCCGCCTCGGTCGAGGCGGAACACCGGTGGGATGCCGACTGGTGATCAGACTGCCGGTCCCGTGGATGACCGCTGAACACCGGGAGGATGCCCTCCGGTGTTCAGCGATGACGGCGACGCGAACACCGGGGGGATGCGCACCGGAGAAGACGGAACACCAGGAGGATGCCCACCTGAACACCAGGAGGATGCCGGGGGGGTACCTACCAAAGACCAAACCACCAAGGGAGACCAGACCAAAACCTCGCCTTTGGAGGTAGCTCACCTGGCCGTCCACAGCCGCCCGGCGATCATGAGGGCATCCCCGACTGGTCCATACGGGCCGATCCCGCCCCGGGGCGGCGCGCGTGCCAGGCTGCGGGTGGCGCCACGACCGTCACCGGAAGACCCCCGGCTCAGTCCGGCACGGCGCGCGGCCGGGCCGGGTACTCCGCCGCCGCCTGTGCCCACCACGCTCGGGGCTCCACCCGACGGCACAGCTCGCCGAGCCGGCGCCCGGACTCAGTTCTCAGCCCTGCCAGCGACGTCTCCACCCACGGGGCGACGTCCCGATTCCCGGCCGCCTCGTATTCGCGGGCCTGCAGGGCGCACTCCAGCTTGTCGGCGTCCTTGGCGCACAGGGCCTCCAGCGAGGTCCGCGCCTCATACTCGCCGACCAGTGCGCGGACCAGCGCGGCGGCGGCCGGGGGGAAGCCGGCCGTCTGGTCCGCCGTGACGGTCGGGTTCGATGCGGTCCGCACGTACGCGCGCCCCACGCTGGGGACATCCCCGATCCGAGACTCCTGCGAGTCGTGGAGCAGCCCGAGCACCGCGGCCTTTCCAGGGTCAGCACCTTCGAGCTGCGCCAGCAGCATCGCAATGATCGCGACACGGAAGGAGTGCTCAGCGATCGACTCCGGGTCCTGCACTCCCGCGATGAACCACCCGGACCGCGGGACCCGCTTGAGGTAGCCCATCTCGTATGCGAACGAGAGGAGGCTGGTCAGCTCGGTTTCGGGGTAGTCCACGGGTCTCCTTCAACGGCCGGCGGTGGTAGCGGTGAGGTGCAGGTCTTCCAGTCTGCGGCGCGTGGGCGGGTCGAGCGCATCCCCCGCCAGCGTGCGCTCCGTGTTCAGCGCGATCTGTGCGGCGGCGCCTGGGTCCTGGATCAGGTCCGGGCGTCGATCCAGGAGCGCGGAGATGGAAGCCGCGTGCAGGTCCAGCAGCGGCTCCTCCGGCGTGATCCCCGCCGTGAGGCGTTTCAGGAGGAGCCTGCCGTTCCATGAGTCGTCGCCGCTGGCCATGACGTTGTCGGTCGCCCAGATGGTGTTGATCTCACCGACCCAGTAGCACCAGTAGGCGAGGTCCGCGTCCTGGCATGCCGGGTCGGTGAGCCCCCTGGCGACGAACTCGCGCAGCGGGGCCGGGTTGCCCTGCCTGGCCTGGGTGATGGCCGCGGACCGGGCGGCGACCCATCGGGGTGTCCAGCCGAGCCGCGGCCTCCACCGGCGCCGTTCGCGGCGTTCGAGGTCTTGCACCCACGCCTGGGTGCTCGGATCCCACTGGGCGAAGTAGAGCGCCTGCCGGTGGGGCTGGGGGTCGGCCGGGCCCCGGAAGCGTGCCTCGGCTCGCTCGATCACCTCCCGGCAGTGCCCGAAGAACGCGGCCCGCTCGTCGTCGGCCAGTTCGGGCGGCTCAGTGCCCTCCAGGGCGGCCGGGGCGCGGCCGGTCACCGGCCATGCGAGGAGGTCTACGACGTCCCGGCGCAGGACGCACGAGGCGAGAGGGTGCGCGGCAGGGTCGAGCTCCGCCCGCGGTGTCTCGACGGCATACCTCAGCACGACGTCGGCGACAACGGCCGGCCCGCACGCAGCAGCGACGGCACGCAGGTCGAGTCCACGGCCGGCTGCGGCGACGATCCTGCCCGTCGCCGTCCGCCGGCGGCCGGCGACCGCCTCGGCGGCGAGCAGTACGTCCGCTGTCGGCGTCGTCACGGTCTCCCATGCGGCGACGTGGCTCGCCCGGACGGTCCAACCGAGGCGGGCGGTCAGCAGGCGTGCGAGCTTGGCCCGCCCGCCAGCCACGTGGACGCACGCCGCCAGACGTGCACGCGCTGCGGCGCCGTCCTCGTCGGCTTCCCTACGCTCCAGCCGCGCCCGCAGATCGATCAGTTCGCCCATTCCCCCGGCCTTCCCGGTCGTTCCTTGTGCCCGTGCCGCCCTTGGGCCGGGGCCGGCCGATGGTCGCGTAGACGTCCATGATCGCGGCCTCGACGGCGCCGATGCGGTCCTCGTGTTCCCGGAGCGTGGCGGCCAGACTTTCGAGGCTCAGCTCCTGGGGTGGAGTCTTCGACGTCACCGTGATCCCGACTCCTACGACCGACTCCAGGACCCCGGCGGCCTTCAGCAGGTTGATCGCTTTCTGGGCGGTCGCTTTCGACACGCCGTGCTGTTCGCCCAGCAGGGGGGCTCCGGGAAGGGCGTCGCCCGGTTTGAGCCGTCCGGTGCGGACTTGGTCGGCGACCTCGCGGGCGACCCGCTGGTACGGCGCTTCGGCGGGTGTCACCGGTGGCTGACCTGGATGAGGTGGCTGACCTGCATATCCACATGGTGCCGCACGACCGCCCGCGCCCGGCAGGTCCCCGCCGTTGCCTGAAAAGGATATGCAGGCTTATCCTGCATAGGTAAGTCCGCTACTACCACTGGAGGTGCTGTGACCGCCGTGTCCGCCCCGGACGTGGACCCGCTGCTGAAGGTTCGGGACGCCATCCAGCGGCTGAACATGGGCCGCTCCTGGCTGTACGAGTCGCTGGCGACGGGCCGCATCCGGGGCGTCCGGCTCGGCCGGTCGTGGCGCATCCCGGCGTCAGTGGTGGAGGAGCTGGCCAGGACTGGACTGCCGACGGACCCCGTATAGAGATCGGCCCCGGCAGCGTCTGTAGCGCTGACCGGGGCTCAGCCATCCATCCCTACGCACAGGGAGTGACAGTGCCCCAATCATCACACATACGCAGCCAGGTGGAGCCACCCCGCGCCGAGGTCGGCCCCGACAGCCCCGACTGGATTGACCCCGTTGAGCGTCGGGTCGTCGTAGGCGGCAAGGACCAAGGTGTCATCGCCGCATACCGCGGCGGCGTCCTGATCCTCCTCAGCCCCCTCGACGTGGGTGAGGACTCCGCCACCCCCGCCGAAGCCCGCGCGATCGCGGCCGTGCTCCTCGCGGCCGCCGACGAGGCGGACACCCAGACCACGTAACCCCCTGATCGCCGTCCCCCGGCCCGAGCCCTTCTCCCCCTCGCCGGGCCGGGGGACGGTCC
>DATDMG010000503.1:0-4513 GCA_036518955.1 Kineosporiaceae bacterium | reverse complement strand
GTGGGTCGAGGGCGGTCTGCAGGGCGCGGCCGTGCAGGTACGGCGGAACCCAGGAGCCATCGAGGTGTCGGCGGAAGAATGCTGCGGCCTCGGCGTGGACGGCGCGCAACTGCTGCCGGGGGACGTCCGGCAGGGACGGCGCCGGCGCGGGCCGCGCCTCGACGGGGGGTCGCGCGGGCGTGCGAGTGGGCCGGGTGGGCTGCGGCTCGGCAGCCAGGGCGGTCTGCGTCCGCGCGAGGACCCAGCGGGCGGCGCCGAGGACGCGGTCGCCGGTGATCCGGACGACGTCCTCGGGTTGGTGGCCCGGGACGTCGGTGGCCCAGCCGGCGACGTAGGCGAAGCTGTAGCTGCTGGTGTCGAGGCCGTGGCTGGCCGCGACGAGATAGGCGACCGACTCCGCCTCGACCTCGATCAGGCCCCGGCAGGCCATCGTGCCGGTCAGGGGGTGAGCGGGATCGGGGGCGTGCAGCTGCACGTGCCCGAGTTCGTGGGCGAGGGTCTTGACGGCTTGGGCGTCGTCGATGTCGTCGCGGACTCGGACGACCCGGCTGCCCAAGTCGGTGATGCCGTTGGCGCCGCCGGAGGGTCCGCGCTCGAGCCGGAAACCGGCGCCGGTGGCGAGGCCGGCGAGGGCATCCCACAGCCCGTCGGGGGCCTGGCCGTGCAGGAGTCGTGGCGTGAGTGGCTGGGGGAGCGGTGGGCCGCTGGTCTGGTCGAGGTCCCACACGTAGGTGATGCGGAAGCCGGTGAGGATCGGCTGCTCGTCGTCCGGGGCGTCGGGGGGCGGCTCGGCACGGCGGCGCACGATGGGCGCCAGGATGGCGATGCCTTTCTCACCTCGGTTGACCTGCCGGCCGAGAGCCTTCCAGGTCTCGTAGCCGGCCACCGACGTGGCGTCCGGACGTTGGCTGAGGATCAGCAGCGTGTTCTGGAACGAGTACTCGTGGAACCGAGCTGCGGTGGCCAGCCAGCGCTGCCAGTCCGCACCGGTCCGCAGGGCGGCGACCTCGGCCACGAGGCGCGCGTGCAGGTCCGCCAGCCGGTCCCCTGGAGGTGTCATCGTGGCACTCCTGGTCCGCGGGACGGCCCGCTGAGCTGCCGCTGCGCCCGGACGGCGGGCAGCGCGCCGGCGACCCGGACCGCCTCCCGGGCTGCTTGAGGTGCGGTCGCCATCGCCTGGGGCATCGGGACCGGGAAGGCCTGGCCGGCCACGTCCCTCGGGGTGCAGATGATGGCCACGGACACGGGGTTGGCGGCGGATGCGGTGCCGGCCGCCGGGGTGGACGTCGCCGCGCGCGCGTGCAGCCAGGCTGCGGCCTGGTCGGCCCGGTGCCGGGCCCGCAGCGCGCCGGCCGCGCGCTCGTCGTCCGCGGTCTTGGCGGCCAGGCGCTCGCTGCGGAGCCGGACGAGGCCTTCGGTGATGCTCAGCGTCATCGCCGCGATCTGGGCGGCGCGGGCGGCGCCGTCGGCGGCGGGGTCTTCGTGGTGGTGGTTGCTCACGGTGGACTCCTCGCAATAGGTGGGGTCAGCGCCGAGGCCGCGGTCGGGACGCGACGGGCTCGCTGGGCATTCGCGGACGGCGTGGTGCCGGGTCCGGGACGACGTCCCGCGGCGGCAATGCGGCCGGGCGCCCGGAGGCGTGGGCGAGAACCTGGGCGACCTGGACGGGCGCGCTGGGCCGATGCGCCTCGGCCGTGACCTGCCGCAGCGTGACGGCGTGGGCGGCGACGGCGCGGACGGCGAGCACCGGCCGTGGCGGCGGCGCTGAGGGCCGGAGCCGTTTCCAGCTGGGTTGCAGCAGGGACGTCTCCCGGTCGGGGACCAGCCACCGCCCGCGACGGACCGACCGGTCCACGGCGCCGGCCAGGGCCTGGGCGCTGGCCGCCAGGGCGTCGACGTACCCGATCAGCAGCTGCCGGTCGGCGCGCAGGGCGGCGGCGTGACGGGACAGTCCCTGCCACGCTTCGGCGGCCTGCCGCAGGGGCCGGGCGTCACCGGTGTCCAGGCAGACGGCGAAGCCGGGGCAGACCGTCGCCTGTTGCAGGAGCCGGGCGTGTTCGCGCAGCTCGCCCCGCAGAGCCGTCGTGGTCGGGTCGGCGACGGGGAGTTGGTCGCGGACGAGCAGTGCGCAGCGGGCGATGGCGGTGGCCAGGTGGGGCAGCCGCTGGGGCAGCAGGTTGCTCGCGCCGTCCAGGAACTCCGCCAGCCGGCGCTGCGTGGCCGGCAGGTCGGCGGCGGTACGGGCCAGCACGATCCGCCGCTGGGAGACGATGCGGTCTGGTCCGGAGGCGGCCAGCGGTCCGCCGGCGGCCAGGCGAGCGGTCTCCCGGGCGGCCGTGCCCAGTCCGGAGGTGGCAGCCCCGACCAGGATGCGGGCCTGGTCCCGCCAGGCCGGGGCCCGGGTTCGGAGGGTGTCGGCGAGTTCGACGTCCAGGACGGCGAGCTGCCGGCCGATCGCGGCGATGTCGGCCAGGCCGGCCCAGCGGGTGGCGTGGTCCGGGGCGGGTCCGTCGCCGCGGGTCCAGTGGTCGTGGGCCAGCAGTGCGTGCCGCCCGGCGCGTTGCCAGGCCTGCCCGCTCGGAGTGCCGGCGGGCCGGGTGAACGCCTCACTGGGAGCCAGGTCGAGCGGTGGGCGCGGATGGCGGGTGAGCGCCTGGCCGAGGGCCGCCACGGGGTGGGCTTCCAGGTCGCCGATCTCGGTGACCGTCCGGCGCGGCCTGAGGTCGGTCAGGTCGTGGTGGACGGTTGTGAGCAGCTCCAGCACGCCGCGCCGGGCGACCAGGGCGACATGGATCTCGTGGCCGGTGAGCTGTTGCTGGCCGAGCCGGGCGACGTCGGTCAGGGCCCGGGTCATCTGCAGGAGTTCCTCGGCGTAGCTCATGGCTCGTCCGCCAGGGGCTGGCTGCTGGGCGCGCGGCGCAGGAGGACGACGACCTCCCCGTAGCGGCACAGGCTGGGGATGTCGGTAGCGGTGGTGATGGCCTGCTCGAGCAGGGCGAGCGCGGCCGCGATGCCGATGTCGGGTTCGGTGGGGTCGTCCTCCAGACCGAGCGGCGGGTAGGGCGGGTGGACGTCGACGAGCACGGCGAGCGCCTCGCTGACCGCAAGCGCGTCCTCGGGGGTGGGGTCGGCGGCGAGGACGGCGGTCAGCACGCGGCGGGCGTCCTCGACGGGCCGCGGAACGGGGGTGGTGTTCATGCTCGGACTCTCCGCGGCGTCCTCGGCGCCATCGCCGGCGCGGGCGCCGCCCTGTGGACAGGCGCCGGGATTCGTGGGGTGTGGAGACCGGGTCCTGGCGAGGGCGTGGCGGGAGGTAGGACGTGTCTCAGGTGGCTGGCAGCGACGCGGGCGGCGGCGGCCTGGGCGGCGCGGTCCTGGACGTCACGCAGCTGCGCCACGGCGTCCGCCAGCGACGCCAACTCGGCGACCAACGCCAGCACCTGGGTCGTCTCGTCGCGACTGGCGCGCCCGGTGGTGGCGAGCAGCCGCGCCACCGTGCGCAGGCTGCTGCCTGCCGTCGTCCGGAGGGGCGGGCGGCCGTGCAGGTCCCGGGCGGCGCGGTCGAACGCGTCGGACGCCGCGGTGAGGGTGCCGCGGCGTCGCCCCTCCACGACGTGGCCCGCCACGGCCAGAAGGTCACCGGTCGCGTGTGCCAGGTCGGCGGCGCCGGCGGGGTCGGTGTCCGCCAGGTGTCGCAGCCGGCGGGCGGCCTGTGTCGCGGTGGCGGTGGCCTCGCGCCAGATCGCGGTGCGCTCGGACGGCGACAAGCGCGGGCGTGGCGTGTCGGTGGGGCTGCCCGGCCAGCGGACGGCGAGCTTGGGCCAGGTCAGGTCCGAGGCCAGGCTGCCGCCGCCGAACCACACCGGTCGGCTACTGGCGGTGCGGTCACCAGGCAGGGCGACCGCGTACCCGGTGACCTGGCCCGGTACGCGGTCGCTGTGCCGGACCCGGACCAGCAACCCCGCCTGCTCCAGCCCGGCGAGGAACTCCTGCCCGGTCCCGGCCGTCGCGGCCGCCGTGCGCACCGCCCGGCGCAGCTGCGTCCTTGCCGGTTCGGGTGCTCCGCGTCGGGCTGTCTTCTCCGTCTCACCGCGCGTCGGGCGGCGTGTCGCCGTCCGGTCGCGGGGCGCCGTCCGGATCAGGCCGAGCCGCTGTTCGGCGGCCCGGCAGGCCTCGCCCACGCGGTAGTAGTCGTTGCTGACGCGTACCGGGCGTCCGTCCTGGCGCGCCAGGGTGACGACGAGATGGATGTGATCATCGGCATGGCGGACCGCGACCCACCGGCAGGCGCCGTCGTCGCCGTCCGGCGCCAGCCCGGTGGCGTGCACGACCTCGCGCGCCACCTCCCGCCACTCGCTGTCGCTGAGCCGGCTGTCGCCTGGCGCGGTCCGCAGGGAGCAGTGCCAGACCGGCTGACTCGATGGCCGCGGTGACGCCGCCAACGGCTGGTCGAGCAGCCGTGCCAGGGGTCGGACGTCGTGTTGCCCCTGCGGGCTGACGGCCGGCTCCAGGG
>DATDMG010000502.1:0-8325 GCA_036518955.1 Kineosporiaceae bacterium | reverse complement strand
TCACCTGTTGCTCAACACGGTGTGTGCCCAGGTGACGGCCTTCTCCGACCCCATGATGGTGCCCCGGGACGCCCCCGTGACGGAGGGGCCGGACCTCTTCCGGTGGGCCCGTGCGCAGGGCAGACAGGTCAGCCGCTCCGGGGAGGCCCCTCGCCCGGTCCGGTTCGACGACCACCTGCCACGTGCGTGGCTCGGGGAGTACCTCGCGTGGTCGTTCACCCGGATGGCCCAGGGGGCACCCCCCACCGTGCGGATCGAGCACATCCGGGCCACCGCCGTCTCGGTGATCTCCTCGTCCGAGGAGGTGGCCTCAGCGCTCGCCAAGTCATCCAGGCCGCTGGCGGTGGCGTGCAGTCGTTCCCGGGTGCGCAGCAGGTCGTGGAGGTAGGCGTGCAGGTCGGGAAGGATCATGCGGCGCCAGGTCACGTCCGCGGGTCATTCTGGCGCCAGCTTCATGGCGGCGCGGCCACCTCCGCCCGCCGACGCCCGTGACGCCGACCGAGGAGGGGCCCACGTGCGCGCCTCCGCGTGACGACGACCGGCGGACTGGAGGTGCTGGAGATCGCCGCCGTCCCGGAAGCCGGGCCCCGGCCGGGGCCTGTGCCGGACGCGGTCGCCGGAGGAGGTTTCCAGCGGTGCAGTGCCGTTCCAAAAATGTGAAGTGGTCCCTCCAGTGTCAGGTGGCCACGCAGCACACACCAAGCCGGACACCTCACACATCCGGACAAAGCTGGGCCCAATGGGTGGGGAGCGCACGCATGATCGGGCCGAACAGGCGCGCGGGAGTCGGACGAAGGTCATCGGCGCGGTGGTGATGTTGCCGGGGGGCACGCCACGAACCTGGATGGTCGGGTCGCGGAGGTTGCGGTGAGTGATGGAGCTACAGCCTCCACCCACCCAAGTCCGAAACCCCCGACGTGTGCTGAGTTACTTCCCGAGGCTCCTCGATGGGAGATCAACCGAATCCCTCAATACGCAGAGTCACTGTTGTCAGTGCCCTGCGGGTCTTGCCGGGGGACGAGGTGGGGCACCGTGAGCTGGCTGTCTCTGCGACCGCGGTGATCCGATCCTCGAATGTTCCCGTCCGTACCGTCACACAGTGGCATGATCGCCCGCTGGCGAAGGGTTGTCAGCTTCAAGCGGACATTGCCCAAACTTTGAGAAACTCCTTGCACACCAGGGGTCCACCGGCTGAAAGCGCATACACGATGTCTGAGCAGGCACTTCCCTGGCGATGGGGGATCGACCAGCGGTGATAGTTGCCTCGATACCCATCACGCTGGTCACGAAGGGCTATGAGGCGACTACAGATCGGGGATGGCCGTTGTCTCGGGCATCTGTTTCACTGCACGCAGCGTGAGACCGGGAGGAGCGGTTCATGGCACGGCGAGGGCGTGATCTCGATCCAGACGAGCTGAGCACCCAGGTCAGGGCAACCCCGCCTGGGTCCGGTCTCAAAGTTACGGAGGGTCAAGGGGAACTCGCTGCTGACGCTGTCATACGTCAGCTGACGGGTGAGTACCTGCGGTACACCCGGTCCGCTCTGTCGTCCACCGACCGGGAAGATCCCTCGTGGCGGGCCGCTCGTGAGTGGGCTGCGGTGCGAGCGGCGCACGCATGCAAGATCCCGCTGGCCGTCGTCCAGCGCACGATTTGGGCGGCACACCTGGAGTTCATCGACCGGGTTCTGGCCGATGACCAGGGTTACGGGCTGCTGGTGCCTGCGGAATCACCCGGGTTGATCGATCGCCATACGGCGCTCACCCATCAGTACCTGGCCAAGATCTCCCGTATCTACAATGGTATGGGCGCCGCTTCCGGGAGTACCCCATCCTCTCAAATGGACCGCACTGAACTGTTGCTGAGCATTGTCGCAGGCCGCCAGGTTGACGAGGGTATGGCGGGCGAGTACCTGGGCGTGAGGTTCGATGAGCATCATGCGGCGGCCGTACTCACCTCCACGCCGGGCCGAGGCGTGTCATCCATAGACTTGGTCCGCTTCTCGCTGACCTTCTCGCGTGCCGTGGGAGGTCATCGTCCGCTGGTAGCGCTGAACGGCGCCGCCGAGGTATGGATGTGGACCAGGTGGGCTGATCAGCCTGTGACAGGCAAAGTCACCCGCCTGTCATCGACGCTTCCCGTTCCACCTGGTTTCAGAATGGTCTTGGGGCCCGTTGGGCCGGGTGTCCGCGGTTTCAGGCGTTCCATGCTCGTTGCTCAGGCGGCCCAGAGAGCCCTCGGGTCGGCCGCCCCCAAGCACTGGCTGAGCCGCTATGAGGACGTCCCGGCGGTCCGTTTGCTGACCAGCGAGGAGGAACAGGCCAACTGGTGGGCCGAAGAGGTGCTCGGCGACCTGGCCCGCGACGACGGCTATCATTCTGAGCTTCGGGAGACCCTCCGACTGTACCTCGTGATGGGACGCAGCCGGGCGCAGGTGGCCACGGCGGTGCACGTCCACCGCAACACCATTGCGTACCGGGTGGAGAAAGCGCTCAGTCTGCTTGGCCGCCCGATCGAGGATGATGACTTCCACGTCCGTCTGGCCCTGGAAATAGCCCGGATCTCCGACGCGAAAGCGACTGAGGAGGTGGGCGCTGCGGCCCTTCGTGCGAGGGAGGCGCACCCGACGCAGGCAAAGCGGGGAGTCTCCACAGCCGCTGCTCTAGGGTGACGCGAAGGTTGTTCGCGCAGTGTGCCGGTAGGGCTTGGAAGTCCCTTCGTTGCGTCTGCGGGGTTTCGTACCCGTATGCGTTCCTGGCGTCGGGATTGACGACCCGGTCGTAGCCTCGCTGGCCGCGTTCGTGATCCCGGTCCGGATGAACAGGTCTTCGCGGTTGCGACGCAGCAGGTTGCGGACCTTGTACTCCGGGTCGGTGGCCCGGCCACGGCGGTCCACGCAGCTGGGTGGCGATCCGGCGGCGGACCTCGGCCACGGTGTCGTTGGCGAGCTCCATGACACGGAAATGATCTACGACGATGGTCGCGTTGGGCAGGTAACGGCGGATCGCGGACACGAACACGGTGCACATGTCGATCGCGACGTACCGGATCCGGTCACGCCGGGCCGGGGTGTGCATGGCCAGCCAGTACGCCACGTCGTCGCCGGTGCGGCCCTCGACCTGGCCGAGCATCCCCTGCCCCCGCCGATGTCGGTGAACCGACATGCCACCGGTCGGCCCGCGAGCCGACCGCGAGGTTGGTGGTGAACCGCAGGATCGCCTTGCGGTGGGCTTCGAACCGGGCGGTGAGGGTGCGGGCGCTCCGGCCAGGGCGCTGCGGTCGGTGGCGGGTTGTCGATCCGGACCTGGGCCAGCGCGCCGGTGTACAGCCGGTCGATGGTGCGCAACTCCTCAGCGGTCGGTTCGCCGCGGCCCTCGGCGCGGGCGGTGGTGGCGATCCGGTGGGCCACCAGCAGGGTATCGGCATCACCTTGGCCCGCGGTTGCCCCGCCGGGTCGGCCTCGTGGATCCCACGAAGATCCCTGAGCGAGTGCGCCCCGCACCAAGCGTGCAGCACGTTCGTCAGGTGGGTGTACCCGCCGTAGCCGTCACGCATCAGGACCTGCCACAGACTCAGTTCGGGCAGGACACCGCCGGCGTCGATGGTCTTGGCGGAGCGGTCGCCGGTGTGCATCAGGGTCAGGATCGGTGCAGGCCACGTGCACGAACGCGGTGCCGCCGGCGGCACGGGCGAAGGTCCCGTCCGCGTGCGCCACCGGCGCCGTTGACGAGCAGCTGGCGGACGGCGTCGAGGAACCCGCCGTCGCGGACCGGGCGGCGGCCCGGCCGCGCAGGCCCGCGGCGAACCCGGTGGACACCTGCCTGCCCAGCAGTTCCATCACCAGGATCGTGGACCGCTGGACGGGCACGCGGTGGCCGATCACGACGTCGGCGACCCGGGTGGTGATCTCGGGTGCGTACGTCGCGGGGGCGTTCACCTCGGCCGGGAACTCGCCCACGACCTCGGCCTGGCAGTCGGGGCAGCACTTGATGTCGGCGGCGTACTCGGTCACCACCGGGACGGGGATCTCGGGCAGGTCGTGCACCTGACGACGCCGCACCCCGACCAACGGGCTGCTCGGCCAGCGTGGTCCCGCACCGGCAGGTTGCCGGGGCCGGGATCGGGGACGCGCCTGCGGGCTGTCGACCAGCCGCAGCGCCGCGCCCGGATCCCCGGACTGCTCGCCCGGCCTGCGCCCCGAGGCCTTGCGTGATGACCCGCCCCGCGGACGGCGATCACGAGAGCCGGCCCGTCCGATGACGGCGGCTGGGAAGAGTTCGAGGAGTCCTTGCCCAGCCTGAGGATCAGCGCCTGCACCTGCGCGGTCAGCTCACCGACCTGCACCGGCAACGCATCAATCCGCGCATCCCTACCCGCCGGTGCCTCATCCCGGGCGGCCAGCAGCGCAAGCAGTTCCTCACGCGCAGGTCCTCTGGCCCAGGCGCCCGCGCCATTCAAACACGATCACCACAGGCAGACACCAACCAGACATCCCGGGCGTGACGCACTTATCATGATCCACAATTACCTGAATAGCCACACCGTGACCGTCGATGTGCGCGATGATTCGGAGTGAAGTAGCTCATTGTGCTGCCGGCACAAGGAACTACTCCTGGGGAAGCTGTACCTTAGGGGCAATAGGGGGTTTCCCGATGTTAAACTGTCTGATGGATAGGAGTCGATTCCGTGGCGCGGCCTCATGTTCGTGTCCTTACGGCTGAAGAACTGGATAGCGTGGCAGGCGGCACTCTAGGTGGGTTCGATCGAGATCCTTCTGAAGGTGAGCAGCTGCGCGACGTATGGCTGGGGGACTTCTCGTCATATGACGACGACGTTGGCGCGTCGGCCGCGAGCGACGGTCTGGATGGGGACTGGCGGCGCTCCCTGTCTGTCGGCCGGCCGCGTCGTCGGCGCTGAGCCCGGATCCACCGACCGGGTTCGCGGCTGTTCGGGCCTGAGCATGGGTGGCCCGTCTGGGCGACCGCGACGCCCGTGGTTGGTGGCGGGTGACGACGTGTCGTTGCGGGCATGAAGGTGCCGGGTTGTGAGGATCAGGAACGACCGAGAAACCTGCTCTCCAGGAACACCCGGCGTGGACCACTGTACGTGTGGCCCCGGCGCGGGCACGGTGCGCTCGGGCCGATAAGCTGTTCGACGAGCCGAGCATGCACGTCCTCGAGTTCGAGCGGGTGGAGGCATCCGCCGGCCGGCACCGCCGGGCGCTCGTGCAGGTCACCGTCGAGACCGGTGAGCGGCTTTTTCACCGACCGGCTGGTCCGGCAGCGGCAGGCCAGCCGCACGCCATCGCCGCCTACCGCGACAGCCTGCGCCTGCTGATCTCGTATGCCGCCACCACGACCGGCGCCCAGCCGGTCGACCTGGACATCGCCGACCTGGACACCGTCCTGGTCATGACATTCCTGACCCACCTGCAAACCGTCCGCGGCAACAGTACGGCCACCCGCAACGCGCGGCTGGCCGCGATCCGCTCCCTGTTCCGCTACGCCGTCCTTCACGCACCCGAGGACGCCGCAGTGATCCAACGCGTCCTGACGATCCCACCAAGACGCTGCGACCGGACCGTGGTCGACTACCTGACCACTGCCGAGGCCGACCTCCTGCTGGTCACCCTACCGCGACACCTGGCTCGGACGCCGTGACCACGCGCTACTCACCCTGGACCTTCAGATCGGCCTGCGTGTCAGCGAACTGACGGCCCTACAGGTCCATGACCTGCACCTCGGCCCCGGCGGACACGACCGGGTCCTCGGGAAGGGCCGCAAGAAACCGCATCACCCCGCTGACCCGTCCCACCATCACCGTCCTGCGCTCCCCTCCTGGCTGCAGGAACGCACCACCCAACCCGGCCATGTGCTGTTCCCCACCCGCCGCGGCAGCTCACTGTCCCCCGTGACGCCTCGTGACGAAGTGCTGCCCGGCGGCGTTGATCCTGCGGATGTAGCCGTCATTCGTGATGCGGATGAGCCGTTGCTCGGCGTCGGCGTGTCGGTGGGCGTGCCCCCTGCACGCTGATGGCGGGTTCGTCGCGCGGCTGCGGTGATGATGCCGATGACTATCGACCGGGCCACGGGCGCGTGGGATGCGCGGCAGGGTGCGTCGACCTGCAACGTGAATGGCGCGTCAAGGCGTCGAGGAGCGCTACCCGGCGCGTGCCGGGCCGGCGAGAGGATCAGCCGGAGCCGGACGGCAGCAGGTTCAGCCGTCGGCCGCCGGTGAGGACGTTGACCAGCGGTCAGTCGGTCACGGTGGCGCAGAAGGCGTCGCGGGGTCGGCGACGCCCAGGTCGCGCAGCAGGTCGCGCCGGTCCCTGTCGCGGACCATGACGGATGCGGTGTGGGCCCGCCGCGGCAGGCACTCGGCCGGCAGGAAACCCGTGCAGCCACCGGGCCCGGGCGGCCGTCCACGGCCGCAACCGCCCCAGGCACCCTGGCTTCGGGCAGCGCAACGCCCGCTCGCGAAGTGCCCGACGGCACGCCCCCGGGTCGCCGATGATGAGCACGGTGCTGCTGATCCTCCGCGAGGCCAGACGCTGCCAGGCCGGCATCGGCGTCCAGAACCCTCCTGGGCGCGCCAACTGGTGTTGCACCCTGCCCCGCTTAGCGGCCCGAGACAACGACTGAAGCCGACCAAGGCGGACCTCGACGTCCCGCACGGGAAGCGCGGCCACCGCGACGTCCACCGGACGGATCAGCGCAGATAGAACACTGTCCCCCACGCGCTGAAGCCGACGTCGGCGCACTGACGACGGCGACCATACCCACACCGGACAGGCACATAGCGACAAGATCACTGAGAATCGGCGACCGCCACGTCTGCAGGGCCAACGCCGTCCCACACAGCAGTGGCGCGAAGGAGGGACCTCGTTGGACTTCGGGCCGATCGCCCGTTCGCCGATCACCACCGTGTCGACGTGGGTGGCCACCGCCCGCAGGTACGGATCAGGCCGTCCGCGCCCACCGCCCCCCGGATCGCCTTGCCGTCGACCGCCGCCGCAGGCCTGGGCAACGGCCCAGACTCGGTACACGACAATGCATCCCGGCGAGCCACCGGACCGGCCGCCGGGTCGGCCGCCGGACCGGCATCGGTGTCCGGGCCGGCGTCGAGGGGTGAGTCCGCCGTGTCGTCGATGGCGGCGCAGGCGACCGGCCAGCAGGTGCGCCCCGGCCTGGTCGGCCAGGTCCTGAGCGGCCAGTGCGACGAACACCCGCTCGATCGTGTCCGGGTGCGGCGCCACACACAGCCCCGGCACCTTGCGGCGGCAGCCCATCGCGGACAGCACCTGCTGCGACGCCCGCCGCCGCGATGTCCTCCAGCTCGACCTGCCCGGCCAGCACCGCCGCCGTGCACAACCCCAGGATCGAGGGCAGCGAATGACGACGTCCGCGCGCATCCCGCGGATCGGGCACCCGGGCGAAACACTCCAACAGCCCCTCCCCGCCCCGCTGCCCCTCCGTCAGGCCGCCGCCCACGCGGCCAGCACCTGGGCCACCATCTCGACCGGCACCCGTGCTACGGCCACCCTGGCAGCCACGCCAGACACATCACCGGCATCCGGCGTCCCGCCGGTGGCAGACTGAATCGGCAACGGAGTCCCCTCCTGGAACGAGTGATCCAGGCAATCCCCGTCTCCTACCGGGACTCGAACCCGCCGCCAAGTTCTCACCACCCCAAGACCCATCAGGTCCGTACCCAGCCCCTCGCAAACCCCACCTGAACAGCACAAACGACTTTGCGCGGCGCGCTGGTGGCCGGAGCAGGGAACTCCCGGGACGGCGAGCGCCCGGCCTGGCAGGTCGTGATGAAGGCCTGCGGCGTAGCCGCGACGAGATCGCAGGGGCAAAGCCGGGCGCCTCACCCGTCGACCGGACAGCATACTCACATCCGAAAGGCCGCTATTGGCCGGACCCTGACTGCGTACCGTCAGGGCAAGACTGGCAATCGTGAACCTGGCAGGTCATTGGACCTGGGGATCGTTGTGCCCCGAGCACAGTGCCGGGACGCGGGGGACCATTCTATGTTCTCTCCACAGGCGCACAGAAGGCAAAGCCAGCTGGCGCCGTGAAGATGACCAAAACCCGCATAGGAGGAGAAGCCATGAGCGAGCCCACCAAGGACCAGCCCAACCCCGACATCAAGAATGAGGAGCTGAACGAGGACGAGCTCTCTGACGTCGCGGGAGGCGGATTCGCTTCCCAGACGCAGGTTAGCTGGAACGTCGGCCGCTGATCTCGTCTCTCACCCAGGTCTGCGCGCGTATACGTGCTGCGGACCCACGATCAAAGATCGTGGGTCCGCAGTGCCGCG
>DATDMG010000501.1:0-3524 GCA_036518955.1 Kineosporiaceae bacterium | reverse complement strand
GGTCAGGGTGCCGCTCTCCGCGGCCACGTAGAGCCGGCCGGTGTCGGGGTCCAGGGCGAGGACGTCGGGGTTGTCGCCGACGGGGATCGGGCCGCCGACGGCGTAGCTGTCCAGGTCGAGGGTGTGGACGGTGGCGCTGCCGTCGCAGGCGATGAACCCGAGCCGGTGGGGCGGGTCGAGGGTCAGGCCGTGGGGGTGGTCGCAGCCGGGGACGGCGATCCGGCGGGTGACGTGCAGCGTGGTGGGGTCGATGACGGCGACCTGGTCGCGGGATTGGACGTCGACCAGGACCTGCCCGGACCGGCCGCTGGCGTCGTAGGTGACGTTGCCGGCGTCGCCGCCGACGTCCACGGTGCCGACCGGGGCGCCGGCTGTGGTGATCACGGTCTCGGATCCCCCGGACTCGTCGGTGATCCAGATCCGGGCGTGGTCGGGGTCGTAGGCCAGTCCGTCGGGATAGTCGCCGGTCGGGGCGTGGGCCAGGACGGCGCCCGTGGTCTCGTCGAGGGTGAGGACCTGGTCGGCGTCGGTAGCGGTCGCGTACACCCGGTTCAGGGCGGGGACGACCAGCACGCCGTGCACGCCCGGGACGTGGTCGATCACGCGGACGACCTGTCGGGTCGAGACGTCGATCTCGACGATCTGGCCGGCCCCGAGGTGGGCGACGAACAGCAGGTGGCGGCCCGGGTCGAGACTGGCGTAGTCGAACCGGGACGTGTCTCCGGGCAGGGCCAGGGACCCGGCCGGCTTCAGGGGCAGCGCCTGTGCCGGTGCGTCCGTACCCTCGCGCAGGCGCGCCACCGTGACCGCGATCGCTACGACGGTCGCCAGGACTGCCAGGGCGGCGCCGATGCCGACGGCGCGGCGCCTCGTGCGGGCGCGGCCCGTCCGGGCGGGCGAGGACGGTGATCGCGTCGAGGCTGTCATCGGCGGTCCTCGGGTAGATGTCAGTAGAGGTAGATGTCGACGAGGAGGGCGCCCAGCGCCGTCCATAGGGCGGGGCGGACGGCGCGTGCGGCCGGGTCGGTCCGGCCGGGGCCGAGGGCGAAGGTGACCGAGGCGGCGGCGAGGGTGAACACGCCGGAGCCGACGTCCTGCCAGCTGATCGGGAAGGGCCGGAACGGCAGGTCGTGGGAGAACGCCGCGGTGGCCCCGGTGAGCCGCAGGACGGTGTTCCAGCAGATCGGGGCGACCAATGCCGTCGCGGCGGCGGTGACCAGGGCGGAGCGTCGGCGGTCCTTGGCGGCGTAGGCCACCAGCAGGGTGGCCAGGACGGCGGACAGCACGGCCCCGTAGGCGATCGCGAGAACTCTCATCCCACCTCCCAGACGCGTTTATGCAACCATGGTTACAGAAACATGCGCGGGCGGCGGAGGCGGGATGCCGGGGACGATGGAGTGGGTGCTGTTGGCCTACCGGTTACCTCGGGAGCCGTCGACGCCCCGGATCACGCTGTGGCGCAAGCTGCGGCGGTTGGGGGTGGTGCAGGTGCTGGATGGGCTGGTCGGGCTGCCCGCGGACGCCCGGACCCGGGAGCAGCTGGAGTGGCTGGCCGAGGAGGTGTGCGAGGCCGGCGGGGAGGCCACGGTCTGGCTGGGCCGGCTGGCGTCCGCGGCGAGCGAGCGGGCGGTGGCGGCCCGGATGGCCGAGGCCGTCACCGCCGAGTACCTCCAGGTCGTCGCCGAGGCGGCCGACGCGGGCGGGCAGCCGCCGGCGGTGGCGCGCCGGGCCGTGGCCAGGCTGCGGCGCGACCTGCAGCGGATCGGCGCCCGGGACTTCTTCCCGCCCCCGGAACGGGACCAGGCCCGCGCCGCCGTGCAGGCATTGGCCGCCGCTACCCAGAGCCGGGCGGGCGCCGAGCCGGCGGTCGGGGGATCCGCCGGCTGGCCGGCGGAAGGGGACGCCATGCCGGAGGCACCGCCAGGGCAGATAACGGCCGAGGGGAGGGCCCGGTGAGGTGGGCGACCCGGGCCGGGATCCATGTGGACCGGGCGGCCTGCGCGTGGCTGATCCGCCGGTTCCTCGACCCGCAGGCGCAGTTCGTGTTCGTCGACGATCCGGACGACGTCCCGGCCGACGCCACCGCGTTCGACATGCGAGGTGTGGCGTTGTCCCACCACGGCGGCGACTGCAGCTTCGAGACCATCCTGCGCCGCTACGACCTGGACGATCCGGTGCTGTGGGACGTCGCCCGGATCGTGCACGAGGCCGACCTGGCCGACGACCGGTACGACGCGCCGGAGGCGCCCGGGTTGGACGTGCTGTGCCGGGGCCTGTCGATGACCGGGACGGACGAGGCGACCCTGGCGGTGACCGGGCCGTTGTTCGACGGCCTGTACGAGCACCGGCGCCGGGCGCTGCTGGTCGGCCGCGACCCGGCCTGAACCGAGGACGCCGCGATGACCGACGCCGGGACGACCGACGCCGCGGCGACGGGGGCGACGGGTCGGGCCGGGCTGTCCCGGGACGCGCGGCTGGTGCTGGCCGCGCAGGCGCTGCGGGCGTTCGCCTACGGCCTCGGCGCGGTGCTGCTCGGGCGGACCCTGGCGGCCCTGCACGCGAGCGGGACGACGGTGGGCGCGGTGCTGGCCGGCACGGTGACCGGCACCGCGGTGGCCTCGCTGGCGGTGGCCCGGTTCGGTGACCGGTTCGGGCGGCGCCGCAGCTACCGGACCCTGTACCTGCTGCTGGCCGCCACCGGGGCGGTGTTCGCCGTCGCGGACCGCGCCTGGCTGCTGGTGGCCGCCGGGCTGGCCGGGGCGATGTCCAGCGAGGTGATCGAGTCCGGGCCGTTCACCTCACTTGAGCAGGCGATGCTCGCCGGCACCCTGGCCGGGGACGCGGCGGGTGCACGGGTTCGGCATCTACAACGCCGTCGCCGCGGTGAGCGGCTCGCTGGGAGCCCTGGCGGCGTCGGCGCCGGGGCTGGCGCGTCGGGTCTGGCCGGCCGCACCTGGCGACCAACGCTGGTTCTGGGTGTTCGTGCCGGTCGCGTTGGCCGGGGCGGTGCTGTCCGGACGGTTGAGCAGCGCCGTCGAGGCCCCCGAGCAGCCGCGGTCCCGCGCCCCGCACTCCTCGCACCAGGTAGTAGCAGGGGCCCGGACCCGGCCGCGCGGCACGTCGGGGCTCGAGCGATCACGCGGGCCCGTCGTGCGGTTGGCGGGACTGTTCGCGGTGGACTCCTTCGCCGGCGGGATGACGGTCTCGGCGTTCGTGGCCTACTGGCTGTCGGCCCGGTTCGCCGCCCCCGCGGCGACGATCGGGGTCACCTGGGCCTGCTGCAGGCCGCCTCGTTCCTGGTCGCCCCGCTGATCGCCGACCGGATGGGGCTGCTGGCCACCATGGTCTCCACCCACCTGGCCTCCGACGTGTTCCTCGCCGCGGTCGCGTTCGCGCCGTCCCTGCCGTGGGCGATCGGACTGCTGGCCGCACGCAGCAGCCTGTCCCAGATGGACGTCCCGACCCGGCAGGCCTACGTGATGGCCCTGGTCGACCCGGGCGAACGCACCGCCGCGGCCGCCTAC
>DATDMG010000500.1:0-5180 GCA_036518955.1 Kineosporiaceae bacterium | reverse complement strand
GGACGCCGAGGCGGCCGACGTCCGGGCCGTCTGCCTGGCCCTCGGCGCCGAGGGGACCGGTCCGGAGGCGTTGACGCTGGCCGAGGACGGCCTCGACGTCGTCCTGGTCCCGGGCTCGGGCCCGGAGGCGCTGCGGGCCGTCATCCGCGCCGTCCGGGAGCTGGCGCACCGGCCCGGCGACGTCCGGCTCGCCGTGGTCAGCCGAGGAGCACTGGCCGGCTCCACGGCACCCGACCCGGACGCCGCGGCGCTGCTGGGCCTCGTCACGGTGGCCCAGAACGAGCATCCGGAACAGCGGATCCGGATGCTGGACCTCGACGGCGAGCTGCCCGCGCCGGAGCTGGCCGCACTGGTGCGGGCCTGGCGGGCGCGCACCGACGACCTGTGCGCGGTTCGCGACGGCCGGCTCCTGCGCGTCGTGCGGCGATCCCGCGGTACCCCCGGAGCGATGCCGGCGGTGCGATCGGCGGGGACCGGCGAGGTGCCCTTCCGAGTCGTCGCCGGTCGCTCCGGCGAGTTCGGCTCGGTGGGGTGCGAGGTGCACCGGCCCCCGGGCACCGTGGGCCCCGGAGAGGTGCGCGTGCAGATCCTCGCGGCCTCGCTGAACTTCCGCGACGTCCTCGTTACCCAGAACGCGCTCCCGCCGGCGGCCTTCGGGGACAACCGGGAACTCGGGCTGGACGCCGCCGGGCGGGTGGTCGAGGCCGGCCGCGACGTGCACCACGTCGCGGTCGGCGACGAGGTCATCTGCTGCGGCCGGGGTCTGCTCGCCTCGGAGTGCGTCGTGCCGGGGGGATTCGTGCAGCGGGTACCGGCCGGGATGTCCCTGCCGGAGGCGGCCGCGCTGCCCATGGTGCTGGTCACGGCCTGGCAGGGCCTCGTCGACCTGGCTCGGGTCCAACCGGGCGAAACCGTGCTCGTGCACTCCGCCGCGGGCGGGCTCGGGTTGGCCGCCGTGCACCTCGCCCACGCGCTCGGCGCGCGGGTCATCGGGACGGCAGGGACCAGCGAGAAGCGCGCGCTGTTGCGGCACCTGGGGGTGGAGGTGGTCGCGAACTCACGCGACGCCTCATGGGCCGCGGCCGTCCGGGACGCCGTGCCGGGCGGAGTCGACGTCGTGCTCAACTCGCTGACCGGGGACATGCTGGCCCTCGGGCTGGAGGTGCTCGCCCCCGGCGGCCGGTTCATCGAGGTGGGTAAGCGGGACATCTACGGCGGCTCGCTCCTCGGGCTGCGCCCGCTCGGGAAGGCCGTCACGATCGCGTCCGTCGACGTTGCGGGCATGCTGACGGACCGGCCCGAGAGGTTCGCGGCGCTCCTCGAGGACGCCTGGAAGGCGGTGTCCGAGCGGATGGTGCCGGCCCTGCCGGTGACGCGCTTCCCGTTCGCCCGGGCCGACGACGCGTTCCGCGCCCTGGCCTCCGGCACGGTGATCGGCAAGGTCGTCCTGGACGACCCGTCGTCGGTGACCGGCCGGGTGCGGCCACGGCCGTGGTCCGGCGTCGTCGCCGCGGGCGGCTGTCATGTCATCACCGGCGGGCTCGGCGCGATGGGCCTGGCGCTGGCGGAGCATCTCGCCGGTCGCGGCGTGCGTGACGTCGCGCTGCTCGGCCGTAGCGCCCCCGGCGCCGCGGCCGCCGCGCGGGTCACGGCGTTGGGCGCCCTCGGGGTGAGGGTGTCGGTCCATGCCTGCGACGTCGCCGAGCGCGATCAGCTCGCTGCGGCCCTCGCCGAGGTGCGGCGACGGCACGGGTCCATCGTCGCGGTGCACCACACGGCCGGCGTCCTGCAGGACGCGACCCTTGCCACGACGGCGGACGCCGACCTCGCCGCCGTGTACCACGCCAAGGTCGGCGGAGCGCGCCTGCTCGACGAGCTGACCAGCGCCGACCCGATCGAGGCGTTCGTCCTGTTCTCGTCGGCCGCGGTCGTCATCGGCTCCCCCGGCCAGGGTGGTTACGCCGCGGCGAACGCCTGTCTGGACGGCCTCGCCCGCCGCCGCCGGGCTGAGGGCAGAGCGGGCCTGAGCATCCAGTGGCCGCCGGTCCGGGGTGCCGGGCTCGGCGCGGAATCCGGTGGCACCGCCCGGCTGGCCGACCTCGGCCTGTCGACCCTGGAGCCGCAGGACTGCGGCCCGATCCTCGACCGGCTGCTGGAGGACGGCGAGGTCTGCGTCTCCCCGATGCGCCTCGACGTCGAGCGCTGGTCCGAGTCCTATCCCGCGACGGTCACCCGGAGCAGCTGGGCGGAGCTGCCCGCCGGCCCGGTCGCCGCCCGGGGGGGCGAGGGTCTCGCGAGCCGGCTCGCCGACCTCGAACCGGAACACCAGCGCCGGCGGCTCGTCGACGTCGTCACGGCGCAGGCCTGCCGGATCCTCCGGGTGACGGCGGGAGAGCTCGACCTCGACGTCCCCTTGCGCTCGGTGGGCCTGGACTCGCTGATGACGCTCGAGTTGCGTTCGGCGCTCGAGCGGGAGGTGGGCACCCGGGTGAGCCCCACCCTGTTGTGGACGCACGGGTCGCCGCGGGCGATCGCTTCCGCCCTGTCGGAGCTGGTCAGCTCCGATCCCGCGGCCCGGGTCGGGGCCCGGGTCGGCCCGGGTCCGGTCGCGGGCCCGCCCCGGTGACCGGCCGCCGCCGGTCGGAGGCACTTCGCAGCTCCCCGAGAAGCCATCGTGATCCATCAGGAATCCCTCAGGAGGTAGTCCATGGAGACCACAGCAATGAACGAGCAGCGGCTTGCCCGGATCCGCGTCATGGCGGCCGAGCACCTGGAGGTCGACCCGGAGACGCTCACCATGACCACTGACTTCGCCCGCGACTGCGGTGCCGACTCGTTGGTGCTGATGGACTTCAGAGCGGCCCTGGAGGAGGAGTTCGAGGTCACGATCGCCCAGCAGGACTGGGACGACCTGCTCACTCTCGAACGCGTCTACCAGGTCCTGGCAGACCTCGCCGGCTGGTGACGGACGCCGCTCCTGCGGGGAGCTCACGTACCGGGCGGCGACCGTGACGTCGCTGGTCGAGGTGGCAACGCACCTGCCGCCGCGGGTCCCCCTGACCACGCACGGGCCGGTGATCGGCCTGACCCAGGTGGAGACCCGCCGTTATCGACGCGGATTCGGGTTCGAGCACATCTGCTGGGACCCGGAACTGTCGGAGACGGACCTGATGCTGGCGGCCGCGGCAGGACTCGCCGGGCTCCGCGGACGAGAGCATCAGGTCCGCTACCTGATCCGGGCCCGCACCGTGCGGTTCCCCTCGCCGTACCCCCGCAGTCCGCTGGACGACGTGCGACGGGCGCTGGGCCTGCGGCAGGCGCAGGCGTTCGCGGTGACCGAACACGCCTGCGCCTCAGGGCTCCTGGCCGTCGACCTGGCCGGAACGCTGCTCGACACCGACCCGCTCCCCGATGCCCTCGCCCTGGTCCTGCTGGGCGAGAAGGCGTTCAGCAAACCCGCCCAACTCATGCCCGGAGTGGCCGTCATGGGCGAGGCGGCGTCAGCCGTGCTGGTCTCCGCGGAAGGTGCCGGAGACCGGGTGATGTCGTTCACGACGCGCACCGTTCCGCTGCCGAACACCGGCCCCTGCCTGAATAGCGACCAGTACGCGATGTTCGGGGACATCTATCCCCCGGCGCTGGCGGACGTCGTGAAGTCGGCCGTCGCGTCGGCAGGGATCACGCTGGACGACCTGGCGCTGATCCTTCCGCACAATGTCAACGCCTTGTCCTGGGTCAAGACGGTGAAGAGACTCGGACTCCCGCTCGAGCGGGTGTTCCTGGACAACCTGCCCCGGATGGGGCACTGCTTCACCGCAGACCCTTTCCTGAACTACCGCACGGTCACCGAATCACGGCTGATGCGGCCCGGGGACTATTACGCCATGACGTCCGTGGGGCTGGGCGCGACGTTCTCGGCCATGGTGCTGCAGCACTGACGAACTGACCACCTGCCAGACACCGTTCGGTGTGGAGGAGACGTCTCGCGCGATGACCTACCAAGCCGTAACCCCGCGGCACCGGCCGTTCGCCACGCCCGACCGAGCCGCGCTCGCGCTGCACCGGATCGGTCACCGCGTCTTCCCCAGGGGGACCACGGTGCCGGATGACACAGCCTCCGCCGCGCTCTCGTCGGACCTCGCGCGGATGGCGTCGATGCCCCTCGACCCGCGGGCCGCCCCCCGCGCCGGTTCGACCTTCGCGGAGATGGCCGCCCCGCTCGTCGCGGAGTTCCTCGAACCGGACGAGAGCGTGGATCTCGTGGTGCTCGCCAGCGCGACACCTGACCTGCTGCCCGCCCACCAGGCGGCGCCGTCCGTACTCGAGGCCTTGCCGGGCGACCCGCTCGCCTTCGGGATCACGGATCAGGGCCGCGGGGCGGCCTTCACCGCTGTCGACCTGGCACAGCGCTGTGCCCGGCGGCACGGTCATCGCCGGGCGGTGGTGCTGCTCTTCGACCAGGCGCTGCTGCCGTACGACGGGCCGTCCGACCTCTCCCAGCGGGTCGACGCCAGCGCCGCGGCCGCAGTGGTCCTCACCGCACCTCCTCCTGACCGGATCGGCGGCCGGGCCGGCGGATCCGGTCGGGGCTGCCAGGTGCGCCACCAGGCGACGGTGCCACCGGACGAGGTTCTCCGGCGCGCCTTCGCGCCGGTGGACCCCGAGGTCCTGGGCAACTCGCCCGACGTCGTGCTCGGCGCCGGCGTGGACCCCGGTCTGCCGGTTCCGATCCCCGGTGCGCACGTGGTGCGCGACGCCCCCGGTCTGCCGTCCACGGGCGTCTGGCGCGCGGTCGCCCACCGGAACGACCCCGGTGCCGCACGCCCGCTCATCGTGGTGGACGCCAATCCGGTCACCGATGAGGTGTGGACGTTCTGGACGACGGGCCGGCCGACGCGTCCCTGAGCGCCCACCCGGCCGCGAGCACGCGGAGGCCTGACGGACGTCGACGCCTCCGGGCTCGTCGACGATCACCCGTCGTGCCGGGGAGCTGAGTCCGCGTCGCGTACCGGCCCGCGGCGGGCTGGGCCGGGAACGTGCAGGAGCACGGCACGCCTCCCCCAGGCCCGCCCCCGGTGAGGAAGATCAGCTCCTCGGACGGCCCAGCCACCGGTACAGGTCCCGGAGGCGCAGGAAGGCGGCGCGCAGCTCCTCGGTGCTCCCCGGGCCGCCCGATCGGC
>DATDMG010000499.1:0-6952 GCA_036518955.1 Kineosporiaceae bacterium | reverse complement strand
CCGCTACACCGCCTACGAGGACCTCACCGCCCTCGGCTTCCCGCTGCCTACCTCGGCCCAGCATTGGGCACACCGGCCGCCGCCAACACCACGACCACGTCACAGGCGCACGGACGCAGACCTGCCCGGCGTCGACTGGATCATGATGGATGGGCGCCCCTACTTCGTAGCCGGCTACACCTCAGCTGGCTTTCCCTACGGCGTCTACCTCGACGAGATACACGACCTCGACGACATGCAAGGGGCCGAGGAGGAGGCGTGCGACGACATGCCGTGTTCCGTGCACACGCGCGCCCTCGACGAACCGCCTGGCGGACCGCCCGCTCGCGTGACCACTCTGCGTGACAGAGCGTGCGAAGGCGATCCCTTCTGACGGCGGCAGATGAGTAAATTTGTTGTGCGACAAGTTCAGTTGCTTCCTTGCGGGCTGTTGCTGTGATGGGTGGCATTGTGGACGACGTTGTCGGTGTCGTCAGCGCGGTACGGTCCAACCGTGAAGGTTACCCAGGTGTCGGGAGGACAGTTCGGTCTGCCGGGTACCGGCCGATGCTCTAGTGACCATGCGGGGTCGCAGGTGGCGGCCAGGCGTGGCCAGAAGCGGGCGGCGGCGGGGTTGGCGTCCTGGAAGGCGACGCTCCATCTGCCGGGGCTCTGGGCCACCACCGTGTGGGCGAAGGCGTGGCCAAGCCCGCGCCCGCGGGCGGGGGTCAGGAGGAAGAAGCTGTTGAGTACGTGGACCGGGTCGTTCATGGCCCGGGTCAGGGCCAGGCCGATCGGGTGCTGCCCGGCGGTGAGCAGCCAGGCGTTCCAGTCGGGCTCGCTCCGCGCCTGGTGGAGCCATTCCGACCGATAGGTGCCATCGGCGGCGGGCAGTTCTCCGGTCCAGGTCGACATGTGGTGTCGGAACAGCCGCCACAGCAGGGTCAGCGCCTGCTCGTCGTCGCCGTTGGCGTGGCGAGCGGACACGGGTTCGGGCAAGCCGGCCACCGGGAGGTGGATCGCGCCGTTCTTCGTCGTCATACGCGAAGAGTCCCGGCCGTGGGAACGACGGGGACTCTCGACGGATCATCCCACAGATCAGCATGCACGGCGCCCGGAAGGTGCTTGCCAGGCGCCCGGGGTGCTGTAGGGCGGCTATCTCACCCCGACCTGGTCACGGGCCTGGACAAGCGGGCGCACGGTGGTCATCAGCGACCCCGACCAGGACCGCATCCTTCGGAACCTGCAGGCTCGCCAACCACTTGGTGCTGGGTGCCATGGTGGCGTGGTACCGGCATCAGGGGCAGTTGGTGTTGCACCCTGAACCCCTCGTTGATCAACTGCAAGCCGAACGACACCATGCACACGAACCGTCCCGACAGGACCTGCCAATCCCCGCCCACGCAGCACTTCGCGCCCGGGATCGTGTGTGACGACAGCACGAGGATGACCAGGCCGAGCGCGTCTTCACCACCGATGACGCGCTCGATCTCGTAATCAGCGCTGTCCAAGGCTCTATCTCGAACGCGGCATGTGAGTGTGCTCGCGGGATACGGGGGCCGCAGGAGGTGATCATCCAGTGGCAGCGGTCACGCGAACCCAGTTCATCGCGGACGGCGCGGTCGTGACGACGGGCGGAATAGGCTGACCCGATGTTGCTGCAACTGATCGAGGCCGTGGCTGTCAACGGGCAGGAGGTTGCCTTCGAAGCCGCTCTGTGCGAGGTGCGGCAGCGGGTGTTCATGATGCCGGGCTTCCGCGGGTTGACCGTCGCGCAGGGGGCCGAGCAGGCCAACGTGTATCTGGTGCAGGTGCGTTGGGAGACGGTGGACGAACTGCAGGACGTCGTCGGCAGCGACCGCTTCGAGCGCTGCTGGGCTCCGGTCCAGCCGCTGCTCGTTCGCCCGCTGCAGGTCGACCACTTCGTCGAGCGGCCGAGTCTCAACGATCAGGGTCCTGGTGTGATCACTGATCTGGCGTGGCTGCGCACCTGACGCCGGTCATTCCGGGCAGGCCGAACGCTCGTCCTGCCACCTGCTGGACCTGCTGTACGACGATGCATCGGTCCGGGCGATGCTCGCAGAGCACGGCCTGCCCGTACGGGACCAGCCGGGAACCCTCGCCGAACGGTTCCCCACGCCCTTCCCGCTGACCCGACCCCTCCTGGAACAGGCCTACCTCCCTCCTGGAACAGGCTTACCTGCGATCGGCCTGTCCACCGGACACATCGAACTGCTCACGGGCCAACCCCGCCGAACGCATCCTCGACACCCTGCACCAGAACAACATCCCCGTCCGCACCATCGGCGGCATGTCCCCTTGGCTGAACGCCGCCATGACCTGGTGCTGATTCGGAAGTCATCGGCCGGCGAGTTGGCCGGAGCCGGCAACCCGGCACCACCCTCAGGCGTCGGGGATGGATCTTGAGAGATCCGCGCCAAAAGGGGGGCCCGGGGAATGGGTACGCTGGCGATCTGTTCGGGTGGCGATCATGAGGTGACGTGTTGACCGGCGTGATTGGTCCTGTGCTGGAGGTGGCCCGCGGTGAGCAGGTCGACGCCCTGGCCCCCTTCCCGGACGGGCGGCGGCTGGCCTTGGCCGGTTCCGGCACGATTGAGGTGTGGGACGCGCGGGCCGGCGTCCGGCTGCATCAGTTGAGCGACCAGGACACGATCACCGCCTGGGACGTGCGCGTTGCCGGCGACGGTTCGTGGGTCGCCGCGGCCGACACGGTGGCCGCCGCCGTGTGGGACGCCCACACCGGACGGCTGCGGCATCGCCTCCGGCTGGAACGCGGGTACGTCTACACAGTGCTCCCAGCGCCGGACGGATCGTGGCTGGCGTTCGGCGACGAGAGCGGCGCCGTCCACCTGTCGGACCCCCTGACCGGTGAGCTGATCCGCTCGTTCACGGGACACCAGGCGGCCGTCCACACGCTGGCGGTGGCGCCGGACGGCTCGTGGCTGGCCTCCGGTGACCAGGACGACGAGCTGCGGTTGTGGGATCCACGTTCCGGGCGGCTGATCGCCGTGGTGCAACCGGGACCCGCGTTGGGGGACGGCTACGGGAACCCCAGCGTGCGGGCCCTGGCCGTCGCTCCGGACGGCGCCTGGCTGGCGATCGCGGGGCCCGAGGGCCTCCGCCTGGTCGACCCCGCCCGGGCGACGACCCGCACGCTCGCCGGGCACGAGGAAGGGGTCAACGCCCTGGCGATGCCCGCGCACGGGCGGTGGCTCGCCTCGGCCTCCGACGATTACACCGTGCGGATCTGGGATCCGGCCGACGGCGCCTGCCTGCACACCTTCACCGGCCACACGAGCCCGGTCTGGGACCTCGCCGCCGCGCCCGACGGTTCCTGGCTCGCCTCCGCCGGGTACGACCGGTCGGTACGTCTCTGGAACACCGCCACCAGCACTGCCGGCCCGGTCCTGGAGGGTCACACCCTGGGGGTGCTGACCTTGGCCGCCGCACCGGACGGCTCCTGGCTGGCCTCGGGCGGCCAGGACGGCGTCGTGCGGATCTGGAGCCCACTCGAGGCCTTCGCCCACCACGGATCCGCCGCGACACCCTCTCGGCCGCGGCTCACCGGACCGGTGGAGGCCCTGGCCGCCGGCCCCGCCGGCGCCTGGCTGGCTGCGGTCATCGACCGACGGATCCAACTGTTCGACACCGACGCAGCACCGGCCCAGCATCGGTCCAGGAATCGGTCCTGCCATCGGATCCCAAGCCATCAGATCCCAGGTACCCCGCCGCCGGTCGGGTGCTGTACGCCGCGCCGTCCGACCGACCCTACGCCCTCGGGCTGGCCGTGCCACCCCGGGGCCGGCTCGCCTGCTCCAGGGACGGCAGCCTGCTGGCCGCCCGGACCTCCGACACCACGATCGGCCTCTGGGAGCCGGCCACGGCGATCGTCAAAGGCGAGCTCGTGGCCAGCGCCCACCCGCGCTCCGGCGAGATACGGGCCCTGCAGGTCGCTCCGGACGGCGCCTGGGTGGCGGCCGGTGAGCAGGGGGGCCTGGTCCGGGTCTGGAACGTTGCGGACGGCACGCAGCGGTTCGTCCTGGACGACCACCACGAGGGCGCCGACATCGTGGCGCTCGCCGCCTCGGCGGACGGCCGCACCCTGCTGTCCGCCGGCCGCGACGGCGTCCGGGCCTGGGACACCGACGAGGCCACCCTGCGGGTGCGACTGGTCGGCCACTCTTTCATGATCAACGCGTTCGTCATGTCGGAGGGCGAGTCCTGGCTGGCGGCGTTCGGCGGCCTCGGCGGCGTCCTGGTGTGGGACCTGGACAGCAACACCCGGCGCGCGGCGTACCCTCTGCGCGCGTCAGTCGCGGCGCTCGCAGCACCGGGGGACGGCCGATGGCTGGCCGCGATGAGCCCCGTCACCCACTCCCTGCACATCCTGCATCCGCTGACCGCGGGCACCGGACCGATCATCACCGTCCCCGACAGAACCCGCCTGAGCGCCCTGACCGCCGACCCAGGCGGCCGCTGGGTCGCGGCCGCGGGCGCAGGCCACGTGTGGGTGTGGAACCCTCGCACCGGACACCTGCTCGTCGACCACGACCTGGGCCACGACATCGTCGACCTCGCACCCTTCGGCAACAGCCTGATCGCCGGAGGAGACCTCGGACCCTACCTCCTCCCCGCCAACCCACCCCTCGAGGAGCGAACGCCGCACTCGGACCGTGTGGCACGGACCGGTAGCACGGGACCACCACGGGTCGGAAAGCGATAGCCCGACCAGGACCTCCCGGCCGGCGGCGCCCCAGCAGCCCCCTCGTGCTCGCCCGGCCCGAAACAGTACTCAGCTGCCCCCTGCAGTCGGGACTGTCCGGACCGGCCGTGGACCGCTACGTGGACCAGTGGGTGGTCAACCTCACCGACGTCACCGCTTTGGCAGGCCAACTGAGGACGGCGGCCGCCGACGCAGACCTCGACTCCGCTGCGCGCCTGCTGCCGATCGAACGCCCTTATCCGCTGCGACCCGAACTCGCCACCCGGATCCACGCGACCCACGACTGAGGCCCGGTGCCTGCCGGGAGTACCTGAAGGCAGCAGTGCCGCCAAGTACGTCACGTCAAGCGGGGAGGCAGGTACGACAGGAACGTGGCGCTGCTCACGGTCGACATGCTGCCACCCCAGGCGGCCGCCCAACTGACAACTCCCGGTGTGCATCACACCCATGATCCGGATGGACTCGGTGCGGCAGATCCGCATGCGACCGTGGCCGGCGGACAGGTCGATGGCACCGGGATGCCGATCTCGCCCGCTACGGCAGGAGATCGAGATACTTCTTGCGGGCTGGCATCGCGTGAATGACCAGTTCCTCGCCGCCCTCGAGCACCAGCACCACCGTCTCCAGAAATCGGGCTGCAGTGTCGAACCCAAGGCGCAACTCCCGATAGGGAGGGCCGTCGTCGTCGAGCGGCTCGATCCACACCGACCACTCTGCCGCCTGGACTGCGTCTTCCGGTGCGACACCGTGCTTGAGCGCGCTCGGGTGGACCTTCATGTGGCGAAGCTGGCCAAGGCTGCCCGAATCGCCTCGGAGCGGCTCATGTCGAGCCTGGCCGCCGCAGCGTCAAGGGCATCGAGTTCCTCGGCGGTCAGCCGGACCGCTACGACCTGCATCGGCTCGGCCCCACGTCCCGGGCGCCCGCGGCCGCGATGCTTGAGGACATCGACGTCGTAGCCGGCTTCGGCCTCGTCGGCCCACTGCTGGATCTGTTCTTCGCTCACCATCTACATATCGTATGACGAAAATAACCGCAGCTTCAAGGGTGGGCCTCGTCTCCGACAGAACGGGGCCGCATGCCCACTTTGGGTGGCCCCTGCCTCGGCGCCCAGGACGTCACTCTGGGCCTGGTCGCTCTGGGATCACCTGCACATTTCCGGCATCCGGACATCGGCATGAGCGCGAGGCGCGCAGCCCCGCCCATGAGGGGCGCGCGGTCGC
This sequence comes from Kineosporiaceae bacterium, assembly GCA_036518955.1. Classification (GTDB taxonomy): domain Bacteria; phylum Actinomycetota; class Actinomycetes; order Actinomycetales; family Kineosporiaceae; genus DATDMG01. The sequence continues at coordinate 1,008 of DATDMG010000499.1, read as the reverse complement.
CCGGAGTGACCGTCAGCTCGGAAGGCCCGCCACGCTCGGCGCGGCAATTGAGGGCGGTCCAGCGGTGGCGACATGACCGGACCGCAAGCAGGACTGAGCGCACGGGGTGAGGATCACCACACCACATCGTCGCACCTGGGCCAAGGTCAGCCGGGACGAGGCGGGCCCGGGGAACATGGTTGCCCCGCGGCCAGACCCCGACCAAAATCGGCAGGTGCTAACGCTCGGAGTGATCGTCCTCGGGGTGACCGACGTCGATCGGGCCACGGCCTTCTGGCAGGAGGCCCTCGGGTACACGGTCCGGACAGATGGCTACGGCGGCTGGTCGGTGGTGCTGATGCCGCCCGACAGCGTCGGCACCGGGATCGCCCTGCAACGCAGCCGGTCGCCCGTGGAACGCCACCCGCGGTTGCACCTTGACCTGCACGTGACCTGCGCCGCAGATCAGGCCTCGGAAGCGAAGCGGCTGATCGGGCTGGGTGCTACCGAGGTGGATTGGGACAGCTACCCAGAGGATCCCGACTTCGTCGTCCTCGCCGACCCCGACGGCAACCCGTTCTGCATCGTCGACCTCAGCCACGGGTGAGGATCCCAAATCAGTGTTCGCAAGCCCGAGCCCGCTTGTTCCAGTGCACCGCGAGCCAGCTCGGGCGCGATCCCGCCGATGGCAGCTATGGCTAACCTGATCGAAAGCCGATGACTACCCTCGGTGCACGAGACCGTCTCCCGCGGCCGTGCGAAGCGCGGCATTTCCGGATGTTCGCGTCGACGGAACCGCGAGCGGAGGTGTTTGCCAGTGGGTGAGTAGATCGCCAATGATGCGCGAGACGTTTCAGGCAGGGCACGGTGCGCTTGGACTGGTCGGTCGAGGCTGGCCTGCGACGTCGCCCGTGTAGGCGCCGTGTCACTCAAGGAGAGGAACATCAGACGTGAACACGCAGGTCCTGCAACCGGACGGCATCTGGAACCCCGGCCCACACCTGTTCTCCCAGGCCATACTGGTCAACG
>DATDMG010000498.1:0-6891 GCA_036518955.1 Kineosporiaceae bacterium | reverse complement strand
CCCTCGGGCCCGGCCGTCGAGGTGCCGTGCGGATCCGGATCGTTCTCGATCGAGGTGTGGGCGCCAGGGGAAGAGGAGGACGCGGGTGCAGAAGGTCCTGAGCGTGGTCATCGCGGCGTACAACGCGGCGGACACGCTGGGCACCCAGCTCAAGGCGCTGGTCGGTCAGGCGCCCGGGCTCGGGTGGGAGGTGGTCGTCGCCGACAACCGCAGCACCGACGCCACGGCGGCGATCGCGGAGAGTTTCGCCGACCGGCTCGACCTACGCGTCGTGCCGGCGCCGGCCAAGGCCAACGCGGCCTACGCCCGCAACGTGGCGGTGGCGACCTGCGAGGCTGGGTGGATCGCCTTCGTCGATGCGGACGACATGGTGGCTCCGGGCTGGGTGGAGTCGATGGCCCACGGCCTGCGCGAGCACCAATTCGTCGCCGGACGGCTCGACTCCGGGCACCTCAACACACCTGCCATCGTCCGGACGCGCCCCGTGCCCCAGAGCACGGGGCTCCAGTGGTGGTCGGTGGGGCCGCCGCTGCCGCACGCCGGTGGCGGCAACCTCGGCATCCACCGCTCGGTGTTCGAGGCGGTCGGCGGCTTCGACGAAAACCTGGGAGGCCTGCAGGACGTCGACTTCTGCTGGCGCGTCCAGCTCGCCGGGGTGCCGCTGCACTTCCTCCCCGAGGCCACCCTGCACGTGGGGCTCCGGTCGTCGCTGCCCGCCATGTGGCGGCAGGGACGCAACTACGGCGCCGCCCAGGCCGAGATCGAACGCCGCTACGCCGCCGTTACGGCGGCCGACATCCCCCCTGAGGTGCGGGTCGAACGCCCCGCCTCCACCCGGTCCCCAGGTGGGCGGACCCGGACGCTGCTCGCCATGCTCGCCAACGTGCCCCATCCAGGTGCTCTGGCCTGGCAGGTCGCCTGGTCCGTGGGCCACCGCCTGGGCCATCCCACCGAGCGTCGACGCACCCTGGCATCCGCCGCGGCCGAGCTTTCCCGAGGAGTCGCATCACTCCGTCGGTGACCGGGCTGGTCGTCGAGCCCGCGCGCGTGGGCCCCGCCTAGCCCACAGGGCTCCTCGACCCGCAGAGGTCGCCTGCCAGCTGGCGGCCGAGCCTGGTGCCGTACGAGATGATGCGACCGCAGTGCTCCATGTGCCAGACGGGTCCCCCCTCGATGAGGTTGCCGGCGAGAAGGGGACCCATCACGTACAGCCCCTCGGCCGCCTGCAGGCCCGCTCCCACGGCGATCCCCGCTCCGTGGCGGCTGGCCTGGCAGACCCCCTCCCGCAGAAGCTGGTCGAGCAGGCGCGGGGCGGCCACCCGCACGTCACCGCTGGGGCCGGCGCAGTTGACGACGACGTCGGCGGGCGGGTCCAGGCGTCCCCCGCCGGCGGGGCCGACGAACTCGACATGCGTCGCGCCGTCCGGGTCGACCGCGAGACCGGTGAAGGAGCCGGTCACCAGACGGAACCGGCCCTCGGCGGTGAGCCGGTCGACCACCTCCCAGTACTCGAGGCCCGCGCGCCGTTGGTGCCGGCCGAGCCGCGCGCCCCACCGCCCGGCGAACTCGATGGTCTCCTCGGTGGACAGACGCGGCAGCAGCGCGAAGACCGCCTGCGACACCGGGCGCAGGGTGTGCGCCGGGGAGAAACCCCCGTCCCGGCCACGCTCGATGTCGCGCACAGCCGCGTCGTAGACGTCGGCCGCACGTAGGGTGCCGCTGCTGGACAGCGTCTCGACCTCCTCCGGCCGGAAGTCCGGTGCTTCCGCGTGCTCCTCGATCCGGGCCGGCAGCTCGCCTCGCGGAGTCAGGACCGTGAACACCGCGGCGTCGGTCCCGGCTCCGGTCAAGTCATTGATCTGGTAGAGGACGTCCATCGCGCTGGCGTTGCCACCGAGGACCACGACGTGGGCGGGCCGCGCGGGGGACGTCCGCCGCGAGGCCGGCTCGGCCAGGCCCGCCGCGACCCGGCGGAGTGCACCGGGGAGGTCGGCGAAGGGATCGTCGAGCAGGACCGCGTCCGCCTGCCCCTGGCGCTCACCCAGCCGCGAGCGCGCGGGCGGGGAGCCGACCGCGAGCACCACGCGACGGGCCGGCACCACGCCGGCCGCACCGTGCACGGTGAAGCCGCCCCCGGAGGACGCACGGACGGCGTCCACCTCGTCCTGCACGACGGCGACCTGGGCCCGTCCCGCCGACTCGGCGCGGGCGATCGCCCGGTGGGTCAGGTCCTTGAGGTACTCCCCGAAGATGTAGCGGGGGAGGAAGATCTCGTCGAACTCGTCGCGCTCGATGGCGATCCGGTGGCGTTCCCACCAAGCCCTGGCGAACGGGCCTGCCGACGCCCGGAACTCGTCGAACACCCAGTGCTTGTTCCGCGACAGCCAGCGACAGAACCGGGCGCGCTCCTCGTCGGGGAGGAAGTCGTGCAGGGAGGTGATCAGGAGGCAGGACCTCGCCGCGCGGTCGCCGTAGGGCACGCCGGAGAACGCGTCGGACGCCCGGTCGACCACCACGACCCGGACGGGCGGACGCGGGTCCGCGTCCGCCATGGCGTCCAGCAGGCTGACCAGGGTGTAGGCCGTGGAGGCGCCGGCGCCGACGAAGAGCAGGTCCCACTCCGGCGTGCCGTCTTCGGTCGGCCGCGGCGCCCCCGGGGCGAACGTCGTGGTCACGACGCGCTCCAGTGGAGGCGGGAGACGTCGGTGCCCGCGCCGGGCAGCGGTTCGCCGACGCGGTCGGCGAGCACGCGGGCCGGGTTGCCGACCGCGGTCACGTGGTCGGGGAGGTCGGACAGGACGACGGCCCCGGCTCCTACCCGGCACCAGCGGCCGATGCGGACCTTAGGGATCACCACCGCGCCGGCCCCGATGTGGGTCCCTTCGCCGACCTGCACGTGGCCGCAGAGCGTCACGTGCGGGCTCACGTGGACGAAATCGCCGACCACACAGTCGTGGTCGACGCTGGCCGCGGTGTTGACCAGGACATGCCGACCGATGATGGCGTTCGGCTGGACGATGGCGCCGTGCAGAACCACGGAACCCTCCCCGAGCACCGCCGTCGGGGCGATCAGGGCCGAGGGGTGAACGGCCTGCTCGAACCTGGCCGGGACCGGCAGCTCCTCGAGCATCTTCACCAGCTCGGCCCGCTCCCCGTTGCGGCCCACGGCCATGACCACGGGCGCGTCCACCGTGGGGTACCGGCCGACGCCCAGCAGCCGGATGCCCGGGACGACGTTCCTGCTCGCGGGGTGGTGGTTGCCAGGGTAGTCGTTGATGATGTGGCGCACGGACCAGCCCATGGCCCGCAGCACGTCGCAGACGACCTGGGCGTGACCGCCCGCCCCGTAGACGTCGCAGGTGCCACCGTCCCGGCTCACGCCGGTGCCCCCTGGCGTGTCGGCATCCGTCCTCCCGTGTGGTTCGCAGGCTCCAGACCCAGGGCGACGGTGCCGGGGGCGAGGTCCCGCGCCGTCCTCGACCGTGGTCGTGACCGGCCCCGGTGACGCCCCGGGCTCCCTCGAGGCCGCGGGCCGGGGGACGGACCCCCGGTCCCTGCCTGTGTGCCTCGGGCAGCCTACCTCCAACGGCGAGCGCCCGGACCCGTTCGGCGACCGTCCTCTCCGAGGGCCGGTGCTCGAGTGCCTCCCCGCCGGCCGGTGCCCGGGCGTGGTCGCCAGCCGGCGTCCTGCCGCGGACGCCCGTCTGCGGGCGGGGCCGTCCCTCCCGTCCGGACGTGCGGCGCGAGGTGGCCCCGCCGCTCCGCTAAGGTCATGGGACGATCCAACCCGCACCGTTCGGCTGGCCCGTGACCGCCTCGTGGCCGGTTCCGGCGGCGCTCCGGTAAACAGCTGGTCAGGGCAGGAGGCACTGCGGGTTCACCCGTGTGAGGATCGTGATGTATCAGAACGGTCTGAGGCTGGAGAGGCGGCCAGATGCTGCGCCTGGTATACCGGTCCTACGCTGGCGAGAACTGGAAGAACCGTCCAGCCTTCTACACCAAGCGGCTGGCGCTGCTGTCCTTCGCCCGGGCGGTCGAGGCGTCCGGGGCCGAGCTCGAGGTCCTGTTCATCAACGACGGCCCGGTGCCTGACGAGATTCTCGAGATCCAGCGCCCGCTCGGTCGCGTGATCGAGCTGCCCCGGGTCGGCATGCGGCGCTCCTACCTGCAGGGCCTGCGCGCGCCGTCCGCGCTCGGCTGGGCGGACGATGATCTCGTCTGGTACAGCGAGGACGACTACCTGTACCGGCCGGACGCCTTCACCCATCTGGTGGCCGCCGCCAAGGCGCTGCCCGAGGCGGACTACTTCGCGCTGTACGGGGTCGCCTACGGGCGGCAACCCGAGGGGGAGGTGCCGCCTCGGCCGCGTGGCTGGCAGCCGTCCGTGGCGGGCACCGTGGACGGCGTCCGCTGGGAGCGCATCCTCAGCACGGCGAGCTCGTTCGGCGGCCGGGCCGGGGCGTTCAAGGCGGACTTCGGGATCTTCAAGTTCTGCACGGTTCCGCACAGGACCATGTACCGGGACCACGACACCTGCGTCGTCGTCCAGGGCTTCGAGCCGCACCCGTACGGGGAACTGCTGCGCGGCCTGGTCTCCGCGGACGGGCGCTCGGCCAAGCGCTGGGCGCGGGACGCGTCCCTGCTGCCGTTCCTGGTCGCCACCAACGTGCGTGCGCACCGCCGGCTCGCCAATCGCCGGCTGTTCGTCGCCGCCGTCCCCAACCTCGTCACCCACCTCGAGGCCGACAAGCTGGCCCCGGGCACCCGCTGGGACCAGGTAGCCCTGGACGTCGAGGCGTGGGCGGCGGCCCGGGCCGCCGCCACCGTCGCGCTCGACCAGCGGGTCGTGGACGGCGCCCGGCCGGCCGAGGCCGCGGACGCCGCTCGGCCGTAACCGGACGCCGCCCGGAGCGGCCCCAGAAGCCGCTCCGGCCGTCGGGCCAGCCGACGATCGGTGACCGCGCAGCACCGCGTGCTCGTCGCGGCCGCGGGCCGGCCGCACCGATACTGTCCGCGTTCGGTGCGCAACCTTGCGAGTCAATGTGCAGGCAGGGCCGTGCCTGCCCGGACGGACTCCCCTGGTCCCGCAAGGGCAGCCTTCCCTTTCCCGGACTGACCGGGTCGGAATTCCGTAGTGTCGGGGACGACGTCTGCCGGCCTGCCCCGGGTGCCGGCGTGCGAGAGGGGAGCGAGACGCCGTTGGTGTCCGAAGTCGACGAGTCCTGGACGTGGTTCGACCGGCTGGCCGCCGCGCAGGCCGAGCGCGGTCAGCTGGGTCCGACCGTGGACCTGATGATGACCGGCCCGATCGCGCTCGTTCCGAGCCGCTCCGCGACACCGCCGTCCGAGCCGTCGATCTGGCCGCAGGATCGGGCCGCGGACACCGGTGGCGGCGAGCGGCCGCGCGAGCGAGGGCCCTTGGCGAAGCTGGCAGGCAAGATCGGCTGGAACCTCATCGACCAAGGGCTCAGCACGCTGACCAACGCCGGGCTGACCGTGCTCGTGGCCCGCGCGGTCGGCGCCACGTCCTTCGGCGCCTTCGCGTCGGCGCTGTTCGTGTTCATGTTCCTGATCTCGGTCGGCCGCTCCATGGTGGGGCAGGTGCTGAGCATCCGCTACGCCGGCGTGGAGGGGCGGTCGGCCTGGTCGCAGGTGGCCTCCCGGGCCATGGGCACGACCGTAAGCCTCGCCGTCCCGGCCGGGGTGCTGCTGGTCCTGGCCGGCGCGGTGCTGGGCGGCCAGCTCCGGGGACCGCTGATCGCGGTCGGCCTCACGATGCCGCTCCTGCTCCTGCAGGACACCGTGCGAATGATCTTCTTCGCGCAGTCCCGGGCCGACCTGGCGGCCATGAACGACGCCCTGTGGGCCGCCGTCCAGTTCCCCGTGATGGGCGTGCTCGTCCTGGCCGGCGGGGCGAGCACCGGGGTCCTGGTCTTCGTCTGGGGCGCCTCCGCCGGCGTGTGCGCCGCCGTGGGGATGGTCCAGTTGCGCGCCGTCCCCCGGCCCTCGGCCGCCCGCGGCTGGGTGCGCGGGCACTGGGACCTGCTGGCCTACACGCTGCCCCAAACTCTGATCAACACCGGCGGGATCCAGGCCGCGTACCTGCTCATCGGCTGGGTCGTGAACCTCTCCGCAACGGGGGCGGTGCTGGCCGCGCGTCAGGTGTTCAACCCGCTGCTGATCATCAGCCAGGCGGTGGGGAGCTTCGCGACCCCGGAGATCTCCCGCCGGATGCACCTGTCGGTGCGGCAGCGGTGGTACCTCGCCCTCGGGGCGTCGGGGTCGCAGGCCGCCGCCTCGCTGGGCTACCTCGGCCTTGTGCTCCTGCTCCCCGACGCGGTCGGCCGGGCCTTCTTCGGAGACACCTGGGCGAACGCCCACGCCGTGCTGGTGCCGGTGGGCCTGTTCTCCACCGTGGCCGGCATCTGCATGGGCCCGTACCTGGTCATGTCCGCGATGGGGCACGCCAAGCGCCTCTTCCCGATCTCCCTGCTCTCCACCACCATGTCCCTGGTCGGGATGCCCATCGGGGCCGCCCTGTGGGGCACCGCCGGCGCGGCGTGGGGCCTGTTCCTCGGCCAGGCGGTCGAGCTGCCGTTCTGGTTCCGCGCGCTGCACAAGGCCGCCCTGGCCGGCCCGGTGCCGCACCCGGAGGAGGCATGAGCGGCGCCGTTCCGGCGGTGCCGCGCAACTGGCCGAGGAGCGAGTTGCAGCCGACGGTCTGGTCGTCTTCGACGAGGAGGATGCCGTCGGCGGGCACGGACTCACCGTGGCGCTCGCGGTCGGAGGGCTGATCAGGGCCCGGGGCAGGCGCGGTGCATGGAGGGCGAGGCTGCCTGCTCCGGCCCTTCGGTGGGGCACCACGTCATAGGTCGCGCAGGTCCTCGACGG
>DATDMG010000497.1:0-5661 GCA_036518955.1 Kineosporiaceae bacterium | reverse complement strand
AGCTCCCGCAGGGCACCGGACGGCGCCGGCGGCTGGGCGACGACCGGCAGCGCCACCGGCTGCCGGGTGGCGAGGCTGGTCTCCACCGCGAGGGTGGCCCGGGTGGTGGCGACCAGGAGGTCCAGCGGGATGGGCATCGGCCCACCGGTGCGCACGGCCCCCACGAAGCGCCGCAGCTGCTCCCGCTGGCCCTTGTCCAGGCCGGTGAGCGACCGCTTGCCGACCGCCCGGCCGTGCGCCGGCCACACCGTGACGCGCTGGAAGTTGTCCAGGCGCCCGGTCCGCCCGGCCGCGGTGACGTCGAGGGTCTCCTTCGGGAACCGGGGGCTGCCGTCGGTCAGGTAGGAGATCACGGCCGAGGAGCCGTCCGGGTAACGCAGGGTGGCGTGGAGGGCGCCGCCCTGGGCGCCGGCGGCGTAGACCTCGTCGGGCGCCTGCCCGAGCAGGGCCGACACGGTGTCGATGAAGTGCCCGCCCTCCCCGACGAAGCGCGACCCCTCCTGCTCGGCGTTCAGATACCAGCTGCCCTGACCGAGTCGCCCGGCGTTCACCAGGTAGCGGGCCTGGACGGGGCCGTGCAGCGGGCCGAGGCGCTCGCGCAGTTCGGTGAACAGCGGAGCGAACCGCCGGTTGAACCCCACCATGAGCCGGCCGTTCCCGGTGCGGTGGACGGTGTCGAGGATCTCCTCCAGCTGGGCGTCGGTCACCGCGAGCGGCTTCTCCACGAACACCGCCCGGCCGCGCTCGAGCGCCTGGCAGACGAACCGGGCGTGGGAGTGGTGGCGGGTGACCACGACGACGGCGTCCAGGCTGTCGTCGTCCAGGACGGTGTCGGCGTCCGTGGTCGCCGCCGCGAAGCCGAACTTGCGCTGGGCGTTGACCCCGGACAGGGACGTCGTGGTGGCCACCGACACCAGCTCCACGCCCGGGTCGCCCTGCAGGTGCGGCAGCAGCATCGAGGACGCGTAGTTGCCGGCGCCGATGAACCCCAGCCGCACCCGGCCGGACGGCCGCCGGCCGGTCGGGACGGCGGCGGGCCGATGCGGGGCGAGGCTCGCCGAACGCTCCGGTGCCGTCACGGTCCGGGTGGGCACCTCTCCCTGCTCCGGCTCGCGGTAGGACAGCAGGAACCCGATCCCGGGCAGCTCGCCGGCGGACAGCCGGCTGTAGACCGAGGTGGCCTCCTCGACCGGGTGGACCCCGGAGACCAGCGGGGCGACGTCCACCGAGCCGTTCGCCAGCAGGGCCAGGAAGCAGCCCAGGTTGCGCCGCTCGGTCCAGCGCACGTAGCCGGCCGGGTAGTCGACGCCCTCCAGCTCGTACCGGTCGTCGTACCGGCCCGGTCCGTAGGAGCGCGAGAAGCGGACGTCGAGCTCCTTGTCGTAGTAGGCGTTCCAGGGCAGGTCGAGCTTGGTCTTGCCGATGTCGACGACCCGGGCGCGGTCCCGGGCGAGCCGAGCGGCCACCTCGACCGGCCCGTTCGAGCTGCCGCCGGCCGCCAGGAACACGTGATCGGCCCCCAGGCCGCCGCTGCGCTCGAGCAGCACGCGCTCCACCGCGCGCAGGCCCTCGTCGTCCGGAGCGGCGCACAGCAGGGCGCCAGCCTTCTCCCCGTCCCGGCAGCGGGCCTCGACGGTGTCCAGGCCGACGACCTGGACGCCGGCGGCGACCAGCAGGCGGACGACGAGCTGGCCGATCAGGCCCAGCCCGATGACGCAGGCGGTCTCGCCGAGGGCCACCTCGCCGCGGCGCACCCCCTGCATCGCGATCGCCCCGACGGTGGCGAACGCCGCATGCTCGGGGGCCACGCCGTCCGGCACCGGGACGCAGAGGTTCACCGGCACCCAGTTCACCTCGGCGTGCAGGGCGAACTCGTTGCCGGCGGCGGCCACCAGCTGGCCGACGGAGAACTCCTCCGCGCCGGCGCCCACCTCGATGACCTCGCCGCACAGCGAGTACCCGAGCGGGGTGTAGCTGTCGAGCTGGTTCATCGCCTTCTGGTACGTGGCGACCGGGCCCTGCTGCGCCACCGAGTCCAGGAGCTTGCGCACCTGGTCCGGTCGCGCGCGCGCCTTGCCCAGCAACGACAACCGGGCCTCGCTGACCTTCATCAGCTCGGTGCCCGTGGAGATCAACGAGTACCGGGACCTGACCAGCACGCCCCCAGGCCTGCCGGCGGGCACCGGCACGTCCAGCACCGTCAGCTCCCCGGACCGGTAGTTCTGCGCGACCTGCTTCATCGACCCTTCCCGAGGTTCGCCGGTGTGGTTCACGGTTCGGTTCACGGTGCGCCGACCCCTGCCGCGCGCATGCTGCGGTACCACAGCTCCATGGACAGCAGCTGCCACAGCTGTTTGGACTGGTCGGTGCGTCCCGCCCGCTGGTCCTCCACCTGCCGGCGCAGCGGCTCGGCGCGCAGGAACCCGGACGAGACGAGCTCCCCGCCCAGCAGGACGTCGTCGATGAGCGGGCCGAGGTCGTTGGTGATCCAGGCCCGCAGCGGCGCCCCGAAGGCGGCCTTGGGACGGTCCATGATCTCCTTGGGCACCCACGCCTCCGCCACCTCGCGCAGCGGGACCTTCTGCTGCCGGCCCCGGATCTTCGCGCTGCCCGGCAGGGTGAAGGCCGCCCGGAACACGTGCGGGTCGACGAACGGCACCCGGACCTCGGCGGAGGCGGCCATGCTCGACCGGTCGGTGTAGGCCAGGTTGAGACCGACCATGAACAGCCGCGCGTCCGTCAGACACATCCGGTTGACATGGTCGGCGAACACCGCCTCGCCGTACAACCCGCGGTGGGCGTCCAGAACGGCCTCGACCCGGTCGTCCAGTGCCGGGTCGAGCAGGTCGGTGATCTCGCCGGCGTCGTAGAGGGTGTAGCTACGCCGGAAGGCTGCCTCCTCCTCCAGCTCGGCGAAGCTCAGGAACCGCTTGGCCCACCGGGTGTACCGCAGGCCCCGGCCACCGGCCGCGACCGGCAGCCGGTTGACGCCGGGCGCCACGACCCGGGTGCGCAGCCCGCTCGGCAGCCGCTGGTAGCGGGCCCCCAGCAGGCAGGCCAGGTGCTTGCGGTAGCCGCCGAACAGCTCGTCCGCGCCCATCCCGGACAGGAGCACCTTGACGCCGGCCTCGCGCGCGGCCCGGCACATCAGGATCGTGTTGATCGCGGCGGGGTCGCCGATCGGCTCGTCGAGGACGTCGACGACGGCCGGCAGCATCTCCACGACATCCGGGGAGATCTCGATCTCGTGCAGCCGGATGCCGAGGTGCGCGGCCATCTTGCGGGCGTACACCGCGTCGTCCGGCATCGCCTCCAGCCGCTGGTCCTGGGCCCGGAACGTGATCGTCCAGGCCTCGAGGGAAGGGTCCTTCGCGGCCGCGATCGCGGTCACCAGGCTGGAGTCCAGGCCGCCGCTGAGAAACGAGGCGACCGGCACGTCGGCGACCAGGTGAGCGGCCACCGACTCCTCGACCACGCGGGCCAGGTCCGCCGGGGGCCGGGCGATCGCGGCCCGCGCCTCGGCGACGGGATCCCAGTACCGGTGGGGCCCGTCACCGTCGCCGGCCACCCCCCGACCCCAGCGGGCCCACGAGCCCGGCGGCAGCTTGAACACGCCCGCGACGGAGGTGAACTCCTCCGGGACGAAGTAGAACAGCATGGACGCCACCAGGGCGGTGGGCTCGACGCGCAGTTCGGGGCCGACCGCCGACACCAGCGCCTTCAGCTCGGAGGCGAAGAGGACGCCGTCCCCGCGCGGCATCACGTAGAGCGGCTTGATGCCCAGCGGGTCCCGGGCCAGGAACAGCTCGCCGGCCCGCTCGTCGTACAGCGCGAAGGCGAACATGCCGCGGAACCTGGACAGGGCGGCCGGGCCCCAGGCCCGCCACGCCTCCAGCACCACCTCGGTGTCGGAGGAGGTGACGAACCTGACCCCGCGTGCCGTGAGCTGCTCCCGCAGTTCGCGAAAGTTGTACAGCTCCCCGTTGTAGGACAGGTGCAGCCCGTCCTTGACGAACGGCTGGTCGGAGGACGTGGACAGATCGATGATCGACAACCGGCGATGGGCGAGGTGCAGGATCCCCTCGGCGCCGACCACCTCGCGCACGCCGGTGGCGTCCGGGCCGCGATGGGCGATCCGCTCGGCCATGACCCGCACCAGCCGCGCGCCGTCAGGCTGCCGGTACGCGCCCGCCACACCGCACACGCTCAGACCTCCGCGTCGGCGTCGGGCACGACGACGTGGCGCTCGTCGCGCGACAGGGTGATGAGGCGGTCGTCGGCGGGCCGACGGCCGCTGAGGGCGTCGTAGACGCCGACGTACCGGCGTTCCTGGTGGGGCCAGCCCAGCTCACGCACGATCCTGGCCCGGCCCTCGGCGCCCATCGCCTTGCGGGTCGGCCCGTCGTCCAGCAGGTCGACGATCGCCCGGGCGTAGGCCTCGACGTCCCTGTCGGGCACGTAGACACCGGCGTCGCCGGCCGACACCCGCGTCTCGACCAGGTCGAACGCGACCACGGGCAGCTCGAAAGCCATGTACTCCAGGGTCTTGTTCATCGTGGAGACGTCGTTGAGCGCGTTCTTCGGATCCGGGGACAGCCCGATGTCGGCGGTGGACAGCACCTCCACGACGGTGGCGTCCGGGACCCGGCCCGGCAGCTCGAGATAGCCGTCGAGGCCCAGCTCACCGGCGAGCGCGACCAGGTCGTGGTAGGAGTCCCCGGCACCCATGAAGGTGAACGAGACGTCGTCACGTCCCAGCCCGTGCACGACGTGCGCGGCCGCCCGGACGGCGAGGTCGACGCCGTCCTGCGGGCCCATCACCCCGAGGTAGGCGACCAGGTGACGCCGCCCCCGACGGGCCGCGGCCACCTCCGGACCGCGGCGCAGCCGCAGCGGGTCCGGCCCCGTGCGCACCACCGTCACCTCGTCGACGCCCTTGCCGCCGCGCCGCCTCGCGACCGCGGCGTAGGAGTCGTTCGTCGAGATCACGTGGTCGGCGGTCCGGAACGTGGCCCGCTCGAGCTCGATCAAGCCCCGCCAGGGGAGCCGGCTGGCTGTGGGGAACCGCGAGTCGTACAGCTCAGGACACAGGTCGTGATGGTCGAAGACGAACCGGGTCCGATCCCGCCGGCGCAGCCAGAGCGCGAGGGGCCAGAAGATGTCCGGTGGGTTGCAGGCCTGCAGGACGGCGAACCGCCCGGCCCGGCGCGCCCGCCTCACCAGCCAGGCGGTGGCCAGGAACGACGACACGTACTCCAGCACGAAGCCGAGCGCACCGCCACCAGGCGCGAAGGCGCGGTACTTGTACAGGCGTACCCCGTCGAGGACGGCGTAGCCGGGGTCCCCCGGACCCTTCGGGCACACCACGCTGACCTCGTACCCGGCCGCGGTCAGCGCCCGGCACTCCAGCCAGACCCGGCGGTCGAACGGCACCGGCAGGTTCTGGACGATGATGAGCACCCGCGGCCGGCGCCCGGGCCGGCGCTGCCGGACGACCCGCGAGCTGGAGACGGCCGTCACGCGGTCCACCCCAGCCCCTCGTAGCCGGCCATCCGTTCGACCTCGGCGCCGAGCCGGCCGGAGAGGTCGACGACGTACGGCGGGGGCTGCGCGCACAGCGCCGCCACGACCGCCGGTTCGGCCGTCGCGACGACGGCGACG
>DATDMG010000496.1:0-7315 GCA_036518955.1 Kineosporiaceae bacterium | reverse complement strand
GAGGTGATCACAGGCTACGGGCGGATCGGTGGGGCCTGGTTCGCCTCCACCCGGTTCGGCCTGCAGCCGGACGTCGTCACCGGGGCCAAAGGAGTGACCAGCGGGTACGCGCCGTTGGGTACCGTGCTGGTCAGCCCTCGTGTCGCGGAACCGTTCTGGCGCAACGGAACCGGGGCGTGGCGACACGGCTACACCTACTCCGGGCATGCCGCCTCCTGCGCGGTCGCGCTGGCCAACCTCGACCTGGTGGAGCGCGAGGGGCTGCTCGCCGAGGCCGCCCGGGTGGAGCGGACGCTGGACGCCGAACTGGCGCTGCTGCAGACGCACCCCGGCGTAGGAGAGGTGCGCCGCGGGACCGGCGCGCTCGCCGCCGTCCAACTCGCGGACGACGTCCTGGCGGCCGACCCCGCGGCCCCGCAGCGTGTCACGCTCGCGCTGCGCGAGCACGGCGTCCTCACCCGGCCGCTCGCCACCGGTGCGCTCCAGGTCTCGCCGCCGTTCGTGACGACGGACGACGACCTGTGCTCACTCGCGCGGGCCTTCGAGGCGGCACTCGACACCGCGCTCGGCTGACGCCGAGCCCAGCCTGGGCCCGTCCGGGATCGTCGCGCCCCTCAGACCGCCATCTGCGCGGCGTCCCGTGCGACGGCCTCGGCGACCCGCTCCCGGGGCATCGCCAGCGAGACCGCCCAGAAGAAGATGACCAGGCTGAAGCCGATGACGACGAGCAGGTCGATCCATTCGGGCAGCAGGCCGCGGCCCCCGCCGTAGCGACCGAACGCGCCGATGACGACCGCACCGAGGATCCACGGCCCGATCCAGGCCGCGTGGCGGACCATCTCGAACGTGCCGGTGCCTGCGATCAACCCGCCGATCGAGAACAGCACCAGACCGACGATGAGCGCGCACGCCAGCTTCCAGGTGTTGTCGTAACCGCCCCAGTAGAGGATCAGGTTGGCAGCCGCGAACGCGCCGGGCAGCAACAGCTTCGGCACGGGCATCCGGTAGGCGCGCGGGCGGTCGGCGTCACGCCGGTGCAGCGAGGCGAGGGCCACCGGCGCGAGGGCGTACATGATGGCCGTCGCACCGGTGACCACCCCGACGAGGCGCTGCCAGCTGGGGAACGGGCCGAAGCACGCCTCGCCGACCACCGCTGCGAGCAGCACCGACCAGATCGGCACGCCGCGACTGTCGCATCGCGTCAGCACGCCGGGCATCTCCCGCTCCTCGCCGAGGGCGTACGAGAGTCGTGCGCTCGTGCCGACGTAGACGATGCCGGTGCCGGCCGGCGAGATGACGGCGTCGGCGATGAGGACGACGGCCAACCAGCCCACCCCGACCGCGAGGGCGAGCGTGTACCAGGCGCCGTAGTCGGACGGGTTGCCGCCGAGCGGGCTGCTCCAGTTCTGGGCGACGTTCTTCGGCGCCACGCCCGCGACGAACGCGACCTGGAGCAGGGTGTACAGGACGGCCCCGATCGCCATCGCGGTGATGATGGCGCGGGACAGGTCCCGGCGCGGGTTGCGGGCCTCGCCCGCGAGTTGCACCGCCTGCTCGAACCCTTGCAGGGCGAAGACGACGCCGGCGGGCAGCGCCTGGAACACCCCGTGGAAGCCGAACGGCATGAAGCCGCCGCCGGCCGTGAAGTTGCCGGGATGGAACGACATCGACGCCACCACGACCACCGCGAGGATCGGCACCGCGGTCTTCCAGATCACGATGATCGAGTTGCTCTCCGAGAGGAACTTGGCCCCGGCCAGGTTCATCGCCGTGAAGACCACCATCAGGACGGTGGCGACCACCAGGCCGCGCCCGTTGAGCAGGCCCTTCTGCGGGCCGTCGGCGAAGAGCATCGGGAAGTGCCGGTTGACCGTCTCGATGCTGTTCACGTACGTGATCGCGGCCAGGATCTCGATCGGCGCGATCGCGACGGCCTGCAGCCAGGACGCCCAGCCCGCGACGAACCCGGCCAGCGGGCCGTGCGAGTAGTAGGGAAACCGGCCGGTCCCGCCGGCCACCGGGTACACCGCACCGAGCTCGGCGTACACCAGCGCGAGCACGGTGAGCACGATCGCCGCGAGGGCCCAGGAGATGATCGACGCCGGGCCCGCCGCCTCGGCTGCGTTCAGCGCCCCCAGCAGCCAGCCGGAGCCGATGATCGACCCGAGTGAGATGAACATGAGGCCGTAGAAGCCCAAGGATCGCTTCAGGTGGCCGGGCGTATGACCCGCCATCTGATCGTTTGTCTGATCGTTTCTGACACTCATCGGACGCACCCGCTCCCGTGCTGGTCGGATCGGACGCGGATCGGCGTCGGCCCGCTCCGGAATGGTGCGTCACTAGGGTGAGTATGTGCAAACAGTGCAGATCGGGACGTATGTGACAGGGGTTGGTAGGTCCCGAAACAGGCTGACGGCGCCGCCCCGACGATGATCGTGGACGCCGGCACCGGGTGCCGGCCGGATCAGGTCCAGGTCCATCAGGAGCTGGCCGCGGCCTGCGATCATGGTCGGGCCGGCGCCATCGCCGCCGAGATCCTGACAGTGAGGCCTGCCCGTTCGGCCAGCAGCCGCAGCGGCCCGACCAGGGCCACGCAGCGTTCGTCGTCGTCGACCAGTTCCAGCCCGGGGCCCTCAAGCAGACCCCTGTACCCCGACGGCGAGGCTACCAGCTGTGGGTGGATGGGCGGCGCGGCGCACCACCTACGGATTGCGCCAAAGCCCGACGGCGGCCCTTCCGGAGTTTCCAGATATGGCCATGTCTACTCTTCGACACCCCCTCCTCCTGACATCACCATGAAACCCTCCTAGATTGAGCGCGACGAGGCGCCTGGAAAGACGGGCGTCGGAGAATGCGCATGAAGCGTGGGACACCTTCTCCAAGCCGGTCACCCGATGGGCCGGACACCGTGGCCCGGCCGCCGTGCCCGAACACCGAGCGGGCCGCCAGGGCTGGGTGGACGGCGTGCCGGAGCGCCGATCGGACGGGCGACGGACCCCACCCGAAGAGGAGAAGACGAGCATGTTCAGCTCGCTACGCAGCCGGCCTGGTGCAGGCCGCGAAGGCCCAGGACCCGAGCAGCGGGCGCACCCTGACGGTCTCGACGACGCAACCGGGCATCCAGTTCTCTGCGGGCAACTCCCTCGACGGCACCCTGGTCGGGACCAGCGGGAAGGTCTACCAGCAGCGAGACGGCTTCGCCCTGGAGACGCAGCACTTCCCCGACTCGCCCAACCAGCCGAACTTCCCCTCGACCGTGCGGCCGGGGGACGTCTTCACCTCCGCCACCGTCCACCACCTCGGGGTGAGCTGAACCGTCCGGTCCCGGGCTCGGTCCGTGGACCAGCGCGACAGGACGACCCCACCGGGCGGCGGCAGGTACGGGGACCCGTCGGCGGTCGCCGACGCAGCGGATGCGCGGTCTTCCCGAGTGAGGGTACGAGGCACTCGTGGCGATCAAGCCGTGCAGCCCGTCGCCGAGCCATGGAGAGCCCCGGCCCGTGGAGAGCCCCCGACCACGAGGGTGGGGGGCTCTCCGTGACAGCCCGCACAGGCCAGTGGATCAAGCGCGGCGCGGCGACACCTTGGTGCCGGCCGAGGTCTTGACCGCGGTCCGCGCCGTCCCGGGGCGGGTCGGGGTCCTGCGGGCGACGGGCTTGGCCACCGGACGGCGCGCCACCGACGTGACCGTGGCCGGCTTGCGGGCCGTCGGCTTGGGGGCACCCGACGTACGCACCGCCGGCTTGGCGACCACCGGCTTGGCGACCACCGGCTTGGCGACCGCGGACGGGGTGCGCTGCGCGGGCACCCCCTTGCCCATGGTGCGCACCTGCGACCGGGCCACGTTCCGGACGGCGGGCGCGCCAGTCACCGCGGAGCGCGGCGCCGGACCCGCCTTACGCTGGGTCGGCTTGCTGACCGGGCGCGTGGTCGGCTTGGCCGCGGCGGCACGGGTGGCGGTCTGCCGGGAGGCGACGGTGCCGCGCCGGGCGGCAGGAGTCGGGGCCGGCTTCGCGGCCGAGCGGACAGCCGGCTTCGCGGCCGTGGTGTCGTCCAGGGCGGCACCGGCAGCGTTCTTACGAACGGACGCCAGCCCGTTCAGCGCCGATGCCTTGGTGCCGTACGCCGCCGAGGTGGCGACGACCGCACCGTTGGCAGCAAGGAGCGAGAACCGGAACTTGCCGGCCTTGTCCTTGGTGAGGGTGAACTTCGCGGGCACTGTGGCCTCCCGTTGAGGGGCGATCACGGTGATCGCCACTTGGTGTGCAACAACGCCCCTCTGATCGTCCGCCCTGTCACAGATCTGAAGCCGATCTAACGATTTTCCTCCACAGGTCTTGACACCGGTCGCGGCGGGCCGGCGACGCTTCCGCTAGCTCACGATGTCCTTACGGTCGAAGTGCCACCAGGCGAGGACCAGCAGGACGAGGGCGTAGCCCAGGCTCCACAGCACGCCGCGGGCCATCTCGTCCCAGCTGATGGCCGGCGCCAGGACGTCCGTCCACGAGTACGAGTAGTGCGTGGGCAGCACCTGGCGCCAGTCGCCGAGCGCGGTGACCGCGTCCAGGATGTTCGACACGATGACCAGCAGGACGGCACCCCCCACGGCTCCGAGCGGAGCGTCCGTCCAGACGCTCAGCAGGAAGGCCAGCGCGGACACGAACACCAGCGTCAGGCCCAGGTACGCGACGATGATCCCCAGCCGGATCAGCGCGTCGCCGGTGGACAGCGTCGTGCCGAGCGGCGTCCGGATGGGGGCCCAGCCGAAGAACATCCCGCCGGCCAGGTACGCCACCACGGGCAGCAGAACCAGCGAGAACAACGAGAACAGCAGGGCCACCAGCAGCTTGCGACGCAACAGGTGCGACCGTGGGACGGGCGCCGCCAACAGATAGCGCAGGCTGGACCAGCTCGCCTCGCTGGCGACGGTGTCGCCCGCGAACAACGCGAACACCACGATCAGCAGGAAGCCGGTGGACACGAACAAGGTGAAGAGGGTGAAGTTGGCAGCGCCCGTCGTGGCGACGTCGACCAGCCCCGGCGAGCCCCGGCTGGGCCGGTCGTCGCCGAGTTTGAAGGCCGCGACGAGCAGGAACGGCAGGACGACGAGGAAACCCAGGGTGAGCTGAGTGCGCCGCCGGGTCAGCTGGCGCCGGATCTCGACCATGAGCGGCAGCGTCCGCCGGGCGTCGAACCCCGAGACCGCGCCTCCCGGCCCGTGCACGGCGGACGGCGCGGCGGCGTGCACGATCCCCTCGTGCGTACCCCGGCTCGGCATCAGGCCTCCTCCTCCCCCACCAGCGCCAGGAACACCTGCTCCAGGCCCCGCTGCGGCTGTACCCGGTCGACCCCGACCCCGGCATCCACGAGCGCGCGGACGAGGGCGGACCGTGGCGTGCCGACCAGCGAGAGCGTCAGGCCTGTCGCGGTCTCGACCACGTCCGCGGCCCCCGGGACCTTCGCGGCCGCCTTGGCGGCCAGCGCGGGGTCGTCGACGTCGATGACGAGCGTCGTCGCCGCCCCCACCAGGTCGGCCACCGGGCCCTGAGCCACCAGCCGGCCGCCGTGCATGACGACGACATGCGTGCACGTCTGCTCGACCTCCGACAACAGGTGACTGGAGATCAGGACGGTGCGGCCCGTCGCCGCGTACCGGGCGAGCACCTCACGCATCTCCCGGATCTGGGGCGGGTCGAGACCGTTCGTCGGCTCGTCGAGCACCAACAGGTCGGGCAGGCCCAGCATCGCCTGCGCGATCGCCAGGCGCTGCCGCATGCCCTGGCTGTAGGTCTTCACCCGGCGATGGATGTCGGCGCCCAGGCCCGCGATCTCCAGAGCCTCCTCGAGGCGGGCGTGGGACGCGGGTCGGCCGGTCGCCTGCCAGTACAGCCTCAGGTTGTCCAGCCCGGAGACGTGCGGCAGGAATCCTGGACCCTCGACGAACGAGCCGATCCGGGACAGCACCGGCGCCCCGGGCGTCACCGTCTGGCCGAAGACCCGGATCCCGCCCTCGGTCGGCCGAATCAGGCCCATCAACATCCGGAGGGTGGTGGTCTTGCCGGCCCCGTTGGGCCCCAGCAAGCCCAGCACCCAGCCCGCCTCCACCCGGAAGCTGAGCTCGCTGACAGCCCGGAACCCGTCGGAGTAGGCCTTGCCCAGCCCGTCGATGGCCAGCGGGACGGCGGCGAGCGACGCATCCGGTGGGTCGGCCCGGCGCCGCCGGCCCAGCTGGTACCCCCCGGCCACCGCCGCCGCAGCGGCCACCAGCAGGGCGGCCGCGTAGGGCCACAGGTCGGCGACGCCGCCGACATCGACGGCCGACAGCGAGGCGACCGGTGACACCAGGTTCGCGGTGTCGCCGGAGGGCGCCGAAACGCGGTACCGGTGTGGCTCGGCGGGCATCGCGAACGCCTGGTCGGTCGTCGAGATCACGAGCCGCAGCCGGTGGCCCGCCGCCACGTCGCGGACGACGGCCGGCGTGGCGATGGTCACGTCGCGCCCCGCTGGCGTCAGCCCGGAGAGGTAAACGGGGGCCACGAGCTGCTGCGGCAGCACCGCCGCGCCGCCCGGGCCGACGTCGTACAGCTGCGCGAACAGGGTGGCGTCGCCGCCGGCGCCGGCGACCCGCACGGTCACCCGGGAGCTGCCGAGCAGATGGAGGGTGCTGTCGAGGGGGGTGGACTCGAACCGGGCCACCTGACCGGGCAACGCGCTGAGCCGGGCACCCGCCGAGCTGACGGCCGCCAGCGCCGGACCGAGCCCCGGGACGCTGGTCAGGGCGGCGGGTGAAGCGCCGGCGGGCGCCTGCACCTGCTGCTCGGGGCCGCGCAGGGCGACCCGGCGGGTGGCGAGCGGGACGGCGCCGGTCACCGCGGGTTCGGCCGCGGACTGCCGGATCTGCGCCGTCGCTCGGCCGTTGGCGCCGGAGACGGACACCGCCGGGACCGTCGCCTCGAAGCGGGTGTCCGCCGCCGCGCCGTCCCGCCGCAGGTAGTGGTCGAACCACGCATCGGCCGTGGCAGTGATCCGCGCCGTCTCGGCGTCGCTCCCGGCGCCCCCGTCGTGCCCGCCGCTGAACCACACCACCTTCACCGGCGTGCCGTGGGCCGCGATCCCTCGGGCATTCGCGTCGGCCTCGCCGAGCGAGAACAGCGAGTCCGCCTCGCCCTGGACCAGCAGGGTGGGCGCGGTGATCCGATCGAGCACGCCGGCCGGGCTCGACCGGGCGAGCAGGTCGAGGATGGCCGGAGTCGGCCGGCCGGTGGTGGCGGCCGTCTGGTAGTCCTGGCACAGCTGGGCGCTGAAGCGGCCGCAG
>DATDMG010000495.1:0-2852 GCA_036518955.1 Kineosporiaceae bacterium | reverse complement strand
CTGCAGCCGGGCGGTCACCTCCCGATGGTCCAGCTGGGTGAGGCGCTGGGACTCCAGCTCCTGCCAGCGGCGCGGTGCGGCGGCGAACGGCCCGCCGGCCCCCCGCAGCGAGTAGGGCGCGATCGTCGTCTTCGCCGGATGGTTCTGGCTCCAGTCCACCAGAACCCGTCCGGGCCGCAACGACCTGGTCATCCGGGACACCACCAGCCGCGGTAGCTCGCGCTCGAGGCGCTCCGCGAGCCGCTTCGCGTAGTCGTGCACGACCATCGCGTCCTGGCTGCCGGAGATCGCCCCGTACAGCTGCAGGCCCTTGCCGCCGCTGGTGACCGGGACAGCCCGCAGCCCGGCGTCCGCGAGCCGGTCGCGGACGGCGAACGCCACCTCGACGCACTCGGCGAGCCCCGCGGGAGCGCCGGGATCGAGGTCGATGACCAGGCGGTCGGGTCCTCGGACCCCGCCCCGAGGGCCCACCCGCCACTGCGGGACGTGCAACTCGATCGCCGCGAGGTTGGCGGCCCAGATCAAGGCCGGCAGCCCGTCGAGGACCGGATAGGTGATCATGTCGCGGTCCCTGGTGGACCCCGGGGCGGGCAGCCTGATCCGACGGATCCACCCCGGCGTGCCGCCGGGCAGATTCTTCTCGAAGAAGGACTGCCCCTCGACGCCGTCCGGCCAGCGCTTGCGCGTCACCGGCCGGTCGGCGAGCTGCCCGAGCAGCGCCGGCGCGACGGCGGCGTAGTACGCCAGCACCTCGCCCTTCGTCGTCCCGGTGGCGGGGTAGAGCACCTTGTCGAGGTTGCGCAGCACCAGGCGGCGCCCCTCGACCTCGACGGGCTGGTCACCACCCTCGGTCCCGGCGCCCACCCTCGGACTCCCCTCAGCCCAGCCGGCCGGCGGCGACGTCGGAGGCGGTGACGTCCGTCCGGACGCCGAGGAACACCGGCTGCCGCAGCCGCCCGCCCTCGGTGTGACCCAGGTACCGCACCTCGACCAGGAGCGTCGGGGTGACCCAGGTGGCGCCGCGGGCGTCCTCGCGGGGTACCGGGGTGGCGAACGGCGACGTCGCCCGGCGGCGCGCGCCGAGCAGCGGCGCCAGCTGCTGCTGCGCGGCGGCGGCGGCCAGCCCGCTGCCGACGCGCCCGGCGAAACGCGGCCCGTCGCCGTCCGGGCCGGCGCCGGCCGGCGGGATCCCGAGGAGCAGGGCTCCGATCCGGCGTACGTCGGAGGTCTCCGGTCGCCAGCCGCCGACCACACAGGTCTGGGTGCGCCGGTGAGCGAGCTTCACCCAGTCGGGCGACCGCTCGCCCGGCGCGTAGCGGGATGCCCGGCGCTTGGCGACCACGCCCTCCAGCCGCTGCTCCAACGTCGCGGTGAGCAGCGCGTCCCGGTCGTCGTACACCGGCGACAGGTGCCACGCGGAGCCGGACGCCGCGAGCCGCTCGAGCACCTCGCGGCGTTCCTGCCAGCTGCGGGCGGTGAGGTCGACGCCGTACAGGCGCAGCACGTCGAAGACGATCAGCGTCGCCGGAGCGACCGCCGCGAGCACGCGGGCACGTTGCCGGTCCCGCACGTGCATACGTTCCGCGATCGCCTCGAAGCTCGGCACGCCCCCGCGCAGGACGACGACCTCGGCGTCCAGCAGGGCGTCCGGATGAGCGGTCGCCAGGGCGGCCAGCTCCGGATAGGCGGGGGTGACGTCGTTGCCCCGGCGGCTGGTCAGGCGCAGCACGCCGTCATGAAGGTCCGCGAAGACCCGGATGCCGTCCCACTTGACCTCGTACGCCCACTCCCGGCCGTCCGCCGGCAGCCCGCGCCCCGGATCGGCTGCGGTGGCGAGCATGGGCTGCACGGGTCCATGGTGTCAGTGGGGTGGCGCCGTCCGGCCCGGAGGGGTCATCCTGCCTGGACTGGCGCAGGCGACGGAACGCCGCCCTCCTTCCTCGGGGCGGGCCGTACGAGCGTCGAAGGGGGTGCCGGCGTGCGAGCGATCTGGAAGGGCGCCGTGTCGTTCGGGCTGGTCAACGTGCCGGTCCGCGTGTACGGGGCGACGCAGGAACACGACATCCGCTTCCACCAGGTGCACCGCGCGGACGGCGGCCGCATCCGGATGCGCCGGATCTGCACGGTCTGCACGGAGGAGGTTCCCTACGACCAGCTCGGGAAGGGGTACGAGGCGCCGGACGGCCGGGCCGTCGTGCTCACCGACGAGGATTTCGCCGACCTGCCGCTGAGCAGCAGCCGCGAGATCGACGTCCTCGAGTTCGTCCCGTCCGAACAGGTCGACCCGATCATGTTCGACCGCACCTATTACCTGGAGCCCGAGGCCCGGGCGACCAAGCCGTACGTGCTCCTCCGCGAGGCGCTGACGACGACCGAACGGATGGCGGTGGTCAAGGTCGCGCTCCGGCAACGGGAGACGCTCGCGGTGCTCCGGGTGCGCGGCCGGGTGATCGTGCTGCAGACGCTGCTCTGGCCGGACGAGGTGCGGGCGGCCGACTTCGACGTCCTCGACGGCGACGTCGAGCTGCGCCCGCAGGAGCTGACGATGGCCGAGTCGCTGGTGGAGAGCCTCTCCGCGGACTTCGACCCGGACCAGTACGAGGACGAGTACGCACGTGCGGTCGCGGAGCTGGTCGAGGCGAAGCTGGAGGGTGTCGCCCCGGTCGCCGCCCCCGCGGCCGAAGCGGCCAGCACCGAGGTCGTCGACCTGCTGACGGCCTTGCAGCGCAGCGTCGAGCGAGCCCGGGCCGCCCGCGGCGAGGACGCCGAGCAGGACGCCGGCCAGCCGGCCGCGGCCGGGACCGCTCCTGCCGACGCCAAGGCCGCTCCTGCCGACGCCAAGGCCGCTCCTG
>DATDMG010000494.1:0-2779 GCA_036518955.1 Kineosporiaceae bacterium | reverse complement strand
CGTGCGGGAACGGCAGGTCTTCGGGGGCGGGCAGGGTCTGGATGGTGCGGCGGGTGATCCGGCCGTGGCCGCGGTCGGTGCTGGCGTGCCCGATCGGCACGGCGTCCCAGGGCAGGGCGTCCAGGGCGGCGAACGGGGTGGGGATGTTCTCCTTGACCGTCATCACGAACTCGACGCCCTGGCCGTGCTGCCACCGGGCAGTCTCGCGGACGGTGTGCAGGGCATCGACGGTCAAGATCGCACCGCGCAGGTTCACCCGGCCGGACAGGCCGGACAGCAGGTCTTTCAGCCGTGGCACCTCGTTCGTCTTGGCGGCCACGTCGGTCTGGGCCAGGACCAGGCCCTTGTCGTGGGTCATCGCGGCGAGCAGATGCACCTGGCGCCCGTCGGGGCCCTGGGCCCCGCGGCAGGTCTTGCCGTCTGCCGCGATCGTGACGCCGTCCAGCCGTCCGGGTACGCCGGCCGTCCGCGCAGGTGGCGCCGTGTCGGTCCCGCAGGCCCCGGGATCGGCGGGTTCGGTGAGGTCAGGCTCGGCGGGGTAGGCCTGGTCCATCAGCCAGTCCCCGATCGCGGCGTCCAAGGCGGCGCCGTCCAGGCCGGTCAGCGTCCGCCAGATGGTCGACTTGGACGGGCCGCGGACCGGGACCTGCCGGCCGGTGCCGGCGTAGGCCAGCAGCTCGGCCGGGACGTCGCCCACCCAACTGGCGATCGCCGTGAACGAGCGCATCCCGGCGACCACCGCGGCCGCGCACAGTGCCAGCACCGCCGCCGGCGGATGATCCACCCACGCCGCCTGTCGATGATCAGGAACGGCCGCCAGCCTCACCAGCAGCCCCGCGGTCATCACCGCATCCAGCCCCTGCGCCGGCCCGGGCTCTGCGTTCGCGGACTCGCCGTTGCCGTTGCGCTGCAACGGAATACGACCCGCCAACGAGGCGACCAACACCGAACACGCCCCCGGCTCGGCACCGGCGGTGGCAGACTGCACGGACAACGGAGCTCCGGGACTCGAGGATCTGTGAGAGGACCCTTGATCTACCGGAGCTTCGTTGCACTACTGCAGGCGACACGCCGCAGCGGCTTGACCTCACCCAGACTGGTCGTCAACCAACATCAACGATCTTGAAACGACCGTGCCCGTCGCCCTGCGGTCGCGGAAGGCACATCAAGCGTCACTGGCAGAATGCCAACCGTGGCCAGATCCCAACCCGTCAGCCCGTCGCGTCGCCGGCCCTTCCCGGTCACCGTGACCAAGCTCCCCACGGTGCGCTGCGAGGTCTGCCAGACCACCCTGGCCCACCGACCCGGCCAGGCCACCGACACCCTGACTCACCACTACCAGACCGAACACCCCGCAACCCTCCCCCGGTAGACAGCGGCCTCCCAGGGCCCACCGCCAGGGGACCATGCCGACTCCCCGGCACACGCCCGGGCTCTCCGCCTGCCGTGGGTTCGAGCCACTTCCCCTCCTCCCTGCGGAGGACCCAACGGAGGGGGCGGACTCGGCAAACCAGCAGGACAGAGGCGCTCTTGTGCACAGCCTCGTGGGCTTGCCTCGATTGTGGGAATCGAACCCACGACCTACGCATTACGAGAGCCGTCCTAGCAGTGTTCGCGGGGTCCAGCCAGGTTCGGGGCAGGGCGTTTCTGCAGGTCAGCCAGCCGTGGACGTCCGGTGAGTACCCTAGCTCCGGCACGTGCTGGTCTGTTCGTGCCCACTTCGTGCCCACAGGGCATGGGCCTATCGTCCGGGCTGGCGCTCCTCGTCCTCGCTCTGCAGCTCACGGTGAGTCATCGGCGATGAAGAGTTGCCAGCGGGTCGACGACGGTTGAGCAGCGCTACGCCCAACGCGCCGAGGGCAAGCAGGGCCGGCAGGCTCAGGTAGAAGACGACGACGAAGTTCCACCTGGCGGCAGCAGCAAGAGCAACGCAGCCGGCCAGGACCGCGCACGGTACGGAGAGGCGTGCCGAGGGCCGTCCCCAGGGGAGCGCGGGCGCGACCACCAGGACGGCGTAGGAGACGCCGATGTTTCCCACCCAGCCGAGGTGGGGGAAGGGCCAGATCCCGGCGAGGGTACCGGCGAGGACCACCGGTCCCGCCAGGATCGGGGCCGTCTGCCAAGGCCGCGGCGGCCAGGTGGCAGCGGCCGCCAGGACAAGCACCGTGACGACGATGAGCAGGTACATCGCGACGTAAGGGTTCATCACCAGGTCCCGTCGTCAGTCCGAGTCAGTCCAGGCGGCCACCGCTTCCCGGCGGATCAACTACTCCAAGGATCGTCGGGGGCGAGGTCCTTGTCGAAGCAGAAGTGCTCGTGTGCAGGATCGGCATCCGCACCCTTGGTGAGGATCGCGGCGGAGAGATCCCAGGGGTTGCCGGAGCGATCGGTCGCCGCACCGCACGGGCCAAAGGGATTCGCCCACGGGTGCGATTCCTTTCGAGGGAGCTGTGGTCAGGTGATCACGCTGCGAGGGTGAGCGAGGTTCGGGCCGTGCGGGTGGGGTAGGTGCGGTGGTGTTCCTGCTGCTGGTGGTGGTGCCAGTAGTCGTGGAAGTCGCCGTTGGTGGTGATGGCGCGCAGGGCGAGGACGGCCTCGGCGGTGGCCAGGCCCCAGCGGGCGCCGGTGATCTCCAGGCGGTCCTTGACGAGGTGTCGGCAGGCGCCTTCGATGACGCCTGTGGCGATCGGCCAGCCCTTGGCCAGGGCGGTGGGGTAGTCCAGGTAGGGTGCCTTGTTCGTCAGGTAGGTGGCGGCCTCGAGCGCTGATTTCCGTTGCG
>DATDMG010000493.1:0-11488 GCA_036518955.1 Kineosporiaceae bacterium | reverse complement strand
CCCACATCGCGGTGGCCCTGAAGTACGAGCGCGGCCGGGGCGCCCCGCGGGTGGTGGCGAAGGGGGCGAGCTCGCTGGCTGGCAAGATCCGGGATCTCGCTCGCCAGGCACGGGTCCCGGTCGTCGAGGACAAGCCGCTGGCCCGCACCCTCTACCGGGTCTGCGACGTGGACGACGAGATCCCGGCCGAGCTCTACCTCGCCATCGCCCGGATCCTGGCGTTCGTGATGTCGGCCGGGCGCCCGTCACCGTCGGCGGGCGTACGTCGTCCACTGACCACCACGCCGGTCCCGGACCTGCCGACCAAGGCCGCGCTGCGGGCCCGGCGCGCCCGCGAGACCCGCGGGTCCCGCCGTCGTCACCCCGGCACCACGGTCACGGACACCACAGTCACGAGAGCGCCAGGTGACCATGCACCGCAGCAGTGATCACGGCTGGCGTGGGGTCAGCTTCTCCCGGTGGCCCCGACCTGCTCCGAGTGGATCCGGTCGGAGGAACCCTCACCGAGGTAACCGTCACCACCGAGGTAACCGTCACCGATGACCGCCTGACGGTGTCTCTCGTACGGGTCACCCAGGAGTAGGGCCTCCATCCGGGTCACCACTGCGAGCAGCAGGGCGACGACCGGAAGAGCTGCGATGGCGACTGCGATGACGGGCACATCGGCCTCCCTGTGCATCCGGCGTCGGGCCACCGGTTCCTGTCCGCGGACGGCCAGCCTTCACGACACCAGCTACCCGCTTATCGGTCGGTCATGCCCGAGCCGGAACAGCTCAGGCCATCACGACCCCGTCACGAGTCGGTTGCGACACCGCGGCGGCGCGGAGCTGGCACGTCGTCTGATACGGCCCACCGAGCGGAGAGTTACGGCAGACACGCACCGTCACGGCCTGTTCCCGTCGGGGTGCGCGGACGAGTGACCCGCTCAAGTTCCGGTCGTTCCGGGCCGAGACAGACCGCAGGCCACGGACGGCTCACTCCCGCGCACGGAGACCCAGCGCGACCCGCTCCCGCGGAGGTCCTGCATGCCGTCCAGCCGGTTGGCCCGCCTCGTCGTGCCGATCGTCGTCGTGGTCGTCGTCGTGATGATGGTGGTGCCGCTGCCGGCCGCCGTCCTCGACATCCTGATCGCGTCGAACATCGCGATGTCCTTGCTGGTCCTGCTGGTCGCGATGCAGGTGCGCAAACCGCTGGAATTCGCCGTCTTCCCGACGCTCGTCCTCGTCGGCACGATCCTGCGCCTGGCCCTCAACGTCTCCACCACCCGACTCGTGCTGCGCGACGGCTACGCCGGGCACGTGATCGACGCCTTCGGGCACATCGTCATCGGTGGCTCGCTGGTCATCGGTCTGGTCGTCTTCGCGATCCTGGTGATCATTCAGCTCACCGTGGTCACGAACGGCGCGGCGCGTGTCGCCGAGGTGGGTGCACGGTTCACCCTCGACGCCATGCCCGGCAAGCAGATGGCCATCGACGCCGACCTGAACTCCGGCCTCATCGACGAGACCGAGGCCCGCCGGCGGCGGCGGGAGGTCGCCGCCGAGGCGGACTTCTACGGCGCCATGGACGGCGGCACCCAGTTCGTCAAGGGCGACGCGGTCGCCGCCGTCATCATCACGCTCGTCAACCTGCTCGGCGGGTTCGCGGTGGGGATGCTCAGCAAGGGCATGAGCCCCGGGGACGCCATCAACACCTACAGTCTGCTCTCGGTAGGTGACGGTCTGGTGTCCCAGGTCCCGGCTCTGCTGATGTCCGTGGCGACCGGCGTCATCGTGACCCGCTCGGGCAGCGACGGGGACGTCGGCAACGACCTGATCGGCCAGCTCGCCCGGCACCGCGAGGCGCTGCGCATCGGCGGCGGCGCACTGCTCGCACTCTGCGTGGTGCCCGGGATGCCGAAGCTGCCGTTCCTCGTCGCCGGCGGCCTGCTCCTCCTCGCCTCGACCAGGACCACCGACGCCGGACCGGACGGCGCCGCGACCGCCGAGGGCCAGCAACCGGCCATCCCGGCGGGTCCCGGCCAGGGCGAGCCGGACCCGGTCACCGAGTCCCTCAAGGTGGACCCGCTGGAGCTGCTGCTCGCACCGGACCTGGTCGATCTCGTCGACCCCGGCAGAGGCGGGGACCTGCTCGACCGGGTCCGGGCGCTGCGCCGCAAGACCGCGCTGGACCTCGGCATCGTGCTGCCGCCCGTCCGCACCCGGGACGGCGCGACCCTGGCGCCGGGCAGCTACGAGATCCGTATCGGCGGAGTCACCGCGGCGACCGGCGAGGCACCGCCCGGGCACCTGCTGGCGATCGGTGACCTCCCGGACACGCTGCCCGGACGACGGACCACCGAGCCGGTGTTCGGCCTTCCCGCGGTGTGGGTACCGATGGAGCACCGGGCGACCGCGGAGATCGCGGGAGCGACCCTGGTGGAGCGGGCCGCCGTCGTGACCACGCACCTGGCCGAGACCGTCCGCCGGCACGCGTCCCGCCTGCTGTCCCTGGACGACGTCCGCGAGCTGGTCGACGTCCTCAAGGCCGAGCGGCCGACCACGGTCGAGGAGCTGGTGCCCGCCCTGCTGCCGCTGGCCGCCCTGCAGCGCGTGCTGCAGGGCCTGCTCGACGAGCAGGTCTCGATCCGGGACCTCGGCCGCCTGCTCGAGGGCGTCGCCCAGCGGGCCCGCGCCACCACCGATCCGGACGCGCTGCTGGAGGCCGCCCGGGCAGCCCTCGGGCCCGCCCTGGTGGCGCCCTTCCTGCGCGACGGGATCCTGCACGTGATCACCCTCGATCCGGACCTCGAGCAGGAGGCCGCGGAGGCCATGCGGGCGAGCGAGCAGGGGGTGGTGCTCGCCATGGACCCGATGTCCGCCAACCACCTCGTCAAGGACCTGAGCGCCTTCGTCGCCCGGGCCGAGAACGACGGGCTGAACCCCGTGCTGCTCGCCGCCGGGCCGCTGCGCCTCCCGCTGCGCCGCCTGCTGCGGGGCAGCCTCCCCCAGCTCCCGGTCATCGGGTTCGCAGAGACCGCGGGCGTCACATCGATCGAGACCGTTGGACAGGTGAGCCGTGGCCACGAATTTGCTGCTCGAGGGTGACGACCTCGAGGCGCTGCTGATCAGGGCGCACTCCGAGGGCGGTCCGAACGCGCGGATCGTGCGCGCCGACAAGTACCGCCACGGCGGCCTGTGGGGCTTCTTCGCCCGTGAGCGCTTCGAGGTGGCCGTGGAGATCTCGGAGCGCTCCACGGCTCCGGACGTGGCGGCGTCCGGCGAGCAGGGGGCGGGCAGTTCCTTCGGCTCCTTCGACGAGATCGCCGACCGGACGCTCACCGCCGGGTCCGGCGCGGCGCCGCGGGAGGTGGGTGTCACACCCTCGCCGGTCGCGGCGTCCCAGCTGGGCGTCTCGCAGGCCGCCCTGGACGCCGCCGGTGCGGCGATCGAGGCGGCAGCCTCGGGTACCCTGGCCCGATCAAGCCACCGGTACGACACGTACGCCGACCCGTGCCCGGCTGCCGCCCGGTCCGGCCACCCGCAGCCGGCGCCGACGCCCCTGCCCTGGACCGGGGGCGACGTCCGATCGGTCCCGGCCACCCCGTCCGCCGGGCATGACCAGATCCCTCCGGCCCTCCGGCTGGTGACCGCCGCGGACCGCGCGGCCAGGGACGACGACCCGCTCGACCATCGCGGGTCGCCCGAGGTGGCCGACCTGCCCGGGGCGCCGGCCGCCGGCGGGCTGCTCGGCGTCGCCGACCGGGTCAGCGCCGCCGAGCGGGCAGCCGCCCGGGCCGTCCAGGCCATGCGCTCGGCAACCGCCTCCGCCCAGCCACAGCCCGGGTCGGCGACCATCACCCTGCCCCGGGCGGACCTGGTGGGCGCGACGCTGGCGAGCATGGCCGCCGGGGACGGCGGTCGAGGCCCGCTGGCCGGCCCGGCCCGGCCGGCCCGGAGCGCGCAGTCCACGCGGCCGGCTCCGCCGAGCCGCATCCCGCCGGCACCCCGGCCGGTGCCGGCCCCGGCCGCCGCCCCACCCGCCGCCCCGGCCGGGCCCCGCCCACCCGCCCGGCCCGGCCCGGGCCGCGACGGAGCAGGCAGCCCCGACGGAGCCGGCGGCCCGGGAGCCTTCGCCCCGGGCACCACCGCCCGGCTGGACACCGGCCCGCAGCCCGGCCCGGAGACGCTGGACCCGCTCGACCTGCTGCGCGCGGTCGCCGCCGAGAAGGACGGCGGGCCGCACGAGCCGAGCCGCGACCCGGTGCGACCCTCGACCACCCGCCCCGAGTTCACCGCTCTGCTCGACCAGTTGCGGGACGGCGCGCGCTCCGGTCACCGGATCCCCGGGCGGCCCGCGGACCAGGACCCGGGCGGCCAGGCGCCTCCCTCTGCCGGGCCCGCCGGACCCGCCGGACCCGCCGGCAACCCCACGGCGGGCAACCCCCCGGCGGGCGGGGCAGCGGACGTCGGACCCACCGAGACGCGGACCGCGGCGGACCGGAGCGTGCTGCGTGGCTACGGCGTCCCGGCGGCCTGGACCCGCCGCTTCCGGTCCGGCGACCGGTTCACCGAGGTGCTCCGGATGCTCGAGCACATGCCCGACCCCGACATCGCTCCGGACGCGCCGGTCGTCGCCGTCGTCGGCCCCGGGGAGTCGGTCCGGCTGGAGGCCCACCGGACGGCGGTCGACCTCGCCGTCGGCGGGCAGCCGAGACCGGTGGTGGTGGTTCCGGCCGAGATCGGCACGGAACGCGCATCGGCCATCACCCGGGCGTTGCGCAGTGGGCCGGTGGTGCTGGCCGTCGAGACCGACCGCCGGGACGCCGGGTTGGTCCTCGACACGCTGACGACCGTGCGGGCGACAGCAGTGATCGCGGTCGTCGACGCGGCCGAGCCGCTCCCGGCGACGCAGCGCTGGCTGGACGCCCTCGGACAGGTCGACGCGCTGGCGCTGGAAGGCGGTGCCGAGATGCCGGCCCCGGCGTCCGCGCTGCAGCTCGGGGTCCCGGTGATCAGATTCGACGGCATCCCGGTGGACCGGGTGACCTGGACGGCGCTCCTGTGCGCCCGGCTCGTGCTGGCGGAGCAGGCGGCGGGGCACGGGGTGGGCCGGTCGGCCCCACATCCCGATGGCGGACAGCAGGCCGGCGAGTGAACGCGCTGGCGGCCGGCGCGGTGATCGCGCTGCTGGTCGTCGGGTACCCGCTGTACCAGCTCGTGACCGCCGGGAGCCTGGACACGACCTCGGCGCTGCTGCGCGGCGGTGTCGTCGCCGTCGGCTGCGCCCTGGGGATCGCCGGCATTGTCCGACTCGCGCTGAGCTGGGAGACTGACAGCCGGCGGAGCCGTCAGCACCAGCTCAACACGCTGTTCACCGACATGGAGGGCGCCGTCGCGGACGGGGTCCTGAAGGCCGACGGGTCCGCGAAGACCGAGCAGCACAGCTCCGATCCGGCCCAGTGACGCGCCCACGTCCGACCCGGCGACCCGCAGGTCGGGCAGCGGAAGGTGCTCTTCCGGCGTGCTGCTCCTAGGGTTTGACCCGGTCCCGCCACGGCTGGCAGGACGAGCCAACCGAACGGGAGACGCAGCCGATGCAGCTACGAGTGGCGATCGTGAACCGCGGCGAGGCCGCCATGCGGCTCATCCACACCACCCGGGAACTCAACCTTCGGGGCGGTCACGCGCTCCAGACCATCGCGCTGCACACGGAGGGCGAGCGGGAGGCGATGTTCGTCCGGGAAGCCGATCACGCCTACAACCTGGGTCCCGCGGCGGCTCGCCCGTACCTGGACCTCGCCGTCCTGGAGCGCGCGCTGCTGGCCACCGGGGCAGACGCGGCCTGGGTCGGCTGGGGGTTCGTCGCCGAGGACCCGGCGTTCGCCGAGCTGTGCGAGCGGATCGGCGTCGTGTTCATCGGCCCTGGCCCGGAGGCGATGCGCCGCCTCGGAGACAAGATCGGTGCCAAACTGCTGGCCGAGGAGGCCGGGGTTCCTGTAGCTGCCTGGAGCAACGGTCCGGTGGGTGATCTGGAGGCCGCGGTCGAGCACGCCCGGCGGATCGGGTACCCGCTCATGCTCAAGGCGGCTGCGGGCGGTGGTGGCCGCGGCATCCGGGTGGTGACGAGCGACGCGGACCTCGCCGCCGTCTTCGACCGGACCCGGGACGAGGCCCGGCGCGCCTTCGGCAGCGGGGTGGTCTTCCTGGAGCGGCTGGTGACGGGTGCCCGGCACGTCGAGGTCCAGCTCATCGCGGACGGGCAGGGCACGGCCTGGGCACTGGGGGTGCGGGACTGCTCGGTCCAGCGCCGCAACCAGAAGCTCATCGAGGAGTCCGCGTCGCCGGTCCTGGACCCCGATCAGGTGGCGCAGCTCAAGGACGCCGCAACCCGGCTGGCGCTGGCTGTCGGCTACCGCGGCGCGGGGACCGCGGAGTTCCTGTACCAACCGCAGGAGCGCGCGTTCGCGTTCCTCGAGGTCAACACCCGGCTCCAGGTCGAGCACCCGGTCACCGAGCTGGTCACCGACACCGACCTGGTCGCCCTGCAGCTGCACGTGGCGACCGGCGGGCGGCTCGAGGGCCCACCCCCGGCGGAGAGCGGCCACGCGGTCGAGGCACGGCTCAACGCGGAGGACCCGGACCGCGACTTCTCCCCCGCGCCCGGCCGGATCGCCCTGTTGCGCCCACCGGTCGGGCCCGGCCTCCGAGTGGACATCGGGGTCGCGGAGGGCGACGCCGTTCCGGCCGACTTCGACTCCATGATCGCCAAGATCATCGCCTACGCCCCCACCCGGGAGCTGGCGCTCGCCCGGCTGGAACGCGCCCTCGCCGACACGACGGTCGTGGTGCAGGGCGGAACGACGAACAAGTCGTTCCTGCTGGACCTGCTGTCGCGCCCCGACATCCGGACCGGACAGGCGGACACCGGCTGGATCGATCGGGAGCGGACGGTCGGCGGGCTCCGGGCGGCCCGGCACGCCGGCGTGGCCCTGGTCGCCGCCGCGATCGACGCGTACGAGGAGGCCGAGCAGGCCGAGCGCCTGCGCTTCCTCAGCACGGCCCGCGGCGGGCGCCCACAGGCCCGGCACGAGGTGGGGCGGGCGTTCGACCTCAAGCTCCGCGGGAACACGCACCGCGTCGACGTGGCGCAGATCGGGCCCGGACGGTACCGCGTCTCGGTGCACCAGACCGGCGCGGAGAGCGCCCACGCGGAGGCCGCCCTCGAGCGGCTCGGCCCGTTCGCCGGCCGGCTGACGATCTCGGGTCGAAGCTTCCGCGTCGTGACCTCGAGGCACGCCGCCGAGCACCAGGTGGAGGTGGACGGCTCGGTCCACCGGATCACCAAGGACGAGGGCGGCGTGGTCCGGTCCCCGGCGCCGGCCCTGGTCGTGTCGGTCCCCGTCGCGCCCGGGCAGCAGGTGTCCGCCGGAGCGCCGGTGATCGTCCTGGAGAGCATGAAGATGGAGACGGTGATCAACGCGCCGGTCTCCGGGCGGCTGCGCGAGCTGCTGGTGTCCGCCAACGACCAGGTCTCCGCGGGGCAGCCGCTGCTGCGGTTCGACCCGGATCCTGACCCCGACACCCCGCCGTCCACCGACCTTCCGTCGGCCGCCACCGGGCCTCGCGGGGTGGACCTGCCCGCCGCGGTCCCGCCGTCCGGCCCGGCCGAGGTCGCCCTGCGCTGCCTGGCCGACCTGCGCAGCCTGCTCCTCGGCTTCGACCTGGCGCCGGACGACGCGCGGCGGCACCTGAGCGAGTGGTCCGGGGCGCGCGGACCGGCCACGGTCGACGCTGGCGACGACGAGGTGCTGGCTGCGGAGACCGACGTACTGGCCACCTTCGCGGACCTGTGCGAGCTGTCCCGCAACCGGCCGGGCGCGGGCGACGGCAGCGACGACCGGGTGCACAGCCCGCGCGAGTTCTTCTACCGCTATCTGCACTCCCTCGACCCCGAGCGGGAGCGGCTGCCGGAACAGTTCCGGGAGAAGCTGGCCCGGGTCCTGGCCCGCTACGGGGTGACGGACCTGACCCGGACGCCGCAGCTGGAGGAGGCGGTGTTCCGGGCCTTCCTCTCCCAGCAGCGGGCGCCGTCCCACCTCCCGGTGGTCAGCGAGCTGCTGGAGAGCTGGCTGGCGATCCCCGCACCCGGGGGCACCGCGGCGGCTGCCACGCGCGAGGTGCTGGACCGGCTGGTCCGGGCCACCCAGCTGCGCTATCCGGTCATCGGGGACCTGACGCGCAGCGTCCGCCACCGCTGGTTCGAGGCGCCGGTGGTCGAGCAGGCCCGGCAGGCGACCTACGTCACCGTGCGCGAGCAGCTCGCCTATCTCACCGAGCACCCGGACGCCCCCGATCACGCCGAGCGGCTGGAGTCGCTGGTGGCGATCCCGGAACCGATCGTCCGGTTCCTCGCCGAGGCCATCCCGAACGGCGCCCCCACGGTCGGCCCGCTGCTGGAGGTCCTGGCGAAGCGCCACTACCGCGAGTACACCCTGGACAACATCCGCACCGAGCCGGCGCCCCACGGTCCCCTCCTGGTGGCGGACTACACCCTGGACGGCAGGCACACCCGCCTGGTCAGCACCGCGGCCCGGTTCGCGGAGCTGGAGGGCGTGGGCCGCGCCTTCGACGCGGCCATCGACGCGGCCGGTCATCGGCAGGCGGTCGTGGACCTCTACCTGGACTGGGACGACGGCCCGGCCACCCTCGACGCCTGCTCGCGCGCCCTGGCGGTGCTGCTCGACCAGCAGCCGTTCGCCCGACGGGTGCGACGGATCCATGTGGCGGTGAGCACGCACCGTGGCTCCCGGGTGGAGCGGTTCACGTTCCGCCCCGGGACCTACGGCGAGACCGGCGTCACCGAGGACCTGTTGGTCCGCGGTCTGCACCCGATGGTGGGCCGGCGACTGAACCTGTGGCGGCTGCGGGACTTCCGGATCAGCCGGGTCGAGGCCCCGGACGACGTGGTGCTGTACCGGTGCGTCGCGCCGGACAATCCGTCGGACGTCCGGCTGGTCGCGCTCGCGCAGGTCCGAGAGCTCACCGTCGTCCGCGACCCGGCCGGCCACGTGACCGGGCTGCCGCAGGCGGAGCGCGCCGTACGCAGCTGCCTGGACGCGATCCGGCGCGCCCGCGCGGCGGATCCGGCGGGCACCAGGCTGGACATGAACCACGTCTGGATCCAGCTGTGGCCGGTGATCGAGGCCCCGGTCGAGGAGCTGACGGCGCTGCAGACCACCGTGGCTCCGCTGACCGTCGGTGCCGGCGTGGAGGAGGTCGTCGTCCAGGGCCGGATCCGGCGGCCCGACGATCCCGGTGCGGTGCCGGACGAAGTCTGCGGGCGGTTCTTCTACCAGCCCGGGTCCGGGGTGGTCGCGCAGCTGTCCGGTCCGCCGACGGAACGGTTGAAGCCGCTGGACGACTATGCGCAGAAGGTGCTGCGCTCACGGCGGCGCGGGACCGTGTACCCCTACGAGCTGATCGGCCTGCTCACCCGTGGCGGCGAGTTCGACGAGCACGACCTGAACGACGAGGGCGTGCTGGTGCCGGTCCGGCGGCCAGCGGGCGGGAACGTCGCCGGCCTCGTCGTCGGGGTGGCGTCGACGCCGGCCGAGCGGTACCCGGAGGGCTTGCGCCGGGTGGTCCTGCTCGGGGACCCGACGATGGCGCTGGGCGCCCTGGCCGAGGCGGAGTGCGCCCGGGTGACGGCGGCGCTGGACCTGGCCGAGCGGCTGGGGGCGCCGGTGGAGTGGTTCGCGATCTCCGCCGGGGCGCGGATCTCGATGGCCAGCGGCACCGAGAACATGGACTGGGTCGCCCGCGCGCTCCGCCGGATCATCGAATTCACCCAGGCGGGCGGCGAGATCAACGTGATCGTGGCGGGCATCAACGTCGGGGCTCAGCCGTACTGGAACGCCGAGGCCACGATGCTCATGCACACCAAGGGCATCCTGGTGATGACGCCGGACAGCGCGATGGTGCTGACCGGCAAGCAATCGCTGGACTACTCCGGTGGGGTCTCGGCCGAGGACAACTTCGGGATCGGCGGCTACGACCGGGTGATGGGACAGAACGGGCAGGCCCAGTACTGGGCGCCGGACCTCGCCGGCGCCGTGGACGTGCTGTTCCGGCACTACGACCACGCGTACGTCGCCGCGGGCGAGGGAGCTCCCCGGCCGGCGTCCAGCGGCGACCCGCGGGACCGGGACGTGTGCGCCTGGCCGCACGAGGTGCCCGGCAGCGACTTCCAGACCGTCGGGGACATCTTCTCGCCGGTCACCAACCCCGAGCGGAAGAAGCCGTTCGACATCCGGACCCTGATGCGCGCGGTCGCCGACACCGACCACCCGACCCTGGAGCGGTGGGCCGGGATGGCGGACGCCGAGACCTCGGTCGCCCTGGACGCCCACCTCGGCGGCTACCCGGTGTGCCTGCTCGGGATCGAGTCGCGGCCGATCCCCCGGCGGGGCTTCCCGCCCAGCGACGGCCCGGACACCTGGACCGCCGGCACCCTGTTCCCGCGCTCCTCGGCGAAGACCGCCCGGGCCATCAACGCGGCCAGCGGCAGCCGGCCGGTCGTCGTCCTGGCCAACCTGTCCGGCTTCGACGGCTCCCCGGAGTCGATGCGCAACCTGCAGCTGGAGTACGGTGCCGAGATCGGCCGCGCGATCGTCAACTTCGTCGGCCCGATCGTGTTCTGCGTGGTGTCCCGCTACCACGGCGGCGCGTTCGTGGTGTTCTCCAAGACCCTGCACGACAACATGACCGTGCTGGCCGTGGAGGGCTCCTACGCCTCGGTGATCGGCGGGGCGCCTGCCGCGGCGGTGGTGTTCTCCGGTGAGGTCGACGCGCGCACCGGCGCCGACCCCCGGGTGAAGGCCCTGGAGCGCCGGCTCACGATCGCGCAGGGCCTGGAACGGGCCCGGCTCCGCTCGGAACTCACCGAGCTGCGCGCCGCCGTCCGCTCCGAGAAGCTCGGCGAGGTGGCCACCGAGTTCGACACGGTCCACTCCATCGAGCGGGCGGTGAAGGTCGGATCGGTGGACGCCGTGATCGGCGCCCATGAGCTGCGTCCCCGGCTCATCGCCGCCGTCGAGGCCGGACTGGCCCGGTCCCGCTCGGCGTCCCGGGGCTAGCTCCGGGCCGACTCCGGGCCGACTCCGCCTCCAGCGGGCGGCGTCGGCCCGGGGGACGGCGGTCAGCCGCCGGCCGGCCGGCCCAGGACCTGCTGCACCACCTCGAGCGAACGCCGCAGAGACTGCATCCAGACCGTGGAGACCAGGCCGGGGGTGAACCCGGCCAGCACGACGGCGTCGTCGTCCTGCCTCTCGTGGGCGACCGTTGCCCGCAGAGCTCGGCCGGCGGAGCCGGCGCCGTCCACCAGGGCCGCCCGCCCCGCGTGGCCGAGGCCGCAGGCATCGGCGACCGTGGCGACGTCCGTGCCCAGCAACCGGGCGGCGCCGGCGAGCAGCCCGACGGTGTAGCCGAGCTCGGCATCCTGGTCGTCG
>DATDMG010000492.1:0-13931 GCA_036518955.1 Kineosporiaceae bacterium | reverse complement strand
GTCGACGGCGCGCAGCAGCGCGGGCGAACCGGAGGTGCGGCGCAGCAGCACCGCGGTCGTCGCGCCGCCCGCCACCAGCGCCACCCCGGCCGCGGCGAGCAGCGCCCGGCGGCCCGGGCGGGCCGGGTCCGCAGCGGTGACGTCGGCCGGCCGCGGAGCCGGCCCGTCGGCTGGCTGGGCGGCCGGCCGGGTGTCGTCGGGTTCCGTGGTGGCGACGCCCGGAGCGGTGACCGTGGACGCCGGGGGCGCCGCGGCCAGCGACGCGGGCGGCTCCGGTGGGACGGCCTGCGGCAGGGGGACGGCCTGCGGCAGGGGGACGGGCGGCGGGGTGGGCGCGCGGCGAGCGAGCGGCAGCGCCGCCGCCGGGGACGGGGTGCCCACCGGATCGGCGACGGTGGCGTCGTCGTCCGAGCACAGCGCGAGGACGCCCTCGGGGGTGGGGCGATCCGCGGGGTCACCGGCCAGGCACGCCGCGATCAGCCGGCGGACCCGGGCGTCGTCGACGCCTGACAGGTCCGGTGCCGGGTCGACGATCCTGCGGATCAGGGCGGCCGGGTGCCCGGTCCCGAACGGCGGCCGGCCGGTGGTCGCGAACGTCAGCAACCCGCCGAGGGCGAACACGTCGGTGGCCGGCGTCACGGGCTCGCCGAGCGCCTGCTCGGGGGCCATGTACTCGAACGTGCCGACGAGTGCCCCGGTCCTGGTCACGGCGCTGGCGTCCAGCGCACGGGCGATCTCGAACCCGATCACGTGCGGGCCGTCGTCCGCGAGGATCACCGAGGACGGCTTCAGGTTGCGGTGGACGAGGCCGGCCGCGTGGATGGACGCCAGCGCCTCGGCCACCCCCGCCGCCAACCGGACGACGTCCGGCCCGGGCAGCGGGCCCTGCTCCACCACCCGCCGCGCCAGCGACGGGCCCTCGACGAAGCGGGTCGCCATCCACGGGACCGGGGCCGCGACGTCCGCGTCCACCACCTGCGCGGTGTAGAAACCGTTGACCCGGCGGGCCGCGGCCACCTCCCGGGCGAACCGGGTGCGGAACCCCGGATCCGCCGCGAGGTGCTCGTGCACCACCTTCACCGCCACCCGCCGCCCGGACGGCGAACGCCCCAGGAAGACCGACCCCGTCGACCCCGAACCCAGCCGCCCTGACAGCAGGTAGTTACCGATCTGACGCGGATCCGCGTCGCCGAGAGCGTCCACCGACCTCCCTCCCCCGCGGAGGCGATGCGTCCCCGTTGGTTGCTGTTGGGTTGCTTTCTACCGGCTCGTGCCCGACGGCGTCCAGATCAACAGCATCACCGCTCGTACTGACATCGTCACGCAGGATCGCGTGCTGCCGCGGTCCCCCGGTCGCCGGTCCGCCGGATATGTTCTCAGGGGGTGGTCGGGAGCCACGGCGGGAGGTGCGGACGTGCTCGTCTGGGGTGCGTGGCGGGAGGCGCTGGCACACGCCGTCACCGAGCACCGCGGCGCGCTGGGCCGCCGGTTCGCGCTCGTCGCCCAGCTCGACGCGGACCACGCGGGCGAGGCGGACGGGGCGTCACCGGGCCGGGCGGTCCGCATCCGCGCCGAGCTCCTGGCCCAGACCGCCGGGGCCGTGGACGCGGGGTGGGCGACGTCCTCCTGGGCGGAGCTGGGCGCCGCGGGACCACCGGAGGCCGCCCCCGCCGCCGGGACCGCCGTACCCGTGCGGATCGGTGCCCTCGAGGCGGCCGACGGCCTCACCGTGCCGCTGCTGGTGCCCTTTCCACGACCGCTCGGCGGCCACGGCGGCCACCTCGCGGTCGCGGCACCGGTGCGCGACCCGGCGGTGGCTGACCTGTTCCGGGCGGTGCTGCTGCGGGTGCTCGCCGCGGCGCCGCCGGGCGACGTCCGGATCCTCGCCCACGACCCCGCCGGGCTGGGGCGCGCCTTCGCGCCGTTCCGGTCCCTGGTCGAGGCCGGCGTCATGACGGACGTCGGGCCCGGCCGCGACGGGCTGCTGGGCGCCCTCGACGCCGCGGACGCCCAGGTCCGGGGCACCTGGGCGGGCGCGGCGGCCGACCGGCCGGCGCTGGTGGTGGCCCTCGGCGGGCTGCCGCCCGGGCACACCCCGGACGTCGAGGCCCGGCTGGCCGCCCTCGCCCACGCCGGGCCGGCCGCGGGGGTGAGCCTGTTGCTGGCCGGCTGGCCGCCCGACCGGCCGGCCGGCTACGAGCCACCACCGGTGCTGGAGGCGACCACCCAGCTGCGTCCCACGCCGGGCGGCTGGGTGGCGTGCGTGCCGGGAGTCGCGACCGGCGCCGAACTGGACGTCGCCGTCCGGCTCGACCCGGCGCCACCGGACGACCTCGTCGACGCGGTCTGCCGCCCGCTCGCGGCCGCGGCGGCCGCCCGGCACCGATCCGAGTTCGCCGACCTGCTCCCCGACCAGCTCTGGCGGGAGACGTCCGCCACCGGGCTGGCGACCCCGGTCGGGCGTCGCGGCCGGGAGCCGGCGGTGCTGCGCTTCGACGACGCCACGCCGCACTGGCTGGTCGGCGGGCGGTCCGGCTCCGGCAAGACGGTGTTCCTGCTCGACGTGCTCGCCGGCCTGGTCGCCCGGTACTCGCCGGTGGAGCTGGCGCTGTACCTCCTCGACTTCAAGGAGGGCGTCTCGTTCACCGAGTTCACCCCGACCGCGCACGATCCGACCTGGGTGCCGCAGGCGGTCGCGGTCGGTGTGGAGTCCGACCGGGAGTACGGGGTCGCGGTGCTGCGGGCCCTGCGCACCGAGATGGACCGGCGCGCCGACGCGTTCAAACGGGCCGGCGTCACCGGGTTGGCGCAGCTGCGCCGGGTCGATCCCGGTGCCGCGCTGCCGCGGATCGTGACCGTCGTCGACGAGTTCCAGGTGCTGTTCGCGGGCAACGACGACCTGGCGCGACGGGCCGGTGCGCTGCTGGAGGACGTCGCCCGCAAGGGTCGCTCGTACGGCGTCCACCTGGTACTGGCCAGCCAGACCGCGGCCGGGATCGAGACGCTGCAGACCAAGCTGGAGGCGATCTTCGGCCAGTTCCCGCTGCGGGTCGCCCTCGCCGGCGGCGGCGGCGTGCTCGATCCGCTCAACCCGGCGGCGGACGGGTTGCCCGTCGGCACCGCCGTCGTCAACGACGCTGCGGGCATCCCGGGGGCGAACACGGTGGTGCGGCTGCCGATGGCCGACCCGGAGAGCACCCGGGCCCTGCGGGCGCGGCTGTTCCAGCGGCGTCCGGAGGGCAGCCGGCCGCCGTCCGTCTTCGCCGGCTTCGCGCAGGTGCACCTCGACGACGACCCGCTCTACGCCGTCCTCGGCCCCGGTGGCGTCCGGCGTCAACTCCTGCTGGGTCGGTTCGTCGACGTCGGGTCACCCACCGCCTGGGTGCCGCTCGACGCCACCCCGGGGCGGCACCTGGCGATCGTCGGCCCCGCCGTCGCCGGCGGCGACGTGCTCGCCGCGACGGTGGCCGGCCTGGCCCGGCAGCACCGGCCGGGCGAGGCCAGGTTCCTGGTGGCCCCGCTGGTGGCGGCCGCCGACGACGCCGCCGACGCCGCCGGCGACTGGCTCGCCGCGGCGGGCCACCAGGTCGAGGTCGTGCCGCTGGACCGGCTGACCGCCACGGTCACGACTCTGGCGGGCTTCAGCGACACCTCCCCGAGCCGGCCCGCGTACCTGGCGTTGTTCGGCGCGGACGTCGCCGGGCCGGTGCTGTCCGCGGTGAGCACCGAGACGTTCCGGGCCGCCGTCGACGATCTGCGCGCCGTCGTCCAGCAGGGACCGGTGCACGGCGTCCACCTGCTGGGCTGGTGGCGGAGCCTGGCCCGGCTCGCCGCCGATCTCGGCCCGACCGCCCGCGAGGACATCGCCTGCCTGCTCGCGCTCAACGTTCCGGAGCCGGAGCTGCAGCAGTTCCTCGGCCGGTACGACCTCCGCTACGACCCGCGCCCCAACCGCGCCCTGCTCCTCGACCGGCACGAGGACGTCGCCCGGGT
This sequence comes from Kineosporiaceae bacterium, assembly GCA_036518955.1. GTDB lineage: Bacteria > Actinomycetota > Actinomycetes > Actinomycetales > Kineosporiaceae > DATDMG01. The sequence goes on along the minus strand of DATDMG010000492.1, from coordinate 9,938 downwards.
GCTGGTGCCGTTCGTCCGCCGGGCCGACCGGGCCGACCGGGCCGACCGGGCCGACGGGGCCGACCGGGCCGAGAGGGGAGGGGCGGGGTGACCCCCGGCGTCCGCACCGGCGGCTGGGAGGCGTACGCGCGAGCGCTCACCGACCTGCAGCTGGCCCGGCGGCACGAGCTCGCGGACCGGGCGGGATCGGCCCGGCGGCGCGCCGAGCGCCAGGCACGGTTGCGCGACCTCGACGCCGCGCTGCGGGCCCAGCAGGCCGAGCTGCGCGCGCTGGCGGCCGACCTGCGCGCCCCGCTGTCCCCCGACGACCTGGGCCCGCTGCCCGTCCCGCCGTTGGACGGCCTCGCGGCGGACGCGGACGCGCAGGCCCGGCTGGAGGGAGCCCAGGCGGCGATGGCCGAGGCACGGCGGGTGGCTCGGCTGCCGCAGCTGATGCCGGAGTGGTCCGGCACCCTGGGCCGCGCCGCGCTGGTGTACCTCGGCTTCGCCGTGCCGAACGTCGTCGTGGTGGTGGCGCTGTCCGTCGCCGGGGTGCACGGCAGCAGCGCGGCCCTGCTCTGGTTCGCGGTGATCTGGCCCCTGGTCACCGCCGTCGCGGGCGGCGTCCTGCTGGGCCGGGCCAGGGCGCCGCGACTGCCTCCCGACGAGCCGTCGACCGCCCTCGCCGGGCTGCGCCCGGCGCGCCGCTACCCCTGGCTGGGGGTGCTGATGGCGTGGGCGTCCTGGCTCGTCCCCGGTTGGTTGCTGGACCAGCTGGCCGCGCTCACCCTGGGCTGAGGCCCTCCGGCGGTACCGATCCGCCGACCGTCCCCGATCCACGACGACCGAGCAGGAGACGCCCGTGGGAACCATCGACGAGGCCAGGGCGGTAGCAGCCGGCTTCCATACCCAGTGCGAGCAGAGCATGCAGCTGCTGACCGGTGCCGGTCAGCGGGTGGGCGAGGCCCAGGTGGCGTTCCTCGGTCGCCTGGGCCGGACCAGCCACGTGAAGGTGGCCGAGGTCGAGGCCCGCTGCCAGGTCGCCCGGCAGAAGATCGCCGAGGCGATCCAGGCCCTGGACGCCGCCCGGCAGGCCGCGGAGCAGTTCCGCGCGTCCCTGTCGTGACCGGTCAGCCGCTGCCGGAGCCGTCCGGGGCCCGACCGGACGACGGGACGGCGGACCGCGGGACGGCGGAGGCGGGTCCCGCCGCGACGGGTCCCACCGCGACGGGTCCCGCCGCGACGGGCCCCGCCCGGCTCGGCGCGCTGCGCGACACGCTGGCCATCGTCACCTCGGCGGCCACCGGGGCCGGCCGGGCCGCGGACCGCGCCCGCGGCCTGGCGGAGCGGCTCGGCGACGACCGGGACCGGCTGCTGCTGGAACTCGGCGGCGGCCCGCCGCGCGAACTCCGCCAGACGGCGGCGGCGAGCCGGGAGGCCCTCACCGCCCTCGACGAGGCCGCGGCAGCCTTGGCGGAGACCGCCACCGCGCTGCGGGCGTTCGCCCGGCGCAGCACGTGACCCGCGCACACGCCAGCGGTGATCATGCACGGACCAGCGATCAGGCACCAGGAGGAGCCGCCATGCCGCTCACCGACGACGTGCACGCGGCGGTGGACCGCTATCAGCGGGAGGTCGTCCATGCCGTGGACCGGATCGGGCAACTGGCCACGGACGTCGACGCGCTCGCCGCGCGGATCCGTGAGGGCGGCCCGCTCGGGTCGACGTCCGACCCGGACCTGACGCGGGCCCGGCAGCAGCTCGCGCACGCCCGGGCCCGGCTCGCCGCCGCCTCCACCGCGGTCGTCTCCTCCGCCGAGCCGTGCCGCGAGTACCTGCGCCGAGCTTTCCCGCGCTGACCGCCGTCGAGGCTCCGCCCGGTCCGGTCCACCGGGAGTTCGCCGGCTACTCGCTCGCCTCGCAGCCGCCCTCGACGTCACAGTTCCACTCCCAGTGCCAGCCCTCACGCGGGCCGCTTCCCCCCGGCTGCGCCCAGTCCGGGTTGTGCCAGCCGTAGCGCGGGGCGTTGTCGACGAGCCACCGGTGGGTCCGGGATCCGAAGTCCTCCACGTCGTCGCAGAGGTCCACCGCGCGACCCAGGCCGTGCACGCTGGTGCCCGGCGTCGCCGCCAGGTATCCGCGCTCCGCCTTGACGGCGTACTGCTGCCCCAGCGACCGGTAGGCGTCGGACACGCACAGCGGGTGGCCGAACTCCTGGGTGTACGCCACGTTGAGCTTGGCCAGCGAGACCGCGGCGTCGGCACGGAGCTGGTGCTTGCCGTCCCACAGGGTGCACAGCGCGCTCTTCGGCAGCTGGCCGTTCGAGTACTTCACCAGCGGGACGTCGCCGAAACACCCGGGCAGGACGGCACGGCCCCTGCCGCGGGACGGCGCGGAGACGAGCATGTCGCGCGGCGCCGCGAGGGTGCTGGGCACCGACGGCGTCTCGGTGGCGTCGGGAATCAGCTGGAGCAGCTCGACGGACGTCGGCCGGTGCGCGAGGAGAGGGAAGACCGGAGCCGCGATCCGGGGCGACGCGACCTCGTTCGAGATCGCCTTGGCCGGCTCGGGACCGGTCAGGATCCCGGACACCGGCGCCACGACCGTGGCGAGCCCCAGCGCGCTGGCGATCCCCATCTGGGGTACGGTCAGTGACGAACCCTTGGCACGGTGCGTGGTACGACGGCCGGACCGCTTCTGGCGTTGTGCCCGCCTGCTCTGCGGGCTCACCCTGTCGGCGCGGTGCGACGGCACGGTCCGCTTCCTCCCTGAGGTGTCACCCAGCACGGCCCCCGGCCCCCTACCACGTGGCAGGGCACCGACGGGTATCCAATCGATCCTCGGCGCACCACCGCCACGACTTCAGACAACCTTTACGGCCCAGGTGCAGTTCTCTTAAATCGTTCCGGCGACGCACTGTAACGAGCCGAACACGTGCCGCGAAGTCGCCTGCCCCGAACCACCCCAAACGCCCAGGAACAGGAGAGGTGCCCGAGCCCGGACCCGGTCCCACGCCCGATCAGCGGACGCCGGCCCGCTGCGTGGCGTCCCGGACCTCCCCGACGAGTTCCTCGAGCACGTCTTCCAGGAAGACCACGCCGGCCTCCTCACCGGCGCCGTCCACCACCTTCGCCAGATGGGCGCCCGATCTCCGCATCGCCGCGAGGACCTCTTCCAGCTCGTCGTCCGCCGCCACCGAGACCAGGCTGCGGATCCGCTTGTCGGGAACCGGAAGCTCGTGCCGCACGTCGTCCGCGTACAGCAGGTCCTTCAGGTGGAGGTAGCCGATGATGCTCCGGGCTCCCGCGGACGGCACACCGACGTCACCCTGGGTCACCTCGCCGGCCGACCCGGGATCACCGTTCGTGACCACCGGGAACCGGCTGAACCCGGTCGAGGCGACCAGCCCCTCGACGTCCGCCGGCGTGCTGCCGAGGGGCACCGTGACCAGCCGGTGGAACGGCACCATGACATCGCCGGAGAGCCGCTCGCCGAGCTCCAGCGCGCCGGTGAGGAGATTGTGCTGGTCCTCCAGGAGGCCTTCCCGGCGGGACTCGGTCACGATCGAGTGCACCTCTTCGGCGGTGAACGCCGAGGCGAGCTCCTCCTTGGGCTCCACCCGGAGCAGCCGCAGCAGCCCGTCCGTGACTTCGGTGAGCAGCCGGATCATCGGGGCCAGCCCGCGTGCCACCCCGACCAGGGGCGGCGCCAGCAGCAGAGCGGCCCGCTCCGGCCCGGCGAGCGCCAGGTTCTTCGGCACCATCTCGCCGACCACCACGTGGGCGTAGATCACCAACGTCAGGGCCAGGACGAACGCCACCGGGTGGACGAGCTCCGCCGGGAGCTGCGCCGTGGCGAACGGTGCTTCCACCACGGTGGCCAACGCCGGCTCGGCGACCGCGCCCAGACCGAGCGAGCAGATCGTGATCCCGAGCTGGGACGCCGCCAGCATCAGCGAGACGTGCTCCATCGCCCACAGCGTGGTCCGGGCGGAGCGCCGTCCGGCGTCGGCGAGCGGCTCCACCTGGCTGCGCCGTGCCGAGATCACGGCGAACTCGGCCCCGACGAAGAACGCGTTCCCCAGCAGCAGCACGAGCGCGAGCAGCAGGGCGACCGTGGGCGTCACGGGACACCCCTGCCGACCGCGTCGGCAGGCGCTTCGTCGACCACCGGGGACGCCGGGATCGGGACGGCGCGCACCCGGTCGACCCGGCGCCCGTCCATCCGCTCCACCCGGAGCAGCACGCCCGGCAGCCGCACCTCGTCCCCCTGCTGCGGCACCCGGCCCAGCACCGACATCACGAAGCCGCCGACGGTCTCGTAGGCGCGCCCGTCCGGCACCGGCAGGTCGAGCCGCCCGCGCACCTCGTCGGGGCGGAGCAGGCCCGGCACGGAGTACGAGCCGTCGCGGCGCCGCACGATGCCCGGCCGGCTGCGGTCGTGCTCGTCGGACAGCTCGCCGACGATCTCCTCGACGACATCCTCGAGCGTGGCGACGCCCGCGGTGCCGCCGTACTCGTCGACGACGACCGCGAGCTGCAGACCCTGCTGCCGCAGGCTCACCAGCAGCGGATCGAGGCGGACGGTCTCCGGCACCCGGAGCACGTCGCTCATCAGCGCCGTCACCGTCACGTGGTCACGCTCCTCGCGCGGCACCGCGATCGCGCTCTTGACGTGGACGACGCCGAGCACGTCGTCGGTGTCCTCCCCGATCACGGGGAACCGGCTCAGACCGGTGCGCCGGGTGAGCTGGACGACGTCGGCGGCGGTGGCGGTGGCGTCCAGCACCTGCATCCGCATCCGAGGGGTCATCACCTCCGCGGCGGTGTGGGCGGAGAAGTCCAGCGACCGGGTCAGCAGCTCCGCGGTCGTCTCGTCGAGGGTGCCGACCTGCGCGGAGCGGCGCACCAGGGCGGCGAGCTCCTCCGGCGTCCGGGCGCTCGACAGCTCCTCCTGCGGCTCGATGTCGAGCGCGTGCAGGACCGCGTTCGCACTGCCGTTCAGCAGCAGGATGAGCGGGCGGACCAGCCGGGTGAACACCTGCAGCGGCCGGGCCACCACCTTCGCGGTGCCCATCGGCGCGGAGATGCCCAGGTTCTGCGGCAGCAGCTCGCCGACGATCATGGAGAACGCGGTCGCCAGGGCCAGGCCCACCACGACGGCCGCCGGCTCCGCGGCGTGCCGCGACAGGCCGGACCGTTCCAGCGGAGGCGTCAGCAGCACGGCGAGCGAGGGTTCGACCAGGTAGCCCACCACCAGCGTGGTCAGAGTGATGCCGACCTGGGCGCCGGACAGCTGGGTGGCCAGGCTCCGGACGGCGGCCAGCACGGTCGCGGCCCGCCGGTCCCCGGCCTCCACCGCCCGTTGGACGGCCAGCCGGTCGAGGCTCACCAGCGAGAACTCAGCGGCGACGAACAGCGCGGTACCGATCGTCAGCAGGACGCCGAGGGCGAGCAGGATCCACGCGGTCAGCACGGACTCCCCATCCGCACGCACTCCCGCGCGGCTGCGGCGCAGGACGCACCGAGGCCGGACGGGCGGCTGTCTGAGGGCATGACCACCTCAGGATATCCGGCACGTCCGCACCCGCCACGCCGCCGCCGGGGCAACCCGCCCGAGAACGCCGGATGGCAGGATCGCGACCGGCATGCATGATCACCCGGGGTGGGGGTCACCAGCCGGAGGGGAGCGGGCGGCCCTCCTCGAAGCCGGCCCGGGACTGGAGGCCGACGACGGCGCGGTCGTGGAACTCCGCCAGCGTGGCCGCCCCGACATAGGTGCAGGCGCTGCGGACGCCGGAGGTGATCTGGTCGAGCAGGTCCTCGACGCCGGGGCGCGCCGGGTCCAGGTGCATCCGGGACGTCGAGATGCCCTCCTCGAACAGCGCCTTGCGCGCCCGGTCGAACGCGCTCTCGCCCGACGTCCGGGCGGCCACGGCCCGCGCCGAGGCCATCCCGTAGCTCTCCTTGTACGGCCGGCCCTGCTCGTCGAACAGCAGGTCGCCCGGGGACTCGTAGGTCCCGGCGAACCAGGAGCCGATCATCACCTGGCTCGCCCCGGCGGCGAGCGCCAACGCGACGTCCCGCGGGTGCCGCACCCCGCCGTCCGCCCAGACGTGGCGACCGAGGCGACGGGCCTGCGTCGCGCAGTCCAGGACGGCGGAGAACTGCGGCCGCCCGACCGCGGTCATCATCCGCGTGGTGCACATCGCGCCAGGCCCGACGCCCACCTTGACGATGTCCGCGCCGGCCTCGACGAGGTCGCGCACGCCCTCGGCCGTGACCACGTTGCCGGCGACGACGGGCACCTGCGGGTCCAGTCCCCGGACGGCCTGCAGCGCCTCGATCATCCGCTCCTGGTGGCCGTGGGCGGTGTCCACCACCAGGACGTCGGCGCCCGCCTCGAGCGCGGCCTTGGCCTTGCCGGGGACGTCCCCGTTGATCCCGACCGCGACCCCGATCCGCAGCGCGCCGTTCCCGTCGACGGCCGGCGCGTACAGCGTGGACCGGAGCGCGCCGGTCCGGGTCAGCACGCCCACGAGGACGCCGTCACGCACCACCGGGGCGAACCGACGGCGGCTCTCGTCCATCCGGGTGTAGGCCTCGCGCAGCCCCTGCGACCCCTCGACCAGCACCGCGTCGAGCACCAGCGGATCGGCGGTCATCACCTGGTGGAGCTGGGTGAAACGGTCCACCCCGCGACAGTCCGCCTCGGTGACGACCCCGACCGGACGGCCGCCGTCCACCACGACCAGCGCCCCGTGCGCGCGCTTCGGGATGAGGTGGAGGGCGTCGACCACGGTCCCGCCCGGCGGCAGGGTGACCGGGGTGTCGAGCACCGGGTGGCAGGCCTTGACCCGGGCGATCACCTGCGCGACGACGTCGAGCGGCACGTCCTGGGGAAGGATCGCGATGCCGCCGCGGCGGGCGACCGTCTCGGCCATCCGGCGTCCGGAGACCGCCGTCATGTTGGCGACCACGACCGGGACCGTGGTCCCGGTACCGTCGTGCGTGGACAGGTCCACGTCGAGGCGCGAGACGACGTTCGACCGGTTCGGGTCGAGGAAGACGTCCGCGTAGGTCAGGTCGGTGGCAGGAACGCGGGCAGCGGCGAAACGCATGGGACACCTCAGGGCCGGGCCGGGGTGGCTGGCGCGCGGCTGGGCGCCGCGCAGGAGGGAGGGTCTCACGGTGACCGTCGAACGGCGCGATGGCACCCCTCCCGATCCCCGTTCCGGCGTCGTCGCGGGCTACTCGGGCACCCCGCTGTTCCGCAAGCTCGGCGTCAGACCCGGCCACCAGGTCGTGGTGGTGGGCGCTCCGGAGAGCTTCCCCCTGGACCTGCTGAGCGCCGAGGGCACCGCGCGGGTCGACGCCCGCGGCGGGCTTGCCGAGGCGGCGTCCCCGGCGGAGGTCGTCCTGGCGTTCTGCCCGGACGCGGCCACCCTGGCCGCGGTGCTCGGCCCGGCCACCGCCAGCACGCGGGAGCCGGGCGGCCGGTGCTGGATCGGCTGGCCGAAGCGGGCCTCGAAGATCCCCACCGACCTCACCGAAGACGTCGTCCGCGCCGCCGCCCTGGGCATCGGCTGGGTGGACGTCAAGGTGTGCGCGCTCGACCGTCTATGGTCTGGACTGTGCTTGATGCGGCGTACCCGCTCGGCCCCGGGCACGCAGCAGCGGAGGAGGGGGACGTGACGCGCGAGACGGACGAGCCATGAGCGCAGCCGCGGGACCTGCAGGGCACGAGCCGTACCCAGGTCAGGTGGTGGCGGTCGAGGAGCTGACCAAGGTGTTCGGTACGGTCCGCGCCGTCGACCGACTGTCGTTCACCGTGCAACCCGGCCGGGTCACCGGGTTCCTGGGGCCGAACGGCGCCGGCAAGACCACCACGCTGCGCATCCTGCTGGGCCTGGTGCACCCGACGTCCGGTCGGGCCACGATCGGAGGCCGCCGGTACAGCGAGATCGCCGACCCGCTGCGGACCGTCGGAGCCGCCCTGGAGGCGACCGGGTTCCACTCCGGCCGGGCGGCGCGCGACCACCTGCGGGTGCTCGCCGCCACCACGGGCCTGCCGGACGCGCGGGTCGACGCCGTCCTGGACCTGGTCGGGCTGGCGGACGCCGCGCGCCGCCGGGTGGGGACGTTCTCGCTGGGGATGCGGCAGCGGCTGGCGCTGGCCGCGACGCTGCTCGGCGACCCGCCCGTGCTGCTCCTCGACGAGCCGGCCAACGGTCTCGACCCGAGCGGCATCGCCTGGTTGCGCGGGTTCCTGCGGTACCTCGCGGAGCAGGGCCGTACCGTGCTCGTCTCCAGCCACGTGCTCTCGGAGGTGCAGCAGACCGTGGACGACGTGGTGATCATCTCGCACGGGCGACTGATCCGGCAGGCGGCGCTCGCCGAGCTGGAGACGGCGGCGTCCGTGCTGGTCCGGACACCGACGCCGGACGAGCTGGCCGCGGCCCTGGCGCAGCGCGAGCTGCGGGCGAGCCCCGGACCGGAGCGCGGCGTCCTGCGGGTGGGCACCGGCGACCCCGCCGTCGTCGGTCACATCGCCTTCACCGCCGGGATCGAGCTGCACGAACTCGTGGTCGAGAGCAGTGACCTGGAGCAGGCCTTCCTGTCCCTGACGGCCGGGTCGGCGGCCGGGTCGGCGGCCGAGGCCGGGTCGGCGGCCGAGGCCGCCAGCGGCGCCGGGGTGTCCTCGTGATGGCCCGGCTGATGCGATCGGAGCTGCGCAAGGTCTTCACCACGCGGCTGTGGTGGGGGCTGCTGATCGGCCTGGTCCTGGCCTGGGCGGCCTTCGGGGCGCTCTGGGCCGGTCTCATCCTGCGGCCTCCCGGCGAGGCGACGCCCGCCGGCAGCCTCAGCCTGGACGACGCGGACGCCGTCCGAACGGCCCTCACCGCCGGGCTGGGCCCGGCCTACGTGATCGCCCTCACCTTCGGCGTGATCGCGATGGCCGGCGAGTACCGGCAACAGACGATCACTGCGACCCTGCTCGCCGCCCCCCGGCGCACCTGGGTCGTCGTCAGCAAGCTCGCGGTGGTGGCCCTGGTGGGCCTCGGCTACGGGGCCGCCGGCGTCCTCACCGGCCTGCTGACCACGGCCCCGATCCTGCTCGCCCGGGGCAGCCACGTCGGGCTGACCGGGCACGGGATCCCACGGGCCCAGACCGCCGCGGCCGTCGCCGTCGCGCTGTGGGCGGTGCTCGGACTCGGCGTCGGCACCCTGATCCGCAACCAGATCGTGGCGGTGCTGGTGTCGATCGGCGCTGCGTGGATCGCCGAACCGTTTCTGCAGCTGGCGCTGTTCGCGGCCGGGGCCGGCCCGGCGGCCCGGTTCCTGCCGAGCCAGGCGACGAGCGCCTTGGTCAGCCCCGTCGCCGCGTCCGGCGGGGTGACGACGCACCTGCTGCCGTGGTGGGGTGGCGCTGCGACGCTCATCGGGTACGCGGTGGTTTCCGGTGTGCTCGGGGCCGCCCTGACCCTGCGGCGCGACGTCACCTGAGCGACGGTCGGCGCCCGCTCAGCGCCGCCACCGGGCGCCGTGACATTCGTCACTCTCCGGAATCCCAGCAGGCCAGCATCCATTGATTCCGGCCGGACCGCTCGGCGGGTCCGGGTGCCCGCCCGGCATGCCGCGACACTGTCGAAACAGTTTGTTGAGGATGGCGCAGGTAGTGTTGCGAGAAGCCGATGACGTCTCGCGCGCTTGGCGCGCGCCTGGAAGAAGGCGAACTGAGCCGTGACCCAGCACTCCTCCCCCGAACGCCTGGGGTTCGGTCCGAACGAGTGGCTCGTCGACGAGCTCTACCAGCAGTACCTCAGCGACCGGAACTCGGTGGACCGAGCGTGGTGGGACTTCTTCGCCGACTACCAGCCCGGTGACGGCACGGCCGGCGACCAACGGCCCGCGGGGGAGAACGGAGCGTCCGGCCACGGTACCGCCCAGACACTCTCC
>DATDMG010000491.1:0-9088 GCA_036518955.1 Kineosporiaceae bacterium | reverse complement strand
GCCACGACGCCCTCACCGGCAACCCGGTCCGAGACGCCGCCACCATCCGCGCGCCCCAGAAGGTCGGCACCGACCTCGACCTCGAACAGGTCTGGGACCTGCGCGCCAAGCTCGCCGCCGACCCCAAGGCCGTCGCCTGGGACCTGCCCGACTTCGCGGACATGATGATGGCCACCGGGCTGCGGATCGGCGAGACGTCCGCGATCACCTGGCCGGCCCTTGACCTGGACGCCGGAATGGTCGAGGTCCGCGGCACGGTCATCCGGATCAAGGGCGAGGGCCTGGTGATCAAACCGAAGCCCAAGTCGAAGTCCGGCTGGCGCACCATCGAACTGCCCGGCTGGGCGGTGACCATGCTGCGCAAGCGCCTCGCCGAGTACGTACCGAACGAGTGGGACGCCGTGTTCACCTCGGCGACCGGCCGACTGCGGGACCCCAGCAACACCCAGGGCGACCTGCGGGCGGTCTTCGACGCCGCCGGCTATCCCGAGATCACCTCGCACACCTTCCGGCGCACCGTCGCCACCCTGATGGACAAGGCCGGCCTGTCCGCCCGGGAGGCAGCCGACCAGCTCGGCCACGCCAAGGTCTCCATGACGACCGACCGCTACTACGGCCGCCGCACCCGGTCCACCGGAGCCGCGAAGGTACTGGAAGCGCTCGACCGGCGCCCATCGGACGATCCGGACGACGACGAGGAAGGACCCGAAAAGTGTGGGTAAAGTGTGGAAATGATCGAGGCCACCCGCGCGGAGTGGCCTCTGACCTGGGAAGGGGTGCGCCGTCAGGGACTCGAACCCCGAACCCGCTGATTAAGAGTCAGCTGCTCTGCCCATTGAGCTAACGGCGCAACAGGCACAGAGGCTAGCAGCGAGCCTGCCCGCGCGTGAAATCGGTAGGTCCGCGACCAGCACGTCGGAGCGCGAGCGCATCCCGCCGCCGACCTCACCGGCAACGCCCGCGCGGGCCCGTGGCGAGCAGGCGAAGCCAGGCGCTCGCGCGCCACGGACGCTCACGTCGCGAGCGCTCGCACGATGTCGAGCGCGCGGGCGAGCAGGGGGGCGTCGTCGGTGGCACGGGTGGCGGCCGCCAGCGGCACCTGGGCCGCTTCGGCGACCAATGGCCGGTACGCCACCCCCGGAACGCCGAGCACGGTCACCGGTTCGGGAACGAGCGCGACCCCCAGCCCCGCCGCGACGAAAGTGATCATAGTGGACGTCTCTGCCACCTCGTGCCGGATACGCGGCACGAACCCCGCTGCGCGACACAGGCCGACCACGATGTCGTGCATCACCGACCGGCCGCGCGCCGGATGCACGACGAAGTCCTCCCCGCGAAGGTCACCCACCTCCACCCGCTCCCAGCCGGCGAGCGGCAGGCCGTCGGGCAGCGCCACCACCAGCCGATCCTGCCGCAAAGGGACGATCCGTAACGCCGCCCCGGGCGGGACGGTCCGCGGCCGATCCGCCGCCGCAAGGACGGCGTCCCCCGACCCACCGTCCGGGGGACGGAGCAGCGCCAGGTCCAGCGATCCGTCGGCGAGCGCGGCGATCTGGTCCGGTACCAGCATCTCGCCCCGGAACGAGACGTCGACGCCGCGGAGCCGCTCCCGCAAGCACCGCGCCAGCGCCGGGAGCAGGGTGTACGTCGCCGACCCCACGCAACCGATCGCGAGCCGGCCCACCAATCCCGCCTCGACCTGTCGCGCCTCCCGCGCGGCGCCGTCCACCGCGGCCAGGATCTCCTGTGCCCGCGCCAGGTACGCCACCCCGGCGGGCGTCAGCTCCACCCGCCGCGTGGTCCGATCCAACAACGTGACGCCGAGGTCCTCCTCGAGCCGCCGGATCTGCTGCGACAACGGCGGCTGGGCCATGTGCAACCGTGCAGCGGCCCGGCCGAAGTGCAACTCCTGAGCAACCATGACGAAATAGCGCAGATGCCTCAGTTCCACCCGACCCCCCCGCGGATTGAGACGACCAGCATCTTAATCGATCGCACAAGGATACTTCCGCGTATCGACCTCGACCCCTAGCGTGAAGAGGTGGACGACGTCGTGATCTGCGAGCCCCTGCGTACCCCCGTCGGCCGCTTCGGCGGCGCCCTGGCGGCGCTCGGCGCCGCCGGCCTCGCGTCGCTGACCCTGAAGGAGCTGGCTCGGCGCACCGGGCTGGGCGAGGGCGACGTGGACGACGTCATCCTCGGCCAGTGCTACCCGAACGGGGAGGCACCGGCGCTCGGTCGGATCGCCGCGCTGGACGCCGGACTGGGCACCGACGTGCCCGGAGTCCAGGTCGACCGGCGCTGCGGGTCCGGCCTGCAGGCGGTGCTGTACGCGGCCGGCCAGGTCGCGACCGGTGCGGCGCGGATCGTCGTGGCCGGGGGCGCGGAGTCGATGTCCCAGGTGGAGCACTACGCGCTCGGCCTGCGCACCGGCGTCCGTAGCGGCGGGGTGACGCTCGCCGACCGGCTCGAACGGGCGCGGGAGACCGCCGGCGGGCGGTTCCACCCGGTCCCTGGCGGCATGCTCGAGACGGCGGAGAACCTCCGGGAACGCTACGGCATCGGCCGAGACGAGCAGGACGAGCTCGCGGTCCGCTCGCACCGGCGCGCTGTCGCCGCCCACGAAGAGGGCCGGTTCGCCGCCGAACTGGTGCCGGTGACGGTCCCGGGGCGCCGGGGCGCACCGGACACCGTCGTCGACCGTGACGAGCACCCGCGTGCCGGCACCACGGTGGACGACCTGGCCCGGCTCCGCCCGGTCCGGATCGCCGTCGACCCCGCGTCGACCGTGACCGCCGGGAACGCCAGCGGCCAGAACGACGGTGCGGCGATGTGCGTCGTGACCACCCGGTCGGAGGCCGAGCGCCGCAGCCTGCGGCCACTCCTCGCGCTGCGCTCCTGGGCGGTGGCCGGCGTCGGGCCGGAGGTGATGGGGATCGGGCCGGTCCCGGCGACGGCGGCCGCGCTGGACCGGGCGGGCCTGACCCTCGACGAGATCGACGTGCTGGAGGTGAACGAAGCGTTCGCCGCGCAGGTCCTCGCCTGCCTACGGGAATGGAAGATCGATCCGCAGGACGAGCGGCTCAACCCGAACGGGTCGGGCATCTCCCTCGGCCACCCGCTCGGCGCGACGGGCGCGCGCATCCTGGCCACGATGGCCCACGAGCTGCACCGCCGCGGCGCCCGGTACGGTCTGGAGACCATGTGCATCGGGGGCGGTCAGGGGCTCGCCGCGGTGTTCGAGAGCGTACCCTGACCCACTCCAATCTGCCGGGGCATCGCGGGGGCGACGGCACGGCGGGCACAGTACGTCACGGACCGTCAGCGGCGTGATCGTTGCGACAGCCATGGACGGGCGCGCGATCGCCAAGGTTGCACCTGCGGCACCGGACCTCGGTAACGATCGGTCACCTGGCGAGCACGCTGAGGGCGGCGTCCGGCCCGGCCCAGACGTGCGCGTCCCAGCCGTGGTCCCGGGCGGCCGCCACGTTGTCCGGCCGGTCGTCGAAGAAGATCACCTGGCCCGGGTCGGTGCCGTACGCGGCATCGGCCCGGGTGTAGATCCGCGGATCCGGCTTCGCCAGGCCGACGTCCGCCGAGAACACCAGGACGTCGACGGCTCGGCTCCAGGGGGCCGCCCGGACCGACGCGGCCAGCGGCGCGGGTGCGTTGGACAACACGCCGAGCCGGGTGCCGGCCAGGGTGGCGAGCAGCTGCCGGCTCTGCCGGGGCAGGGCCGACCACCTGGCGGAGTCCTGCCGGCGCAGGGTGGCGAGCACCGCGGGCTCCGGCGGACGGCCGAGGGCGGCGAGCACCGCCGCCCAGTAGGCGTCCGGATCGCCGCCGAGGTCGTAGGCCCGCCGTGGCGGCCAGTAGGCGGCGGCGAGCGCCGCCTCGCTCACCCCGAGCTCGTCCGCCAGGACCGGCAGCACGCCGGTCGAGGGAACCAGCACCTCTCCGAGATCGAACACCACCGTGCGCGGACCGGCCACGGCGTTACCGTACCTGCCCGGCTGCGGCGCCCCCCGCCACCAGCGCCACCAGCGCCACCCGCGCCAATGTGACATTGCGGCCCAGCGGTGCTCATGATAGGGGGGTGGGCTACGAGATACACGGGCTGATCGGCCGGAACGAGCCGGTCGCCCACGCCGCCGCGGAGCTGGGAGTCCTGCCGGTCGCTCTGCCGCAGGGCTTCGCCTTCCTCCCCGGCACAGTCCCGGACGTCGACGCCGGCGACCCGCTCCCGACCGACGAGCAACCCCTGTGGTGGCTCACCCTGGACCTGGAGTGGGCCGCCATCAGCGCCAGCCGCATCGGCCCGATCGCCTACGTGGAGGCCGAGTTCGCACACGGGCTCGGCAGCCAGGCCGCGATCGTCTGGTCCGACGGCCAGATCGCGCTCGGCCCGCTGCACGAGGACGACGAGCAGGCTGCGAGCCGTCGCGTCCCGCTGGGCCAGTGGCCGGTCAACCGCGCCCTGCGCCACCTGTCCGTGCAGTCCGGCACCTGTCCCGACGAGTTCGAGGCCCTCCGTCTCGGACGGCACCGGGACACCGACAGCTGGCGCGAGAGCGCCACCTCGACTCGCTGAGCGTCCGCGTCAGTCCGCGTCAGTCCGCGTCAGTCCGCGGCCAGGGCGGCGGTCGGCGACCGGCGCGCCACCCGCCGGGCGGGCAACACTCCGGCAAGGGCACCCGTGACGGCCGCGAGCGCCACCGTGAGCCCGACCGTGCCCCAGGGCACCACCAGCGGCACCCCGCCCGGCACGATCCCGCCCAGCAACGTGCCCGCCCCGGCCCAGCCGTACCCGATGCCGAGCAGCACCCCCAGCAGGGTACCGACGCCGGCGAGGACCAGGGCCTCGACGAGCAGGCTGGAGCACAGCTGCCCCCGGGTCATCCCCAGGGCCCGCTGCACGGCCAGCTCGCGCGAGCGCTCCAGGACGGACAGCGTGAGCGTGTTCGCGATGCCCACGACCGCGATCACCAGAGCTGCGGCGAGCAGGCCGATGACGACCTCGAGCATGATCTGCACGGCGTTGGTGAGCTCGGCCCGCTCGGCTATCGAACCTTCCACGTGAACACCCGCCGTACCGCGCACGGCGGCCCGGACGTCCGTCCGGTAGCGCGGCACGTCGACGTCCCGGACGGCGCGCAGCCAGACCTGCCGGACCGTCGTCTCCCCGCCCAGCCGTGCCAGGTCGCCGCCGGTGAGCACGACGGCCGGCAGGTGCGGAACGATCCGCACCTGCAGCGGCACCCCCGCCGCGCCGGTGCGCAGGGTCAGCGTGGCACCGGCCCGGAGGTCGAGGCGGCCCGCGACGTCGCCGGGGACGAGTGCCGTCCCGCTCCGCCGCGGGCCGACGTCCGCGCCCCGCCACACCGAGGCGAAGGCCGCATCCGGAGCGGACACGACGCCCAGCGGGTGTCCGTCCGGCGCGGAGACCGTCGTCCCCAACAGGGTGGCCGCCGCCCGGGTGCCGGGCGTCGCGGCCACCGCCGCGGCGACCGCCGCCGGCAGCGCATGCCCCTCCGATGCGCTGACGACGAGGTCGACCGGATCGTGCCGCTCGATCTCGGCCTCGGCGACGGCGGTCGTGCTCGCCGCGCCGACGCTCACCGTCGTCACCAGGCTGACGCCGACGAGCAGCGCCACGCTGGTGGCGGCCGCCCGGGCCGGGTTGCGGACGGCGTTGCCGACGGCGATCCGCCCCGCCGCCCTTCCGCGGAAGGGCAGCCCCACCACCCGCGCCGCCACCGGCACGACGACCGGACCGAGCCCCAGGACGCCGACCAGGGTGAGGATCCCACCGCCGATGCCGACGAGCAGCCCGGACAGGTGCTGGTGGGCCGTGGCGCTGTAGACGAGGACGGCGGTGCCGGAGCCGACCGCGATCGTCCCCGCGGCCAGCCGCAGCCGCGACGTCCGGCGCGTGGCCGCAGCGTCGTGCGGGCGGAGCGCGGCGAGCGGGGCGACCCGGGTGGCGCGTCGCGCGGGTGCCACCGCCGCGACGAGCGCGACCAGGACGCCCAGCCCGAAGGGCACCGCGAGCATCCACCAGGCGAGGCCGAGGCCGAGGCCCTCCGCGGCCGGCACGAACGCCGCCAGGACGGCCACCCCCGCCGCGGTCAGCGCGACTCCGGCGGCCACGCCGAGAACCGACCCGCCTGCGCCGACGGCCGCCGCCTCGGCGAGGACCGAGCGGAACACCTGTCGGCGGGTGGCCCCGACGCACCGGAGCAGCGCCAGCGCCCGGACCCGCTGCGCGTGGATCGCGCTGAACGTGTTGGAGATCACGAGCGTGGCCACGACGAGCGCGATCGCGGCGAAGCCGAGGACGACCCCGCCGAGCACGTCCACGTGCCGGGTCAGCTGGGCGGCTGCCCAGTCGGCCTGCTCCTGGCCGGTCCGGACGACGGCGGAGCCGCCGAGCGCGCGGGCCACGGCGTCCCGGACGGTGACCGGGTCGGCGCCAGGGGCGATCAGGACGTCGATCTCGTCCGGGGTCGCTTCCCGATCGAGGCCGGTGATCCCGGCCGCGGTCATCAGCAGCGCCCGGCCGTCCACGACGAGTGCTGCCGCGCCGAGGTCCGCGACCCCGACGACGGTCAGCGCGCGCTGCCGCCCGCCCGACCCTCCCCCGGGGCTGCCGGGCAGGTCCACCCGGGCCCCCGGGTGCAGCCCGAGCACCCGGGCCGTCTGCCCGTCCACCGCCGCCTCGTCCGGAGCGGTCGGGTACCGCCCCTCGCGCAGCGCCGTCCACCGCAGCCGGGGATCGGCGGGCACCGACGCCACCTCCGAGAGGTCCTCGCCGTCGGCCCAGGTCACGGACTGGTACCTGGTGAAGTCGGTTTCGGCGTGCGCGACCCCGGGGACCGCGGCGACGGTCCTGCCGGTGGCTGCGGTCAGTCCGCCGGCCGAACCCTCCCCAGGGGTGACGACCAGGTCGGACCGGGTCGCCTTCACCGCCACCGCTCGGGACACGAAGCCTTTCAGGACCGCGGTGGCTCCGAAGCTCAGGGTGACGAACGCCACCGAGATCATGATGGCCAGGGACGGCGCGACGACCCGGCGCACGCCGTGCCGCAACTCCTGGCGGACGACGGTGCGCATCACCGGGCGCCCGTGCCGGACCTGACCGGCGCACTCCCCGACCCGTCGAGCAGCCGCATCGCCATCAGCACCGCCTCCGGGGTCGGGCGGTCCACCTCGTCGACGACCCGGCCGTCGGCCAGCAGCACGACCCGGTCGGCGTAGGCGGCGGCGTTCGGGTCGTGCGTCACCATCAGCACGCTCTGGCCGAGCTCCCGGACGCTGGTCCGCAACAGCCCCAGCACCTCGGCGCCGGTCCGCGAGTCCAGGTTGCCGGTCGGCTCGTCCGCGACCACGACGTCGGGTGCCGACAGCAGGGCCCGTGCGATCGCGACCCGCTGCTGCTGCCCGCCGGAGAGCTCCGCGGGCCGGTGGCTCAACCGGTCGGCCACGCCGAGGAGGCCGGCCAGGTCCCGTACCCGGGCGCGGTCCACCCGCCCCTGCGCCAGCTCCAGGGGCAGCGCGATGTTCTGCTCGGCGGTCAGCGCCGGCAGCAGGTTGAACGCCTGGAACACGAACCCGACCCGCAGCCGGCGCAGCAGCGTCAGCTCGGTGTCGGAGAGCTGGGTCAGGTCCGTGGGGCCGAGGAACACCCGGCCCGAGGTCGCGGTGTCCAGCCCGGCGAGGCAGTGCAGCAGGGTCGACTTGCCGGAACCGGACGGTCCCATGATCGCGGTGAAGCTGCCTCGCTCGAAGTCGACGTCCACGCCGTCCAGGGCGCGGACGGCGGTGCCCCCACTGCCGTAGACCTTGACCAGGTCCCTGGCTGCGGCCACCACCTGCTGCCCCGGGGCGGCCGTCGGGCTGTCCGGGTCGCCGGCGCGGTGGCGCTCCTGGCGCCGCGTGCTCCGTGTCGCTCTCATGGTCGCCGACGCTACGGATCAGCTCCCGGCGCGGACGTCGCCCCACCGGGAGGGATCTCGGGACGCCGTCTCCCCCCACGGTCGTACCCGGCCTCTGCCCATCCGCTGTGGCGCGGGGCCGCCGGTCAGCCGCCGGCGGGCCGCTCCCCCGGGCGGATCAGGCCCGACTCGTAGGCGATGACGACGGCCTGCACCCGGTCGCGCGCCGCCAGCTTGGCCAGGATGTGCCCGACGTGCGTCTTCACCGTGCCCTCCGCCACGACGAGCCGCTGCGCGATCTCCACGTTCGACCAGCCCCGGGCCATCGCCCCGAGGACCTCTCGCTCGCGCTCCGTCAGGGTGGCGAGCGCGCGGACGGCGGCCGGGTCGAGGGCTGGGGCGAGGTGGTCGAGGAGGCGGCGGGTCGTGGAGGGCGCGATCACGGCGTCCCCGGCGTGGACCGTGCGGAGCGCGGCCAGCATGTCCTCCGGCGGGGCGTCCTTCAGCAGGAAGCCGCTGGCCCCGGCCCGGATCGCGGCCAGGGCGTGCTCGTCGAGGTCGAACGTGGTGAGCACCACGACCTTCGGCGGGTCCGGCAGGGACACCACCCGTCGGGTGGCCTCGATCCCGTCCAGGACCGGCATCCGGACGTCCATCACGACCAGGTCCGGCGTGAGCCGGCGTGCCTCGGCGACCCCCGACAGTCCGTCGCCGGCCTCACCGATCACCGTCAGGTCCGGCTGGGAGTCGATCACCATCCGGAACCCGGCCCGGACCAGGAGCTGGTCGTCGACGAGCAGGACCCGCACCGGGCCGCCGGCCGCGGCGGCGGACCCGCCGCCGTCGCCTGGCCCGCGCACTGGTCCACTCACGCTGCGACCGGGATCGAGGCGTGCAGGGCGTGGCCGCCACCCGGCCGCGGCCCGGCGTTCACGGTGCCCCCGTACGCCGCGGCGCGTTCGACCATCCCGATCAGGCCGTGACCGCCCTGCACGAACGGGACACCGAGGCCGCGGCCGTCGTCCAGGACGTCGATCTCCAGGGTGCGCGGACCCCACCGGACGGTCACCTCGGCGCGGGCCGCCGGGCCGGCATGCTTGATCACGTTGGTCAGGCCCTCCTGCACGATCCGATACACCACGAGTTCCAGCCCC
>DATDMG010000490.1:0-18814 GCA_036518955.1 Kineosporiaceae bacterium | reverse complement strand
GAGCTGCTGGTGGACGGCCTGGCCATCTCCCAGATCGCCCGCCGGCTGTTCATCAGCGAGTCGACGGCCAAGACGCACGTGGCGAACATCTACGAGAAGCTCGGCGCCGGCAACCGGGCGCAGGCCGTGATGGCCGCCGTGCGCCTCGGCCTGGTGCCGGAGGCTGGTCCGCTGACCCACTGACGCCCGCCCGTCCCCGCCGCGTCCCTCTCCCGTCGGCGACCCTCCACGGCGCCGTCCGCGTCCGGGTGCACGCCCCGCCGCAGGCCCACCGGACGCCGCCGCGATCCCGGCGGACAGCGCGCCTGCCGAGCCCGGGTCGGCCGGGCCGGCCGAGTCGTCCGGCCGGCGTCCGCGGCGGCGAGGGCCGCTCGGTGAGGGCCGACCCGGGCCCGGTTCGGGGTGCTTCGCCGCGCTCGGCACGCCAAGCCGCCGGGTTGATGACATGCTGGCCGCCGGAACGCCGCTCGACCGGGAAAGGCCGCGCACGCATGTCCCCCCCTCGCCCGGCGCCGGGTTGGCGCCTCGCCGACGGCGCCTCCACCGTCGAGTACACGCTCCTCATCGCGGCCGTCGCGATGGTCCTGCTCGCCGTTGTCCTCGGCCTCGCGAGCATCGTCAAGGACGCCTTCTCGCACACCTCCGGCTGCCTGGGTTCGCCGACCTCCGGCGCCACCTGCGCGACATCCACCCCGTAGTGACTCCGGCGCCTTATCGCCGATTTACGCCGGCCTTACCGCTCTCCTGATCCTCGAACGCACGCGGGCGGAGGTTCACGTTGCATCGGGGGGCACCCACCCGCGAAATCATTACCACGAGGTGGCCGACACGTTCGCTTGGGGCCCTGGCGGAATTTCTGTCCCCATTTCATGACATGCTCGTGACCTGCACAGTCGTCTGATCATTGGACTGTCGCCAGCAGGTCGACCGGCTTCGGAATCCTCCGTTCTCCTGATCTACCGCAATGGCGCCACCACATAGCGTGATCCCTGGAACTCTTGGCTCGAACCGGTCGGAAGAGGAGCCTCCGGCTCGAACCGGTGGCCCCTGACCCATGTATTCGAAAGGACCATTCATGTTCGCCTACCTGCGCAAGGTGACGCGACGCGATCTGGACCGTGGCGCCTCGGCCGTGGAGTACGGACTCATGGTTGCCGCCATCGCCGCGGTGATCGTCGGCGCCGTGTTCGTCCTGGGCAACATGGTCAAGGACAAGTTCACCGAGACCACGACCTGCATCGCCACGCAGAACGGCGCGCCCTGCGCCAGCACATCACCCGCCCCGTGACCTCGGCCGGACCGGTCGGACGGGCCGCGGGCCACCGGGACGGGCAGTACGACGCGGGAGACGTCCCCCGGTGTCCGGGGGGCTCCGGTGTCCAGGGTGGTCCGGTGTCCAGGGTGGTCCGGTGTCTAGGGTGGTCCGGTGTCTAGGGTGGTCCGGTGTCCCAGCCGACCGCCGGTTCCCGCGAACCGAGGACCCACCGGCACGTCCCGCGCCGCGTCGAGCCGGCTCTGCGCGCCGTGCGACCATCGGCGGCCGCCCCACTCCTCCTGGTGACCGGAGCGGCCGCCGGCGCGTTCAGCGTGCCGCGCTACGACGTCCGCGTCGTGCTGATCTACCTGGCGCTCCTCGCCGTCCTGGCGGTGGCCGTCGCACGGGGGCTGCGGCGGCCGCTGCCGCGGTCCCCCCTCACCCGTCGCGCCGGCACGGTGGCCCTGCTCGGGGCGGCCCTGCTGGTCTGGTCGGTCCCCGCCTTCACGTATGTCCCGGGGTCCACGGCCCTCGTGCTGCGCTCGGTGACAGCTGGAGGATGCCTGCTCGCGGCGGTCCTGGTGACCCTCCCCTACCGACCGGCCACCGACGCCGCGCTGGCCGTGGCGGCGGCCACCTATGCCGCGACGGCGGCCGCGGCACTGCGGCTCGACCCGGCGCCGCGCATCGACGTCTGGTACACGCTGCAGGGCGCCGCCGACGGGCTCCTGCACGGCGCGGACATGTACCGGCAGGTGTGGGTGGGGCCACCGGGACCGATGCCCTTCTTCACCTACCTCCCGTGGACGGCGGTCCTGCTGGCGCCGGGGCGGTGGCTCGTCGGTGACGTCCGCTGGGCCCTGGTCGTGATCACGATGGGCACGGTCGTCACGATCCGGTGGCTGCACCTCCCCCTGGCGTCGATCATTGACCGGGGCACCCCCCCTCCGGACCGGACGCCACCCACCACGCACCCCCGCCCGGCCGGGGAGCCCGGTGCGACCGGGCGCGCCGTCCCGGATCCCCACGGTGAGCAGGTGAGCGCCGCCCTCGCCGCCACCCTGCTGCTGCTCCTGCCCGGTACGCTCACCCAGGTCGAACAGGCCTGGACCGAACCGCTCCTGCTGGGTTGCCTCGCCCTCACGACCCTCGGCCTGATCCGGCGGAACGGCCTGCTCGCCGTCGTCGGTCTCGCAGTCGCCCTCGCCTGCAAGCAGCACGTCGTGCTGCTGCTGCCGCTCTTCGCGGCCTGGCCCAGGTTCGGTGGCCGCCGGGCGGCGGCGGCCGCCGCCCTCGCCGGCGTCCTGGTGCTGCCGTGGGTCGCCGCCGATCCCGGGGCGATGTGGCACGACACGGTGACCCTGCTGGTGAACTTTCCGGCTCTGCGGTTCGCGGACACGGCCTACGTCGCGGTGCTCAACACCTGGCAGGTGCAGCCACCGTTCTGGCTCACCGGCGCCGTCGTGCTGGCGACCGTGGCCGCGGCGACGCTGGTCGTGCGGCGCCACAACCCCACGCCGGCCGGCATGCTCCGCTGGTGCGCGGTGGTGCTGTTCGCCGCGAACCTGGTGAACAAGCAAGCGTTCTACAACCAGTACTGGCTGGTGGCCGGGCTCGTCCTGCTCTCGTGGGCTGCGCCGTCGGCGCCGCCCGCCGGCGCGACGACCGACGAGCCGAGGCAACGACCGGCCCGCACCGGTACGACCGCCGCCCAGGCGAGCCCCACCCGGTAGACCCACCGCTCAGGCCAGCCGCTGCCGGTAGGCCCGCCAGGAGGCCTCGAAGCCGTCCTGAGTCGTGCCGAGGACGCGCCGGAATGCCAGGTCGAGCGCCTGCTCGGACGTCGTCGGGCCGCCGGTGAGCCCGACCGCGAGGCGGTAGAAGGCGATCGGGCGCTCCGGATGGCCCTCGCCCATCACCTGGAACGCCAGCCAGGCGTCGGCGTACGCCGGCGCGATCGGTCCGTGGGCCGGATCGAAGTCTTCCGTCGAGGGCAGGTGCGCCGGCGCCCGTCCCTGCCGGACCAGTGGCAGGACGTCGGCTGCGACCAGCCCCGGGGGCAGGCCGGCGTCCCGGTAGGCGACGTAGTTCGCCATGCCCTCCTCCACCCACAGTGGCGGCGCCAGCAGCGCGACGGCCCGGGTCGCGACGTGCGTGAGCTCGTGAGCGAGCACGACCCGGCGTCCGAGCCCGGTCAGCTTCGCGAACGGCCCGGGGTTGAGGACGACGCGGTCCGCCGCTCCGGTGCTCGTCGCCAGGTGGCTGCGGGCCCGGTCGAGCTCGCCGCTCGTGACGGCCGCCACCTGGTCCAGGTCGGCACTGTCAGGGCGACCCAGGGCGGCAGCCATCAGGGCCCGGTTCCGGGGAACCAGGACCACGACCGAACGTGGTCCGCCGGTGCCCCACACGTGGTCCACCTCGGCGGCGGCGGCGTCGACCTCGGCGGCGGTGCGCGCCAGCTGCGGATCGCTGCCCGCCGGCCAGCCGACAGCCACCACGAGGCAGTGCCGCCCCTGCTCGACGGTCAACGCACCGAGGTCCCAGAACGCGGCGTCCGAGCGCCCCTCGTCGATCCCGGACAGGAACCAGGCCCCACCGCGACGGATGACGGTGACGTACTGCTCGCGGACGACGTCCCGGCTGTCGCCGGGCAGACGGTACCGGAGCCGGGCATGGACCACGAACACCGCCGCCGGGGCCGCCGGCCGGGAGGCCGCCTCCACCCCGACCACGTCGTACCGGAACAGCCGTAGCGGCAGGAGCCGGATCCGGTCGAAGACCGCCTCCTGCTCGGCGCGGAAGCCAGGAGCGACGGGATCGAGACCAGCGACCCAGCCATCCCGCCGACCCGACTCGACCGCCACCCGCCGGGCCTCGAGCAGGGTGCGCGCCGCATCGAGCTGGTCGGACCGGGGCGAGGGATCGACCACCACGACGCCCGGCACGGCCACAGCCTGCTCCACCCGCCCGGCGGGACCGCTGCTCGAACCGGGCGGGGCGGACGCCGTGAGGCAGGCGAGCGCGGTGCCGACAACGACCAGGACGACGGCGAACAGCAGCACGAGCGGGTGCGGCCGCCACGGGGATTGCGCCGACGCCTCCGGGGAGTGCGGACCGGCAGCGGCACCCTCGAGCGACCCTGTGATCGTGGGCAGGTCCTTCCCGGTGCCCTCGGCCTGCTGCACCGCACCAGCCTACGGCGACGCGGAGCGCCGACGGGCGGCCGGCGTGCGACGCGTACGGACGATCACGGTGGCGCTGGACGCGGTGCGCTGGACGCGGCGGCCGGAGGCGGCGGCCGGAGGCGGTCAGAGCCGAACCGCTGCGACCGCGTCGGAACGCACTGGAACGATCTTCACGACTTCCCCGGTCTGGGGCGCGTGCAACATCAGGCCGTGACCGATGTAGATCGCCTCGTGACTGATCGGCTGATGGAAGAACAGCAGGTCGCCCGGCTCGATCCGGTCGAGCGGAACCCGAGTGCCGAGCTCCGCCTGCGCCGCCGCGTTGTGCGGTAGGTCGACCCCGGCCTGCTTCCAGGCCATCATCGTCAGGCCGCTGCAGTCGAAGGCCTTCGGCCCGTCAGCGCCCCACTGGTAGGGGGCACCCACCTGGGCGCAGGCGTAGGAGATCACCTTGCCGAGCCGGCCGGGCGGGACGGCGATCGGAACGTCCTCGCACGTCAGCCTCCCGGACGTGGGCATCGGGACGCCGAGGTCGGCCAGGCCGGTGCGGTCGTCGCCGGCCTGCAGCTGGCCGAGCCGACCACGCTCGCCCTCGGTGAGCCGGCCCAGCAACGCCGTCGCCGCGGACAGCTTCGCCAGGACGTCCCCGCGCTCCTTTTGGAGGTCGGCCAAGGCCTGCTGGAGCCGCTGCTGCTGCTCCTGAACGTCGGTCATCCCGCCGACGAGCAACTGCCGTTGCCGGGTCAAGGCCTGCACGGCCTCGGCCTTGCGATCGCCGAGCGAGACGAACAACCCGTTCGCTTGGACGAAACGATCCGGGTCGTCGCCGAAGAAGAGCGACAGCGTCGCCAGATCACCGGCCTTGTACGTGTCGACGGCGATCCGGCCCAGGTCTTGCTGAGCCTTCTGGACCGCCTTCTGCTGCTCGGTGAGCCTCAGCTGTGCCGCGGACACCTGCACCTGCAGCGAAGCTATCTTGTCCCGGGTGTCGTTGAACTTCTCCGTCGCGGCCTCGGCCTGCTCGTGCAGGACCTGGACCTGCTGGCGTACCTGCTCGAGGTTGGGCCGGGACACCGCGCCGGCCGACGGCTGGACCCACCACCCCGCACACAGCACGACCACCCCGAGGAGGACCAGGCGGCGGCGGTGGCGGCTACCACGCGGACCGGGCAGGGACACTCGTTCTCGCTCCGTTCGTCGCGCCGGCCCCCGCACCCGGCGACTCCACGGAGATGACACCCCGTGACTCAGGCAGCGACCCTAGCCGCCGGCGCACGGGCGGCAAAGTCGCTCGACAGACCGATAAGGAGCCGTTAGTACAGCCATAACACTCCCGCAGCCACCGGGCGCCCAGCGTTCAGCCCGCCGCGCGCCGCCCTCCCGGACGCCGAGGAAAGGGTGACGGGCAGTTAACGGTACGTGCTGCCGCCTGCTCGCCCGGCGCCCTCCCGTCGCCCGGCGCCCTCCCGTCGCCCGGCGGTCTCCCGTCGCCCGGCGCCGGGCCGGCGCCCGATGCATTACCCGCCCCGCCGATGCCTGGCTCCGGCCGGAGCAACCGCAACGGGGGGACCAGGCCGGAGTCGGCCAGCACGGCGATCGCCGCCCGCTCCGCGCCGTCCAGCTCCACCCGCTCCGGCGCGGCGCCGAGCAGAACGGTGACCACGCAGTCGGCGCACGCGGCACCGCGCACCGTGCAGGTGTCGCAGTCGATGATCATCACGGCCCCCTCGGGGGTGGTGTCGGACCAACGGTCCGGCCGGCACCGTGCCGACATCAGCGAACGCTAGGCGCCACCACCGACACTTTCGCCTCAGCCCCGGGAGAGCAGCCGCAGCAGGGCCTGCGCGGGCACCGCCCGAGCGCCGGCCGCCCGCGCACCACGGGCGACCGCGCCGTCGCTCGAGACCACGACGACCGGCCGGCCGGAGGGCTCGGCCCGAGCCAGCCGCCGCACCAGCTCGTCCGCCGTGGTCCCCGGCTCGGAGAACATCACGCGCACTCCCCGCTGCCGCCATGCCGTGGCAGCCTCGACGTCGGCGCCGTCGAAACAGCACGTCACCTCGGCCCCGGTGCGGGCGGTGAGGCCGGCCAGCCCGTGCACGAGCCGGCGCCGCTGCTCCAGCAGCGGCAACGTGCCATAGCCGGTCTTGGTGACGTTGTACCCGTCCACGATGAGGTGGGCCTGGGGCAACGCGAGCAGCTGGCCCAGCATCGCGGGATCGTCGTCGTCGCGCCCCTGCGCGGTGACACCCGGTGGGGCAGCCGCTGCCACCGGTACCGCCGCGACGAGATCCGCTGGACGCATGTCGGCCGGAGGCAGAGCCAGTTCCCGGCGCAGTCCGGAGGCCGCGTCGACGACGGTGTCGAGCAGCAACCTCAACCGGGTGTCCGCCAGTGACCTGCCCTCGCGCTCGGCCCGGCGGGCCTGCGCCAACTGCTCCGCAGCGCGCCTGGCCTGCTCGGCGGACTCGACGGCGGCGGCCGCGTGCTCGCGGGCCTCGGCCTCGAGCCGCTCACGCTCGACCGCGGCCTCCGCCAGGACGGCGCGGGCCTGCGCCCGCGCCCGGTCCGCGTCCGATCGTGACCGGCGCAGCTCGCGCCGGGTGGCCGAGAGATCGTCGGTGAGCTCGCCGATCCGCTCCCGCTCCCGTTCCAACAGCTCGCGCAGCCGCTCCACCTCCTGCATCGCCGTGGCGAACTCGGCCCGGGCCGCGGCGTCCGACTGCTGGGCCACGACGGTCTCGTGGGTCAGCGCGACCGCACCGGCGAGAGTGGCCGAGAGCGCTGCCCAGTCGGGAGGGCGGAGCAGGTAGACGCCGGCCAGGGCCAGCGCCGGGTCGACAGCGCCGGGTACCGAGCCGGCGTCGATGTCCGCGGCCAACTCGGGGTGCAGCGCACGCCACGCGGCCGCCACGTGCTGCCGGAACCCCGGGTCGCGGTCCAGTGCCACGGACAGCGGCCCCGCCCCCGCCCGGGGACGGCGGGCGGGGGCGAAGGCCCTCACCCGGCCGAGCACGCTCGGCACCTCCGCCGGGGTGAGCTCGCCCAGCACGATGGCCGCGAGCTCGATCAGGTGACGGCGGACGTCGTCAGGCAGCACCTGCACGGACGTCGACGAGGTCACGTCTCGAGGGTAGTGACCCGGTGCCCGCCACACCGACGAACCTGCCGTCCACGGAAACTGTCGGACCCTGCCCCTACCGTCTCAACCGTACCGATCAGGGAGCACCGACACATCCGGGAGGGCCGGTGGGCACACCCCTCTGCGCGCAGGCGACGATCGACGAGCTGGGCACGCCGCTGGCGGAGGTGACCTTCGTCGTCGTCGACCTGGAGACCACCGGGGGCGCCCCCGCCGGCTGTGGGATCACCGAGATCGGCGCGGTCAAGGTACGCGGCGGCGTCCGGCTCGGTGAGTTCCAGACGCTGGTGAACCCGGGCGAGCCCATTCCGCCCTTCATCGCGGTGCTGACCGGGATCACGGACGGCATGGTGGCGGCGGCGCCCCGCCTCGGGGCGGCCGTGGCCGCCTTCCTGGAGTTCGCCCGCGGTTGCGTCCTGGTCGCCCACAACGCCCCCTATGACGTCGCGTTCCTCCAGGCCGGGTGCGCGCGCACCGGCCTGGAGTGGCCACGGCCGCCGGTGATCGACACCGCCCGGCTGGCGCGCCAGGTCGTGACCCGCGACGAGGCGCGCAACCGCAAGCTGTCCACCCTCGCCCGGGTGTTCCGCTCCTCGGTCACGCCCGACCACCGCGCCCTCACCGACGCCCGGGCCACCGTCGACGTCCTCCACGGGCTCGTCGAGCGGGTCGGCAACCTCGGGGTGACGTCGCTCGAAGAACTCGCGGGCTTCACGTCCACGGTGCCGGCCAGCACTCGGCGCAAACGGCACCTCGCCGACGGGCTGCCCTCGGCGCCGGGCGTCTACCTCTTCACCGACGACCAGGGCCGCGCCCTGTACGTCGGCACGTCGGTCGACATCCGCGCCAGGGTGCGCAGCTACTTCACCGCCTCCGAGCAGCGGTCGCGGATGGCCGAGATGGTCGCGCTGGCCCACGCGGTCACCCCCGTCGTGTGCGCGACGCCGCTGGAGGCACGGGTCCGCGAACTGCGGCTGATCGCCGAGCACGCGCCCCGGTACAACCGACGCTCGCGCTTCCCCGACCGGGCGCCCTGGGTGAAGCTGACGGTCGAGCCGTTCCCCCGCCTGTCCGTCGTCCGCGACGTGCGGGCCGACTCCGCCACGTACCTCGGTCCCTTCGGCTCCGGCCAGCAGGCGGAGCTGGCGGTCGCCGCCCTGCACGAGGCGTTCCCGATCCGGCGGTGCTCGGGCCGTCTCCCGCTGCGACCCGGCCCGGGCGCCTCGGCGTGCCTCCTCGCCGACCTCGGCCGGTGCGGCGCGCCGTGCATCGGCCGGCAGGACGTCGAGGCCTACGCCGTCACGGTCGAGGCGGTCCGCCACGCGATCACGGCCGATCATCGCGCCGTGCTGGCGGCGCTCAGCGCCCGGGCGGCCAGCCGGGCAGGGGCTGAACGCTTCGAGGAGGCTGCGCTCGTCCGGGATCGCATGCTCGCCTTCCTCCGCGCGGCGGCCCGCACCCAGCGGCTGGCCCCGCTGGCCGGCACACGCGAAGTCGTGGCTGCGCGCCGGGCGTCCGCCGGCGGCTGGGAGCTGGTCCTGGTCCGCCACGGCCGGCTCGCCGCGACGACGGTGAGCCCGCCGGGTGCCGACCCCTACCCGTTCATCGACGCGATGCGAGCCACCGGCGAGCAGGTCCGTCCACGGCCGGCGCCGCTGCCGGCCGCCCATCCGGAGGAGACCGAGCAGATCCTGCGCTGGCTGGAGGAGCCGGGAGTGCGGCTGGTCCGGCTGGACGGCGAGTGGACCTGCCCGATCCACGGCGCCGGGCAGGCCCAGTGGCGGCTCGAGGGGCATCGCGACCCGGCCGGACCGTCCCGTCCCCGACCCGGCGTAGGCTCACCCCAGCACACCCCAAGCCCGCTCGGGAGGTCTGCGTGATCACGGCCGTTGTCCTCGTCCATGTCGCGATCGATCGCGTCCCGGAGGTCGCCGCGGAGATCGCCGATCTCGACGGGGTGAGCGAGGTCTACTCCGTCACCGGCGACGTGGACCTCGTCGTCATGGTCAGGGTGCGTGACCACGAGGATCTGGCGGACGTCATCGCCGACCGGCTCGGCAAGGTGTCGGGGGTGCGCGGGACCACGACGTACGTGGCCTTCCGCGCCTACTCCCGGCACGACCTCGACGCCGCGTTCGCCCTCGGCATCGAGGCGGAGTAGGGCGAACCAGGAGCGATCAGTCCACCGCCGACCGATCCCCCGGGGACGGTGAGGCCACCCGCTCAGCCACCACCGCGGTGGCCGCCCCCATCTCCGGCGACGGGACCGGTACCGGTCCCGGTACCGGTACCAGGGCGGCCGGCTCCTCCCCCACCCGCTGGGCCGCCCGCTCGGCGGTCGGCGGACGCGGCAGGGACCACGCGGCGGCTCGCAGCACGCCGGGCGGGATCCGTCGGCCGGCGAGCCGCGCACCCAGCGAACCGGGCGGCTGGGCGAGGGCGAGCAACCCGACCGAGGCTGCGGGCAGGTGACGGCGCAGCACCTGCCGCGTCTCCGCCAAGGCCGTCGACCGCTGGACCGGGGTCGGCGTGGGCGTGTCCCAGCGCGAGACGGCGAGAGTGCGACCGGTGGCGGCGAACCGGCCGCGGCGATGCAGGCGCAGCAGCAGGTCGAGATCCGTCGCGTAGACCAGCGTCTCGTCCAAGCGCCCGACGGCCGTCACGGCGTCCAGCCGGAACAGCGCGGCGGGCGGCGTCGGTCGGCCCAGCCCGAGCCCGACGAACTGCCGGACCGTGCCCCCGGCGTTCGAGGTCAGGAGGTACTCGCCCTCGGGGGTGAGGTAGCGACAGTCACCGTAGGCCACGACCGCCTCCGGGTCGCGGTCCAGCACCGCCGATGCCGTGGCGACCGCTCCGGGGAGCAGCACGTCGGCGTCCCCGAGCCACGTCACGTACCGGTGCGAGACCGCCGCGACCGACAGCCCCGCGTTCACCGCGGCCGCCAGGCCACGACCGGGATCATCGAGCACGCGGACACCGCGGCGGCCGGCCGCATCCCGGGCGACCGCCGCGCCGGCCGGCAGCACCACGACCGCGTCCACCGGCTCGGGCCGCTGCTCCAGCAACGATCCGAGAGCGCGTTCCAGGTTCCCCGGATGCCGCCCCAGCGACGCCACGATCGCCAGCACCCGCGGACCACCCACCGCGTCCGGCGGCCCAGCCGACCCAGAGACTCCCCGAGACATCCGATCGCCGTCCGTTCTGACCCGTGGGCACGGATTGCCCGGCCCGGTCCATGACGAGGGCGTTGCTGTAGCGGGCGTTACTCTAATGGTGCCCGCCAGGCATGCGGCGTGCCTTGGGCCTGATCGGTCATCCGGCATAACCCGACGACGCCGGGTACATGCCGGACAACAGGGCGCTCAGGGCGCGATCACCCCTGGGAGGCCTTCACCCACCGGTCGAGCACCTCGGCCGCAGCCCCGGAGTCGATGGACGCCGACGCCTCCGACAGCGTTGCCGCCAGCCGGTCCGTCAGCCCGGCCCCCACCGACGGCTCGGCTGCCACCAGCGCCGCCGCCGCGTTGAGGACGACCGCGTCCCGCACCGGGCCGGGGCGACCGGCCAGCACGTCCCGGACCACACGCGCGTTGTGGGCGGCGTCGCCGCCCCGGAGCGCGGCCAGCTCGACCCGGGACAGGCCCAACCCCTCGGCGTCCACTCGCTCCTGACGGACCTCACCACCCGCGACGACCCAGACCCGGGTCGGCGCGGTGGTCGACATCTCGTCCAGCCCGTCCTCCCCCCGGAAGACCAGGGCGCTGCGCCGCTGCGCCGCCAGCACCCCGGCGATCAGGCCGGCCATCCGCTCGTCGAACACCCCGATCGCGCTCGCCATCGGCTGGGCGGGGTTGGTCAGCGGCCCGAGAAAGTTGAACGCCGTCGGCACGCCGAGACCGCTGCGCGCCTCCGCCGCGTGCCGGAAGCCCGGGTGGAAGCGCTGCGCGAAGCAGAACGTGATCCCCACCTCGGTCGCCAGCTCGGCGATCCGGGCGGGGGTGTGGTCCAGCCGGACCCCGAGCGCCTCCAGCACGTCCGCCGCACCGGACGAGGAAGAGGCCGAGCGGTTGCCGTGCTTGACCACGCGCCGGCCGGCTCCCGCCACCACGAGCGCCGCCATCGTGGAGATGTTCACCGTGTGATGCCGGTCACCGCCGGTACCCACGACATCGACGCACGGGCCGGGCACCTCGATCCGGATCGCGCGGCGCAGCATGGCCGCTGCCAGTCCCGCGAGCTCCTCGACCGTTTCGCCCTTCGCGCGCAACGCCACCAGGAACCCGGCCAGCTGCACCGGGGTGGTGTCGCCGTTCATCACCTGGTCCATCGCCCACTCCGCCTCGGCCCGGGCGAGGTCCCGCCGGGCAAGCAGAGCCGACACCAGCCCGGGCCACGTCGGCACGCCCGAGCCGGAGACCACCACGGTCAGGCCTTCCCGCGGCGGGCCAGCCGCGCGACCGCTTCGCTGATCACGACCGGATCCACCGGCAGCGGCACCGCGTAGTCGGCCCGGGACCAAGTGGCGAGCCAGGCGTCCTGGGGGCGTCCGGTGAGCACCAGTACCGGCGGGCAGTGATATATCTCGTCCTTCAGCTGCTTGCACAGACCCATCCCGCCGGCGGGCGACGCCTCGCCGTCCAGGATCAGCAGGTCCAGCCCGCCGGCGTCCACCGCGGCGATCACCGCCGCCTCGGTGGCGCACTCCCGCCAGGCGACCGGCGGCAGGTCCGGCGCCGGACGCCGACCGACGGCCAGCCGCACGGACTCCCGCGTGTTGGCGTCGCTGCTGTACAGCAGCACGGACAGAACCTCATGGGCACCGTCGACGTGGTGGCCGGCCGGGGCGGGAGTGCTGGTCATCCGTGGTCTCCACTGAAGTGCGGTGCTCGGCGCCGCCGATCGCAGTGCCGACGCCGTCACGAACGGTCGGTTCATGCGCCGCCCGCCGGCTCGGTCAGCTGGGCCCGCACGCGGTTGGGGGGATCGTACCGGTGGCAGCGGTCCGACCCCGACGGGCAGGCCGCTGTGACGAGCCCGGGTGACCAGGCCGGTGTGACCATAATGTGACCTGGGCGGCACGACGTGGAGCGCCACCCGCTGACGCCGCACCCACCGGGTGCCGCAATAATGACGCCGTGGCGACCGCATCCCTGGCTGAGACCCCCACCGGGCATCCCAGCATCAACCGGCCCAACATGGTGCAGGTCGGCACCATCGTCTGGCTGGCCAGTGAGTTGATGTTCTTCGCGGGACTTTTCGCGATCTACTTCACGATCCGGGCGGTACAACCGCAGGAGTGGGTCACCGAGCCCGACAAACTCAACATCCCCTTCTCCCTGGCCAACACCATCAACCTGGTGCTGAGCTCGGTGTGGTGCCAGATGGGGGTCTTCGCGGCCGAACGCCTGCAACCGGGCGCGCTGGGGCCTTGGTGGACGCCGTGGACCCGGCGCCACGGCTGGCAGAACTGGGGCATGCGGGAGTGGTACGTCCTCACCTACATCGCGGGTGGACTGTTCGTCGCCGGACAGATCTACGAATACGCGAATCTGGTGAGGGATAACCTGACCATCTCCTCAAGCGGCTTCGGCTCGGTGTTCTATATGGCGACCGGCTTCCACGGCCTCCACGTCACCGGCGGCCTGATGGCGTTCCTGCTGATCATCGGTCGCAGTTTCGCCGTCAAGCGCTTCGGTCACCAGGAGGCCACCAGCGCCATCGTCACCTCGTACTACTGGCACTTCGTGGACGTCGTCTGGATCGGCCTGTTCCTCGTCATCTACGTGCTGCAGTGAGCCCTATCACGCCCGCCGCCGCCCGGCGACCGCCCGCAGGCCCGTCGGCCACCCCGGACGACGCCGCGATCCGGGTCCCGGCGCACGGCAACCGGCCCCGACTCGACCAGGAGAGAAGACCGTGACCGCTCTCGCAGCCCGCCGCCGGCATCCGATGGCCTCGGCGGTGCTCGTGCTGCTCAGCCTCGTCGTCACCGGCCTCGTCTACGCCCTCGCCGTGCCCAGCCGGGCGTCCGCGGCGACCACTGACGACGTCGCGGCCGGCAGGCAACTCTTCCTGGCGAACTGCGCCACCTGTCACAACCTCGACGCGCAGGGCCGGGGCAACGCGCCGTCGCTGATCGGGGTCGGGGCAGCGGCCGTCGACTTCCAGGTGGGGACCGGCCGGATGCCGCTGCCGGCCAGCGGGCCCCAGGCACCGGCGACCGGGCGCAAGTTCACCCAGGACGAGATCAAGAAGATGGCGGCGTACATCGCCTCGCTGGGTCCCGGCCCCGCCGTCCCGTCTGCGGACGCGGTCGACCCGGCCAAGGGCAACCCGGCACGCGGAGGTGAGCTCTTCCGCACCAACTGCGCCATGTGCCACAACTTCGCAGCCAACGGCGGTGCCCTCACCCGGGGCAAGTACGCGCCGAACCTGAACAACACCACGCCGACCCAGATCTACGAGGCGATGGAGACCGGCCCGCAGTCCATGCCGGTGTTCAGCGACACCAACATCGACCCGGAGAGCAAGCGCGACATCATCGCCTGGGTCCGCACCATCAAGACGGCACCGTCCCCCGGTGGGTTCGCACTGGGCGGCATCGGCCCGGTGTCCGAGGGCCTGGTCGGGTGGGTCGTCGGGCTCGCAGCCCTGATCGGCTGCGCGGTGTGGCTCGGCGCCAAGTCATCCTGAGCGACAGGAACGATCCCATGAGCACCAGCGATCAACACCCCACTGACGTCGCGACGGTCGACGGCGGCGAGGTGGCCCGGCGCTTCGAGAACCCGGGCCTGCCGGACCACCGGCACCGCCTGACGGACATCGACGCCAAGGCCGCCAAGCGCGCCGAGCGTCAGGTCGCCGCCCTGTTCGGCCTGTCGGCCCTGGGCACGATCCTGACCCTCGTCGCCTACTTCTCGGTCAAGTTCGAGGGCAACCTCACCATGGACCAGCACCTGTCCAGGGTCGAGCTCTCGAACATCCTCCTCGGCACCGGCCTCTTCCTCGCCCTCTTCGGGCTCGGCGCCGGCGCCATCCATTGGGCCAAGACCTTGATGCCCGACGAGGAACGGATCGAGCTGCGGCACCCGATGCGCAGCTCCGACGAGGACCGCGCGGACGCCCTCGCCATCCTGGCCGAGGGAGCGGCGGAGTCGGGCTTCGGCCGACGGCCACTCATCCGCAACACGCTCATCGGCGCGCTCGCCCTGATCCCGCTGCCGGCCATCGCCTTCCTGCGGGACAGCGGGCCGATGCCGGGTACCGACCTGGCGACCACCCCCTGGAAGGCCGGCGACCGCCTCGTTCGAGACGTGGGCAGGGGCACCCCGATCAAGGCGTCCGACGTCCAGATCGGTTCCGTCGTCCACGTCATGCCGGACGGGCTGCAGGCGCCGGGCGAGAAGATGGAGGAGCGGGCCAAGGCCGCCGTCCTGCTGATGCGGCTCGACCCGGCCGACCTCGACCCGGCGTCGAAGGGCGGCGCCTACGACGGCATCGTGGCGTACTCGAAGATCTGCACCCACATGGGCTGCCCGGTCGGCCTGTACGAGCAGCAGACCCACCACCTGCTCTGCCCGTGCCACCAGTCGACCTTCGACGTCACGAAGAACTGCGCGGTGATTTTCGGGCCCGCCAAGAGGCCGCTGCCACAGCTGCCTATTACGGTGGACGAGGAGGGTTACCTGATCGCGAAGGATGGCTTCAAGGAGCCCGTCGGCCCGAGCTACTGGGAGCGCGGATGAGCACGACAACCTCACGAGCCGCGTCCGGTCTCGGCAACTTCATCGATGAGCGGGTCGGGGCCGGTAAGCCGGTCAAGTATCTGGCCCGCAAGCTCTTCCCCGACCACTGGTCCTTCATGCTGGGCGAGGTCGCCCTGTACAGCTTCATCATCCTGCTGCTGTCCGGGACGTTCCTGACCTTCTTCTTCGTCCCGAGTGTCGGGGAGACGACCTACAACGGTGCCTACACTCCGCTGCAGGGTCAGCGGGTGTCAGAGGCGTTCGCCTCCACGGTGCGGATGTCCTTCGACGTGCGCGGCGGCCTGCTGATGCGGCAGATCCACCACTGGGCGGCGCTCGTCTTCGTCGCGGCGATCATCACGCACATGTTCCGGGTGTTCTTCACCGGTGCGTTCCGCAAGCCCCGCGAGCTGAACTGGGTGATCGGGTCGCTGCTGGCGATCCTCGCCCTGATCGAGGGGTTCCTCGGCTACTCGCTCCCTGACGACCTGCTCTCCGGCAACGGGCTGCGCATCGCGTACGCGATCGTCCTGGCGATCCCGATCGTCGGCTCGTACGTCGCGTTCTTCCTGTTCGGCGGGCAGTTCCCGGGAGAGGCGTTCATCCCGCGGATCTACACGATCCACGTGCTGCTGCTGCCCGCGATCTTCCTGGCGCTGATCGGGGCGCATCTGCTGCTGGTGTTCCTGCAGAAGCACACCCAGTACCCCGGACCGGGTCGGACCAACAAGAACGTGGTCGGGTACCCGTTGTTCCCGGTGTACACCGCGAAGGCAGGCGGCTTCTTCTTCATCGTGTTCGGCGTGATCGCGCTGATGTCGGCGGTCCTGCAGATCAACCCGGTCTGGGCCTTCAACTCCTACGACCCCTCACCGGTCTCCGCCGACGCCCAGCCCGACTGGTACATGGGCTTCATGGACGGCGCCGTCCGGCTCATGCCCGGGTTCTTCGAGTTCACCCTCCTCGGCCACACCTGGTCGTTCAACATCGTCATTCCCGCGCTGATCATGCCGGGGATTCTGACGGTGCTGCTGATCCTGTATCCCTGGATCGAGGCCAAGGCCACCGGTGACAAGCGAGAGCACCACCTCCTGGATCGACCGCGCAATGTCCCGACCCGTACCGGGCTCGGCGTCATGGCGATCACGTTCTACCTGCTGCTGCTGGTCAGCGGCGGCAACGACATCTTCGCCACACACTTCGACCTGTCCATCAACGACATCACCAACACGCTGCGTGTCCTCGTGATCGTGCTACCCCCGCTGGCGTTCATGGTCACCAAGCGGATCTGCCTCGGACTGCAACGCAAGGACCGCGAGATGGTGCTGCACGGCCGCGAGACCGGCACGATCGTGCGGACCGAGACCGGTGAGTTCTTCGAGGTGCACCAGCCGCTCGACCCGTACGCCAGGTGGCGGCTCGTCCAGCACGAGGAGCAGGCCCCGATGGCTCTGCCGGAGGTGGAGGACGAGCACGGCGTCCGCCGACCCGGTGGGTTCGGGGCACGCCTGGGCTACCGGCTGTCGAAGTTCTACTTCGAGGACCGCGTCACCCCGGTCTCGCCGGCCGAACTGGAGGCGGCTCACCACGAGCACGAGCACCCCGCGGTCGAAGGCCACGCGGCCGAGCCCCAGGCACACGCCGTCACAGCCGGCGACTGACGCCGTCCCCGTGGCCGTCCGGGGCCGGCGAACGCGAGTGAGCCACCCCGAAGTCCCGGCAAGAGCAGCAGGGGCCCGGGCGGGAATCTCCCGCCCGGGCCCCTTGTCGCCCCGCCCCTGCCTGCCGAGGGCCGGCGCGAACGCTGTGCGCGGGACGACGACTCGCCGGATCAGAGCCCGCGCCCACCCCCTACGGCGCGCCCACCCCCTACGGGTGGTGCGGAGGCCGGTGCGAGGCTGGAGGGTGCTCCGGACGGCCCACCCGCCGCAGGCGACGTGGTCCGCGACGACGTGCTCGCCGACGACGTGGTCGGCGGCGACCCTGCCGATCCGGAGGCGGATGGCGAGGGCGAACCGGACGCCGCTCCTCCGGACGGCCCGTACGGCGCCGCCCACTGGTCGAACGGCATGTCCCAAGCGGTGTAACCGTTGCCGAACTCCAGCGGGCGCGAGCTGCCGGTGTACTTCACGACGTCCCCGACCTTGGAGAAGGTGAAGAGCCACTTGGCGTTGCTGTTGCTCATGCCGGTACAGCCGTGGCTGATGTTCACCTTGCCGAAGGCCCAGTCGCTGCCGGGTCGCGCGTGCAGGTACTCCCCGCTCCAGGTGAGCCGCATCGCCCAGTACTCGACCGTGTCGTAGAACTCGGGATCCTTGGAGTCGGTGCCCGTCGTGGACGCGTCCATCCGGACGCTCTCCAACTTCTCCATGATGACCTTGGTGCCGTTGCGGGTGCGGAAGCGCGGGTCGTCCTTGCCCGTCGTCACCGGGAGCACCCGGACGACCTGTCCGTCCTGCGTGACGGTCATCGCGTGCTGCCGCGTGTCGACGGTGCTGATGACCGAGGAGCCGATGGAGAACTGGGCGGTGTAGGTGCGCCGACCCCAGACCCCGGGCGCCAGTTCGGCACCGCCGATCGCGGCGGTCAGCTTCACCTTCGTCCCGGCGGGCCAGAAGTCCCGCGGCCGCCACCAGACCGACTCGTCGTTCATCCAGTGCCAGGCGCCCTCGACCGAGGGTGTGGTCACCACGTCGAGCGTCTTCACCGCGGCGTCCTTGTTCTTCACGCCGCGGGCGAACTGCACGATGATCGGCATCCCGACCCCGACCACCCAGTCGTCGCCGGGCAGCAGCACCGCGGACATCGTCGACGACGGCTTCAACGTCGAGAACGTCGAGGTGAACGTCCGGGTACCGCCGTCCGCCATCCGCGCCTGCGCCGTCACGGTGTAGGTGGACCCACCGGACAGCGGGGCGGTCGCGGTCCACGTCGTGGCGGCAGCATCGAGGCCTCCGGCGACCTGCGGACCGCCGCCGGACTCGACCATCACCGAGGTCAGGACTCCGTTCGCCACGGTCACCCGGACCTGCTGGTCAGGCCGGACACTCGTGCTCCCGGTGGCGGGAGAGAAGGTCACGACAGGCTCCGGGGAGTGGCTCGGCGTCGGGCTCACGGCGGAAGCACCGGACGCCGCCCGGTCCCTCGGCGCCCCGGGGTGCTCGCCCGAGCCGGAGCACCCGCTTGCTCCCGACACCACCACCAGCCCGAAGGCCACCACAGCCAGAGACCTACGCACCAGAACTCCTCCACGCCGCCCCGTCCGGCCCCCGCACCGCTGAACGCCCCCGGATGAACCCTTGTCGCATGGCACGGCCCACTGTAGTCGTGACGCCCTCCGCCGCGAGGCAGGGCTCAGCGACCCACCTGCCTGCGCCCGCCTCGGATCGCCTCGTGGCGGAGGTCCGCAGGTACGCGCACGACGCGCCGGGGAGCCGGGCATGACCCGGCACAAAGAGGTCCGGGGTGACGCGCTGCGCGTCACCCC
>DATDMG010000489.1:0-25472 GCA_036518955.1 Kineosporiaceae bacterium | reverse complement strand
GGCCGCCGGTCCCGGCCCCTGGAGAGAAGCACAAGCATGGGAACACCCGAGCCCGCGCGCAACTCTTGGTGGCTCGCCGCCCTGTTCACGATGCCGGCTGCCCTGTCGGCCGCTGACCCGCGTGGGCGACGCCGATGGCAGCCAAACGGCGCAAGACCCTCGTGGTCCGCGCCGCCTGCCACGACGTCATCCACGCCAACCCTGTCACCAACGCGGCGTAGGTCGCTGAGAGCCACTTGCTCGGAAACGGGTCCGGGTGGTTCGGAGGAGGGCCGCGCGGATAGGGATCCCCGCAAGGGGAAACCTCGCCGCGCGGCCTATCCTGTGTCAGGCCCAGGTGCCGAACGGCCAGCTCTGCTGGTCGGGCTCGTTGTTCAGGAGCGTGCAGAGGTCGTTCGGCTGCAGGTCGTCGGAGAACGTGCCGGGACCGGCCGTGTGCCGGAAGACCACGCCATTGTTCTGGTAATGCCTCGAGCTCTGGATCCACTGATCGTACGAGGCATCGGTCTCGAGCCAGGTGTTCGAGCCGGACTGGGTCCGTACCACGTTGACCAGCAGCTGCCGCTCAGGATTCGCCCTGTCGACCGGGTTCGCGTAGCAATAGACGTTGCGGTAGGTGTGCACCACCTCACCCCGGTGGGCCGGAAGGGGTGCGGCTCCGCCGCCGTCCGCGAAACTCCTCGGCAGCGGGCCGAACGACGCGACAGCCAGCGCCACGGCCGCCACCCCACCTGCGACCAGCCCCACCTTACGCCGGGTGCGGACGCTGGAATGCACGAGAAACTTGAACGACATGAGGACCTCCGAGAAGTGCAGCTCGCCGGGAATGCTCATCTTCAGTGGCCCCACGGACGCTCATCGTGAACCCTTGCCAGATCAGCCCGCACCGAGCGGTCGGGCATTGACGTTCGCACGTACGACCACCTGCCGTAGCTGGTTGTCATACAACCCCCGAAACACAGGCAGATCAAGGCGCGGGCGGGACCGTACGCTGTCCGGATCCGGACCGTCCGAAATCCGCCAGGGCCGGTCGCCGCTTCGGGGATACTCCTCCGGCGTCACGACAGGAAGCGACCTGTGACACCCTCGCCGTTACCGACGGCCGCTGCCGTCCGCACCGGTCACGCGGTCGCACCGGTCACGGCGGTCACGGTGGTCGAGACGGTGCCGCCGACCCTGGGGGCCGACGCCCGGGCGGCGAGCGCGTCGGCGAACCGGCCGACGGCACCGGGGGCGTCGCGCAGGTACAGATCGGGCTCGAGCAGTTCCAGCTCCATCAGCACCGGAAGTCCGGGCCGGGGCAGCAGGAAGTCCACCCGGGCGTACAGCGGGCCGCGCACTCACCCGCGCGCTCCCACCACCGTGGGCCGG
Source organism: Kineosporiaceae bacterium (assembly GCA_036518955.1). Taxonomy (GTDB): domain Bacteria; phylum Actinomycetota; class Actinomycetes; order Actinomycetales; family Kineosporiaceae; genus DATDMG01. The sequence goes on along the minus strand of DATDMG010000489.1, from coordinate 24,101 downwards.
TCGCCCGTCGCGGATGCCTCGGTGGCCAGCCAGCGGTCGAACCGGGCCCGGTACGCGGCGAAGCGCTGGGCCAGGACCTCGGCCATCCCGGGCAGCCGGCTGGTGACCGGACCCACGCAGGCGTCGATCTCCACCTCGGACAGCCAGTAGGTCCCGTCCGTGCCGAGGAAGTCCACCCCGAGCCACGGCGTGTCCAGGTACCGAGCGACCGCCTCGGCGCGGCGGCGCAGCGGCGCCGGGACGTCGACCAGCTCACCCCGGCCACCCGCGGTGATGTTGGCCACCAACCGCCCGGTGGGCGGGGTACGGCGCAGCGCGCCCACCGCCGCACCCTCGACGCAGTAGACCCGGACGTCGTCCGGAGGCCCCGAGGCCCCGGAGCCGATCAGGGGCTGCACGACCACGGTCAGCTCGGCCGCGCCGGCGAGCCGCACCGTGGTGAACAGGTCCTCCTCGGTGTGGACCATCGACACGCCGTTGCCCGACGCCCAGTTCGCCGGCTTCACCACCAGCGGGTAGCCCAGTCCGACCTCGGCCAGGCTCACCCGCAACACGTCCAGGTCACGGGTGGGCATGCTCAGCGTGGTCAGCCATCCGTCGTCCACGGTCCGCAGGTGCAGCAGGGTCGCGGCCTTGTCGTTGGTGATCAGGTTCAGCTCCGGTCGGATCAGGTTGAAGTAGCCTGCCGGGGCGAGCGTCTGGAAGGTGGCCAGCGAGCGCCACACGTCGGAGGCGAACGGGGGCCAAGTGTAGAGCTTGGCGTGGAAGGCGGCCCGCGCCGGGTCGACCGCCGCGCCGCGCACGTACGCCACCGGGGCGTCGGGGTGGGCCAGCACGTCGACGTCGTCCACGCTGATGACGTCCAGCTCCAGCCCGGCCGCCGTGGCCGCCCTCCGGTAACTGCGCCACACCGCCTCGTCCCCGAGCAGGGTGGACAGGCGACCTCGTTCCGGCCAGAACCAGTACAGCCGCACGACGTCGGCCGCCGGCTGCGGGTCCGGCATCACCGGGCCACCACCGGGGCGCGGGCCGGCAGACCCATCCGGGCGCGGACGTCGGCGTCGAGCGCCGCGGGGTCCCCGGCCAGCCGGCGGGCCCGCTCGACGGCCTCCGGCGCGGGCTGGTAGCTGCTGATGATGCGCCGGGTGGCCTCCCAGTCGCCGCGGAGCAGGGCGTCGCGACGGGTGGTCAGATCGGCGTAGTGGGTCGGGTCGGCGCTCACCCCGCCGAGGTCGGCCACGCGTGCCTGCAGCAGCTGGGCCGTGACCAGGGCGGCGTGACCCCCGAGCGCGGACATCGGATCCAGGTGCAGACCGCTGTCGCCGACCAGGCACCATCCCGGACCGGCCATCGGGCGCCGGTGCATGCCCAGCCGGGTGGCCCCGCCCACCGGCGTCATCGCCGTCCCGGCCGCGACGGCCGGCCCGGCGACCGGGTCCGCGGCGACGGTCCGGTGATAGACGCGGACCGGATGGCCGCCCTGACCGGCGATCAGGTCGGCGTGCAGCGCGGCCGCCACGCACCACTGGTCGGGGCCGGTCGGCGTGACGATCAGCATGCTGCCGGGACGCCGCGTGTACCAGGTGTGGTCGGCCGGCAGAGGCAGCCCCCGGTGGTAGGCCAGCATGGCGGACCAGGGCGAGGCGACCGTGTCGTAGGCGTGCGCGCCGACCTGCCCCGGGAGCCGGGAACGTCGCCCGTCGGCGAGCACCACGAGGGTGGCGGGCACCTCGGCGCGCACGCCCTGATGCTCGACGACGACCCCGCGGACCCGGCCGCCGTCCAGCAGCGGGCAGACCACGCGGGCCGGTCGCAGCAGCTGCACGTTGCCGTGCTGCGCCGCTCGTGCCGCCAGCGCCGGGTCGAGCACCTCCCGCGCGATGCTCATCCGGTAGCAGTACTCGTCGTCGTCCGGGTAGCGGCACTCCACGACGACGTCCGGGGCACCGTCCGGCCCGCTGTCCATCGTGCGCCGGGTGTGGCCGCGCAGGCGCGGCGCGCCACAGCCGAGCACCGTGTCCAGGAGGCCGAGCCCGGCCCACAGCAGGTTGTCCCGCCGGTCCCAGGTGACCTGTTGGGGCCAGAACCGGCCGGGAACGGTGCGCTCCACCAGCAGCACGTCCCCGGACCAGGGGGCCAGGGCGTGCGCGGTCACCGCCCCGGACAGCCGGGCGCCGACCACCACGACGACCCGGCGCCGGGCCCAGCCTGGCGCGGTCACGGGCTGACCTCCGTCTCGCCGGACCTCGTCGACGCGACGCGAGCCCAGATCACATGGTCGATGCGCATCCGGTCCTCCTCACCGGCTCCCGGCCGCGACCCTGACCGGCCCGGGGGCGGCCGCCGCGCCGCGACCAGGGCAGAACTCCTCGGGCAGGGTGTGCCAGGCCCCGTGCAGCAGCCCGGAGGCGGCGCCCTGGGCCGTCGCCCGGGCAGAGACCAGGCCGTGCCCGGCGTGCCCGCTCGCCACGTACACCCGGCTGCGGCCCGGGACCCGGCCCACCAGCGGACGGCCCGTCGCGGACACCGGGCGCAGGCCCGCCCGCGCGGCGACCACGGTCGCGTCGGCCAGCTGCGGCAGCGCGCGCATCGCGAACCCGAGGATGCCGGCGACCGACCCGGCCGTCGTCCGGTCGTCGAAGCCGGCCCTCTCCTCGGTGGCCCCGGCGAGCAGGCCGCCGTCCGGGGTAGGTGCGAGGTAGAGCCGGCTGGACACGATGCAGCGCAGTTGCACCGCGGGCGCCCGCAGGAGGACCAGCTGGCCTCGCTGGGGCGTCACCGGCACCCCGGTCAACTTACCGGTCCAGGCGCCCGCGGTGACCACCACCCGGTCCGCGTCGATGCTCGTCCCGTCCGCGCAGTACACGCCCACCCCGTCCTCGCGCTCGTGCAGCCCGGTCACCTGCCGCTGCTGCCACCACAGCGTCCCGGCGGCGATCGCGGAACTGCGCACGGCGCGCAGGTAGGCGGGCCCGTCGACGCTCAGGCCGCCCGGCATCAGCCAGGGCTGTTCGTCCGGCCGCAGGACCAGCCCGGGCACCAGGGTGTCGAGGTCGGCGGACGTCGCCGGCTCACCGATCGCCGCGCAGCCGGGCAGCGCGGCGAGGTCGGCGGCGCGCAGCAGGCGCAGCACGGGTCGGGTCAGGCTGAAGGCGCCGTGCTGCGGCTCCAGCCGGGCGATGTCGGCCTCCAGCGTCGCGCCGGCCCGGGCGAGCCAGCCGTGGAAGGCCTCGTCCTTGGCATAGCGCAGGGAGGGGACGGCGACCCCGGCGGCGACCCCGGTGGCGTGGCCGGGGTGAGAGCCGGCGTCCAGCACGAGCACCTCCCGCCCCTGGCCGGCCAGCTCCTCGGCCAGGCAGGCTCCCAGCAGGCCACCCCCGACGACGACGTACTCACAGCGAGTAGAGGTGGACATCCGAGCTCCTCTCCGGAGATGTCGCAGCGGGCAGCACCGGCGCGGGTGCGCTCACCACGTGATCGGTGCCAGCCGTGGTGACCGGCCCGGAGGCGGTGGCGACGTCCCGCCCCACCACCTGCACGCGCAACTCACTGGTGTAGCGGCGACCCTGCGCGTCACGCAGCCACAGCTGGGTCGGACCGGGTCGCATCGGCTCGGCGAGCACCTGGACGCCGCCCGAGGCGACGTGCGCCAACAGGTCGGCCGCCAGGACCGACGCCAGGTCCAGCAGGTAGGGCTTGCGTTCGCGCTCGGTGCGGGCGAACAGGAACCGCTCGCCCGGATGCCATCGGGCGGTGCGCCGCATCAGCAGGAACCAGGCGGCGGCCGAGGCCTCCGCCAGGGCCGCGGTGTCCAGCACCCGGCGTGGCCGCTGGTACAGCGCCCCGCCGACGACCACCTCGGGCGACCCGCTGCCGCCCCGGAAGGTCGCGTGCAGCACCTGCGGGTGCGACAGCGCCGCGAACGGCGGGTACTTCACCAGGTCGCTCAGCGGCAGGTAGAGCGCGATCCTTCGGCCGGCGGGATCGAAGCACTCCAGGGCCGGGCCGGGCGCCGGTGAGCCGTACCGGACCCTGACGTCGTCCGGGCGCAGCAATCGGGGGTCGCCGACGTCCGCTGCGCACGGACGCCGCAACGCCACCCGGCGGCCGGGGAACCGGTACCAGCCCTTGTTGCGGCGGCCGACGTCCAGGGCCACCACGCCCGGATGCCGGGCGGCCCAGCCGGCGGCGTCCGCGCCGAACGCCTCCGTCCCCCCGTCCGGCCGGTGCATGGTGCCCAGCCAGCCCTCGGTCAGCAGGTGGTGATGGCAGCGACTGAGCACCAGCCGGCTGCTGCCCAGGTGCTCGACAGCAGCGGCTTGAGGGCACAGGTCGACCACCGCGTACCGGTCGCCGCGCAGGTCGGCCGCGTGCCGGAGCAGGGCGGCCACCTCCGCGCGCCAGTCGGCCGCCCCGCGGACGGCGGCGTGCGGGGGTTCGAAGCGCCTTCTGCGCGGCGCGAACCCTGCCTGCAGCAGCTCGCCGTACCGGCTCAGGCTGATCTCGCCGGTGTTCGCGCCGTCCGCCCTCAGGACGGCGACCACCTGCTCCGCGGCCTGCTGCTGGCTGTGCGCCCCGTGCGCGACGGACACCTCCAACGCCGCCGTGACCTGCTGCGCCCAGCGGGCGGCGACGCGCTCGCCCACCTGCAGCGCGAAGGGAGAGGAGCACTCCTCGTAGTACACCGCACGGTCGGCGTACACCGCACCCGCTCCGCGGCGGGCCGACGTCCCGGTGATCTCGCTGAAGGCTGCCTCGAGGCGGGCGACGGCGTGGATCCGGGCCGGGAAGGGGCTGCGCTCGACCTCCTCGATCAGTCCCTGCAACGCGTCCAGCCGGTCTGCCCACGCGGCGGCGGCCGGGCCGGGGACCGCGCGAAGCGCGGACACCATCGGCGGCAACGGCTCCAGCTCGTCGGGCGCGGGGGCCAGCCCGAACTCCAGGTAGGCGCACCCCACCAGCGGCACCACCCGGGTGGTCGCCTCGCGCAGCGGGACGCCGGTGGCGGCCGCGACAGCCGTCAGGTTCGCCCCGTCCGGCCCGAGCACCTCCGCCCAGCGGGCCTCATCGAGCCAGCCGGGGACGCCGGGTCGCAGCCGGACGCCGGTGCGCCGCAGGGGGAGCACCGGCCGCAACTGGGCGTCGCGCCCCACCGCCGCCGCCACCTCGAGGGCCGCCCAGTAGCTGAGGAACACCTTCCGCCGGCGGGGCAGGTCGGTGTGCAGCCGGACCCCACTGTCCGGGACGGCGTCGTCCGGGACCACGTGCCCGTAGGCCATCGGCCCGAAGAAGCTCACCGTCTCGTTCTTCGCACACAGCCGCTGCACATAGGTGTAGAGCTGGCGCCGGGCACGACGCCACCGAGAGGTGAGCGGGCCGGTCCCGGCCACGAACGGAACCAACATGTTCCGGTACACCGACGGGTTGGACCCGAAGACCGCCTCCTGCAGCCGGGGCCGGCGCAGCACCGCGCGAAGGACCGCGTCAGCGGCGGCGTCCGCGGCGGCGAAGGCCTCCAGGTAGGCGGTGACGGCGTCGACCCAGCGGGCGTGCCGGGCGGCCCAGCCGGCCCGGGCGGCGGGCAGCACCCCCGGGCGAGGCTGGGTGGGGACGGCGTCCACACGCAGGGCGTGCACGTCAGCGCGCAGGCGCTGCGCCGCCTGCCCGCTGCCGGCCAGGCAACCCAGCAGCGCGTCCTCGGCGTCCAGCAACGTCTCGGCGGCCTGCAGCAGCTCCACCGGCCCGCCGAGCTCCTCGACCCAGTCGAACGGGAACCCGGCATGCCGCAGCACGAAGACGCGCCCGAGGTGCCACGTCCTCGGCGTGCCCGGGGTGTCGAGGTCCGAGCCGGGGCCTGTCAGGGCGCCGGCGAGGGCGGCGGACCCCGGTGCGTCGGTAACGGACGCCGTCATGCCAGTCCTCCGGTCGAGCGGGCGGCGGGACGGCAGACCGGGCGAGACGACACCGCCGGGCCGGCCATGGCCACCAAGATCTCCACGTTGAAGCCCGCCCGCCGGAGCGGCAGGTGGGGAACCAGCCGCCAGGACGGGACGTCGACGTCCGGCGGGCATCAGATATTGATCATGTCGAAGGGTCGGTTCAGCTTGGTGCGCAGGCGCGGCAGGAGCGAGACCGGGTCCGCGCCCGCGCCGCAACCAGCCAGCAGCGCGGCCGCCCGATCGAGCTGGGTGGTGCTGTGACGGGCGCACGCGGCGGTGCCCACGTCGGTCGACCCGCCCGCGGCGGCGGCCGAGCCGACCGCGGCGAGGGCCATCCGGTAGGGGTCTCCGAGCCTCGACCCGGCCCGGGACGCCGCGGCGAAGTGCTCGACCGCCTCGGCCCGCCGTTCCCGCACCAGTGCAAGGGTGCCCAGCTCGGCGCGGATCTCGAACTCGTGGAAGTCGTCGGCGGTGCGCACGCACCAGTGCAGCGATTCGGTCACCCGCCCCAGCCCGGCGTCGACCTCCCCCGCCTGCACGAGCAGCGCCCCGGCGCGGTAGGCGTGGTGCTTGGCGAACCTCGCGTCGGCCCCTGGGAATTCCTGCCGGAACCGATTCCAGGTGCGCAGCGCCTGCATCGGCTTGCCCGCCGTCTCCTGCAGCACGCTCACGTTCGACACGAGGTTGACCCTCAGGTGCACCGAACTCGGATCCGTCAACCCCTCGACACAGGTCAGCGCCTGCCGTTCCTGCTCCAGCGCCGGAAGGAGCCCTCCGGCCCCGAAGTAGGTCAGACCGCGCAGGTTGTGCAGCCAGCCGCGCTCCCGGCGCATCGAGACCGGCTCGCCGTGCCGGGGGCGCGCGACGTCGAAGCCCGCCTCGAGTTCGGCGACGGCGTCCGCGATCCGGTGCTGGCGCTTGGTCAGCGTCAGCGCGGCGTACAGGTGCGACTGGGCACGCAGTTCCCCCGACACCGAGCCCGTCAGCCGGCGCATCTGACGGAACCAGCCCAGCGCCTCATCGTGCCGGCCGCGCAGGGACGCCTGGATCCCGAGGATCTTCTGCAGGTAGGCCCGCACGTCGCCGGGGAGGCGCAGCAGCGCCGGCTCGAACTCGATGGCCTGGTCGTCCGCCTCGATTCCGAGCCGGGCGTCCGGCCCGGAACCGGCCGCGACCAGCCGCTTCAGCTCCGGCGGGGTCAGCCGGGCGGCGAGCGGCAGGGTCACCGCGGCCACGGCGGCCATGCCCTCCCAGTTGGTCGAGTAGAACGCGGCGCGGCAGTACGCCAGGGCCGCGCCGAGCCGCTCGACGGGGTCCGCGGAGCGATCCATGACGACCGCGAACAGCCGGGCATCACCTGCTCGGTCCGCTGGGGTCGGGGCCGAGCCGGGCATCACCTGGAGGCCCGCGGGCCGCACCTCGATACCGAGGGCGCGCAGACTCCGCGCCCTCTCCTCGCGGGTGTCCGCCGCCTCGGCCAGCGGCCGCCACACCCGCACCGCGTCGGCCGCCGGCACCGACAGCCGGCCGACACCGGTCGCCGCCGCGTACTCCCTCGCGCGCACGACGCCACGCAGGCTGGCCAGATCCGTGCACCCCACACCACGCAGGACGACGGGCTTGCCCAGGTCCTGGGAACCCCGGCACACCGCGGCGGCCGCTACCGACAACACCCGGAACGTCTGCTCCGACTCCCGGTGCAGCCGGCGTTCGGACGCCGGCAGCGCCAGGTCCGCCAACGCCGCGCGGGTGTCGTCACCGGGGCGGGTCAGGTGGGCCCATTCGGTCGGGTACCGATCGGCCAGGTCGCCGAACGACGCGCCGACCTCGCCCAGGGCGGCGATCAGCCGGCGGAGGCCGGCGAAGCTCGACGCCGGCCCGGTCGCGAGGTCGACCTCGAGAGCTGCCCGCGGCGGACGGTCGAGCAGGGTTGCGTGGTCGTTTCCGACTGCGGTAGCCATCGCGGGTGCCTTCCGGTCGAGGGAGCTGGATGTGGGCCGGGCCCAGGAGATGAGCGACCGGCCCGCCTCAGGTCCAGGCCAGGGCCAGCGGCGCGATCTGGCTCTCGACGTCCTCGAGGGTGAAGTCGATGTCGTCCAGGAACTCCACGTCCTCCAGGGCCGCGTCCGTGGCGGGGTCCGTGGCGGGGTCCGCGGCGTGGTCCGCGGCGTGGTCCGCGGCGGGGTCCGCGGCGGGGTCCGGGGCCGGCCGGGCGGCGGGCTGGCGGGACTGGTCGGTCATCGGGAACTCCTTCGCTGTCGCTGAGGTCAGGGGGCGTAGGGCTGGCCGGCGCGAGCGGCGCGCAGCGCGGATCCCCACCAGGTCAGGCGGTCCAACAGGACGGCAGCGGCGGTCTCGGCCGCGACGCGGTCGCGCGGCGTCCCGGTGGCGTCGAAGCAGCCGGCCACCTGGTGGAAGCTCACCGTGTCCCGGAGGCTCACCATGTGCAGCTCGGCGACCACGGCGCGCAGCTGTTCCACCGCGCGCAGGCCGCCGGACAGGCCTCCGTAGGAGACGAAGGCCACCGGCTTCGCGGCCCACTCGCGCCGCAACGCGTCGAGGGCGGTCTTGAGCGCCGCCGGGTAGCCGTGGTTGTACTCCGGCGTGACGACCACGAAGGCGTCCGCGGCGTCCACCCGGGCCGCCAATTCCCGGCTGTCGTCGGTCGGTGTCAGATCGGTGCGCAGCCGCAGGGCGGCGAGGTCGATGACGTCGATCTTCATGTCTCGGGACGAGGCCTGTGCCACGAACCAGTCCGCCACCGCGGCCCCTTTGCGACCAGGACGCGAGCTCCCGAGGACCACGGCCACGGTGAGCGGACACTCGACGTCCACGAGCGGGGCGAGCGGGTCCTGTTCCTGACTGCTTGCCACAGCACTCCTCATCATTCGGGTCGTCCGGGGCTTCGGGGCGCGCCCACCTGCTGGCCCGCCCTCGGGGCGGACGTCGGTGAACGTCACGGGCCTCGATGCGTATTGCTCGCCGCCAGGTCATTTCGCTCCGGGGTTCCGAGGGACGTGCGGGAGCGGAGCTGCGCCAACCCTTTCCGCCAGCGAAGGCCCGCTCCCGCATCGCCCGTTCGGCTGCCACCGCCCGATCCGGCGTCGACGAGCAGCCTCACCCCCGCGGCGCGCAGGAGGGTGACGCTGCGCCGGAACGCCGGGTGGGCCCGGTCCGCCCCGGCAGCCACGACCAGCACGACCGGAAGGCCCCGTCCGATCGCGTCATTGAGCATCCCGAGGGCGAGAGAATCGCTGATCCCGGCCGCGCACTTGTTGACCGTGTTGGCGGTGGCCGGTGCCACCAGCACGGCATCAGCCGGTGGCAGGCTCCGGCCGGACGGCAGCCAGAACTGGGTGCGCACCGGCTCCCCCGCCAGGTCGCCGAGTGCCGAGATCCGGTCCTGGAGCCAGACCGCGGCGGACGGCCTGAGGATGGGGCAGACGGCCCACCCGTCGGCACCCGCCGCTGCCAGCACCTCCTCCCATTCCAGAACAGGCGGCGCTGCGCATCCGATGAGATACAGCGCGGGTGCTTCGGCTTCCGGCCGCCGGAGAGCCTGGGCGGTCGTCGCGAATGTCACAGCACGAGGTACGCGAAGGCGAGATGTGGGTTACGTGGCGCACCCGCGCTCTCATCCGCGTCTCATCGGTCTCTCATCGACGTGAGCCGGGGGATTCTGCCATTCTCCTGAGAAGAATGGCCGGAACGAACCAACCCGGGGATGAGATCGCGTCGATCCGCCACGGCCCGCCGGCCCCGGGCTATCGCCTCGACCCGCGGTCACCGGACGCGCGAGCAGGCACCACTGCCACCCGAGCCAACGTCACGCCGGCCTGCTCGCGTTCACCCGGCCGGTAGGCCGGCCGGGGACCCTCGGGGCCGAACGCGGCCGTTGCCAGGTTCCGCAGGAGCTGACCGGCCAGGCGGATCGGCAGCCGTGCGGGACCCGGGACGGAGCGCTCGTCGAACTGGCTCAGCACGGGGACGACCGCAGCGGCCACGGCGAGGGGTGGGTCGAGGGCACCGAACGCGACGGCGGCGGCCAGGCCGCCGTAGAAGCCCAGGTCGAGCGGGACGTCGACGCCCAGGGAGCCGATCTCGGCGCGGATCGTCCACCTCGGCGGCGTCATGACAGGGCCTGCGCCGGAAGGTCGAACGTGCCCAGGTGATGCATGGCGCCTCCGGGATGGTCGGGCCGGCCGGCGGCCGGCGGCTGCCCCGCTGCTGTCGCCCGGGCGACCCGTCCACGCATCAGGCCGCCGCCCGTCGGGCCGGGGAGGGTCTGGCCACCTCGGAGCCGCCGGTCGCGGTCATCATCGCGGGCACCGCCGCCGAGGCCACCGGGGCCAGCAGGGTCGCTGCCGTGCTGGCCGCCACGGCGAGAGCCCACCCGGGTGGGCCCAGCGGGCTGCACCCGAAGAATCGGCTCAGGACCGGGATCTGGATCACGCCCGCGAGCGCGGCGGCTGAACCGGCGCTGCTCACCATGACCCCGCGGCTGGCGCCGGCAGCGGCCAGGGTCTGGCCGAGCTGGGTGCCGACCAGTGCGGCCAGCGCGATGGTGGGACCGGTGGCGGTCAGTCCGAGCGCGGTGGCGCCGAGCCAGCCGCCGGTCGCCCCCAGGGTCGTCAGCGCGGCCCGGCTGGCGACGTCCTGGGTCAGGACCGTGCCCAGGGACGCTTCGGGGCCCTCCGCCAGCAGCGCGTCCGTGGAGCGCGCCTGCGGTGGGCGCAGCGCGACGGCGAGGGACGGCGCCAGATCCGTCAGCAGGTTGACCAGGAGCAGTTGCCGCGCGGCCAGCGGGGAGGCGCCGGTGAGGACGGCGCCGAGGACGGTGAAGGCGATCTCACCGAGGTTGCCGCCGACCAGGATGCCCAAGGCCTTGCGCACCGACCCCCACAGGGACCGGCCCTCGACGAGCGCGGCGATGATGGTCTCCAGCCGGTCGTCGGTGACGACGAGGTCGGCCGCCGCGCTCGCCGCGGGCGTGCCGCGCTGGCCGAGCGCGATACCGACGTCGGCGAGCCGGATCGCGGGCGCGTCGTTCGCGCCGTCCCCGGTCATCGCGACGGTCCGGCGCAATCGCCGGAAGGCCTGCACCACGCGGACCTTGTGGGCCGGGGTGCCCCGGGCCACGACGGACACCGACGGCAGCAGCGCGTCCAACTGCTGGTCGTCCAGGTCGTCCAGGTCGGGGCCGGTGATCACGCGCTGCCCGTCGATCAGGTCCAGCCGGTGCGCGATCGCGGCGGCGGTGCCGGGGTGGTCTCCGGTGATCATGACGATCTGGATCCCGGCGCGGCGCAAGGCGTCGACGGAGGTTCCGGCAGCCGGTCGGACCGGGTCGGCCAGGGCGAGGTAGCCGAGGAGGGTGAGGCCGTGCACGTCGCCGTCGTGGAGGTCCGTCTGCTCCGGGCAGGGTCGCTGCGCGACAGCCAGGACCCGGTACCCGCGGCCTGCCAGCCGCTCGACCTGATCGCTGGCCCGCTGCCGACCGACCTCGCGCAGCGGGACGTCGCGGCCCCACCGACGCACGGCCACGCACCGTGGCAGGACCACCTCCGGAGCGCCCTTGACGCTGAGCAGCGCCGCACCGGTCCGTGCGGCGGACCGCGGCGCCGTCCCGGCGCGGAGAGCGCCGACCGTGGCGTGGTACCCGCGGGAGGGTTCGAACGCCAGTGCGGTGAGCAGCCGCCAGTCCACGTCGCCGTCGGCGCGGTCCGCACCCGCACGCCGGGCGCCGTCGGTCACCGCACGGTCGGTCTGGTGCGCCAACTGCTGGCCGCGCCCGGCCTGTGGGGTGGCGCGCAACCCGGTGACCAGGACGGCGCGGGTGACGTCGTCCAGCTCCGGAAGCGCCAGCGGGGCCCCGGCGGGTTCGGAGACGGCCTCCAGCGTGATCCGTCCCTCGGTCAGGGTGCCGGTCTTGTCGAAGCACAGGACGTCGACCCGGCCGAGCGCCTCGATCGTGCGCGGGTTGCGGACCAGGGCACCCAGCCCGGAGAGCCGGCGAGCGGCGGCCAGCTGGGCGGCGCTGACCAGGAACGGCAACCCCTCGGGGACGGCGGCCACCGCCAGACTGACGCCGGCGCCGGCGGTGGACATCACCGACCTCCCCCGGGCCAACCCGGCGGCGATCACGGCGAGCGCGGAGGACAGCGTGACCGGGATCGTGGTCCGGGTGATCTGCGCGAGGCGGGCCTCCACCCCCGCCACCGGGGTCCCGGTCCGGCTGGCGGCCATGCTGCGGCCGGCCTCGGTCGAGCTGCCGGTCGCCACCACGACCAGCCGGCCGCGGCCGGCCGCCACCGTCGTCCCCTCGTAGAGCATCGACGTGCGCTCCGCCAACGCCGCCGCGATCACCGGCGCCGGGCCCTTGGCGACCGGGAACGCCTCACCGGTGAGCGAGGACTCGTCGACCTCCAGGCTCACCGCCTCGAGCACCCGGCAGTCGGCCGGCACGACGTCCCCGGCCCGGACCAGGACGACGTCTCCGGGCACGAGCTGATCGGCGGGCACCCGGACCTCCCCGCTGTCGCGTCGCACCTGGGCGCTGACCGCCGACTGCTGCAGCAGGGCGGTCAGCGCCTCGTCCGTGCCGCGGCGCTGGACGCCGCCGAGCAGGGCGCTGGCCAGGGTCACCCCGGCCACCAGCGCGGCGTCCACGATCGAACCCACGACCGCGGACAGGGCCGCCCCACCGGCCAGGATCGGCGTCAGCGGGTTGGACAGCTCCTCCACCACCGCGGCGGCCAGCCCGCGCGAGGTGGGGGTGAGCGCCGGGTCCCGGCGGTGTCGCTGGCGACGCCGGACCTCGCCGCGGTCCAGACCGTCTGCCCTGCTGCCCAGCCGCTCGAGCACGCCGTCCGCCGGTATCGCGTGCCAGGGGATCCGGGAGACCGGCGGGGTGACCGGCCGGCCGGCGAGTTCGATCGCCGACCAGGCGCCCTGCGCCAGGGCCACCGCCGCCGCCAGGTTCACGGCCAGCAATGATCGAGGCGCCCCCAGCGGGACGGCGCTGACCGCCGCGGCCACCCCCGCCAGCCCGGACGAGGTCTGGGCCAGGGCGACGCTGCGGCGGCTGGTCCGGGCGGCGACCCCGCACGCGTCGATCAGCAGGGCGGCCGTGGCCAGGTCCGCCCCGACCAGCACGTGGGCGCCCCCGGGGGTCGGTCCGCCGCCGACCCCGACGCCGACGTCCGCGGCGCGCAGGGCGACCCGGTCCCGGGAGAGCAGCAGCACGCCCCGCCCGTCGGACTGCAGGGTGCGCACCGTCCCCGGCAGGTCCGGGCCCCCCGGCAGGACCGCGTCGGCCATCCGCGAGCCGATCGGCGACCGGTCGCCGGCGATGACCAGCCGGACGCCGGAACGGTGCGCCGCAGCGGCCAGCGTGTCCAAGGAGTCGACCGGTTCCGGGACGACCGCCGCCACGGCCATCAGCCGTCCGCCCCGGGCCAGGCCGAGCACCCCGACCGGCTCCGAGCGGTCCAGTTGGGCGCGCTCGCGCACCCCCTTGCGGCCCGACAGCGGCAGGTCCTCGACCTTCGCCAGCCGCCACGGACCGTCCCGGCGCGGGGTGAACGCCTGCTCGCCGCGGAAGAGGGCGTGCAGGCGCACCGCGACCTCCTGCCGATCCGCGTCGGGCAGGACCCGGACCTCTCCCAACAGATGGCCGCCGGTCACCAGCACGTCCGCGTCCAGCACGACCGTGCCGATCCGGTCCAGGCGGCGCAGGGCCCCCCGGTCGGGCACCAGCACGTCACGGCGCGCCAGGATGCGCCCCAGCTGGGTGGCGAAACCTTCCCGGCCCAACCGGGCCGCCTTCGGCAACGATCCGAGCGCGAAGGCAGCGGACCGGCGCGCGTCCCCGCTGGCGGCCACGCCCACGCCGAAGGCCGCCGCCCCCAGCGCGCCCGCCTGGTCACCCCACCGCTCCACCGGTCCGGGCGCCAGCGGGCAGGGCCGGGGTACCGCGACCGCCGCGGACCGCCCCTCGTCGTCCGCGGGTCGGGGCGCCGGGCGGTGGGCCTGGTCGAACGCCGTCCGGCCGGCCTCGTCCACCTCGCCGGCGTCCAGGCCGTGCCGGTCGTTCCACCGCCGCCACCCGGCCAGGCCGGCGCGCGCCTCGGCGAGGGCCATCAGTCGGTAGGCACCGTCGACGGCCAGGCCGACCGCTCCGTGGGCCAGACCCTGAGCGGCCGCGTTGACGACCGCGATGGCCGGGTCTGCCGCCGACCTCCCGAGCAGGCTCTCCACCGCACCCCGCAGCCGGGGCACGGTCTCCACCACGGTGACCAGCGCGGCCGCCTCCACCGGAAGCGCGGCCAGGGCGGCCAGCCGACCGACGCCGGCCAGCAGCAGTCCCGCCGAGTCCGCGGCCAGGGCGGCCAGGGCCTGGTCACTCGCTCGCCTGTCCCCGATGTCCAGCGACCGGAGGCGGTCCTGATCGTGGACCCGCCCACCGCCCGGTTCCACGCCGCCCGGTTCCACGCCGCCTCGTGCGCCGCGGACCGGGGGATGGCTGCCCTCGGCCCGGGGCGGCGGCGCCGCGGGGACCTCGTCCTCGACGAGTACCTCGTGCTCCACCTTGTCGAACACCTCGACCAGGTACGGCAGTGAGGTGATCTCTTCGTCGATCGCCACCACGACGCGGCCGAGCGGAAGGTTCACCCCCACCCACGCCACCCCCGGCAGGTCGTCCAGCGCGGCCCGGAACGCGTCGATCAGACGCCCGGTCCGCGGGGCCGCGCCCGTGACCTGGGCGCCCGGCAGGCGCACCTCGATCGCGGCGCGCCCGTCCCGTGCCCAGGCCCGACGCCCGTGGACCTGGTCCGCCGCCAGAACGTTGAGCAGGTGCCGCGGCAGCGACGGGACACCCAGCTGACGGGCCGGTTCGACCAGCGCTTCGAGCAGGGCGGTGAACACGGACCCTCCCGGTCGCCGGAAGGGTCAGCTGACCGGGTGCTCCGGCCGATCGCTCCGGGCGAACCTCTCGGCCACGTAGCTCCCGACGCCGACGGCCGCGACCACCGGCCACTCGAGCACGCCCAGCGCCCCTGCGGTGGCCAGACCGCCCCACCACAGCAGCCGCTTCGGATCGACCTGACCGACTCCTGGCAGAGGCGGCAACGACGCGTTCACCCCGATACCGGCGCCGCGCCCTCCCGGCGCGGCCGCCGCGCCCTCCAGGTGCTGGCCGTCCGGGTGGGTGTCCCGGGGGGGGTCGGAACGGACGTCCGAGGCAACGTCCGGGTCGGAACCGACCTCCCGGCGCGCAGAAGTAGCCACAATTCCTCCTGCAGGTAGTGTGCTGTCCCCATCAGGAACGTCAGGGGAACAAGCTAGCTCCGGCCGGTGAACGGGCAACCCGGAGAGCACGCCACCACCGCGGGGAAGCCGCGACAGGGAGGGCGAGGGCCGATGACAGCACGGGACGACGCCACCACTGCTCACCGGGGCACCAGGACGGACCCGGCAGCCGAGCGGAGTCCGACCGGGGCCCGCGGCAGCGGCCTTGATCGACCCCACCGCCCGATCAAGGGACAGCGGGCGGCGCACCATGCCACCGAGCGCAACTCGCTCCGGATCACGGCACCGCTGATCGGAACAGTCAAGGTTCCGCCGACGGACGAGCTGGCCTTCCTGGGCGGAATGGCCGCGCTGGCCGCGCTCGGCGTGCTCGAGTGGCCGGTCGCCGGAGCACTCGCCGCTGGCCACCTGCTCTCGGCGAGCACGCGCAGCAAGGTCCTTCAGGACTTCGGCAAGGCGCTCGAAGAAGCCTGACGGCGGTCGGGACACCGTCGCGACCGCCTGCGCCTACCGGCCGGGGCCGCGGCCCCGGGTCGATCAGGGGTCGGTCAGGGTGGGGTCGGGGTTGTCGCCGGATCCGCCACGGGCGGGCGCCGGCGACAGTGGATCCATGACAACGAACGAGCCCTTCGCCTCCGAACCCTCCCACCCCACCGGCCCGAACGGTCAACCGTCGTGGGGCACCGCGCCCGCGGACCCGCCTGCTGGCTCAGGCAGTGACGGCGGCCCGGCCTCCAGCTCCCCCGACGGTGGGCCCGCCACTCCGCCCGCCGCCGGGTTCTTCGACGGGATCCGCCGCCTCGGCATCACCCGGGCCGACCCCGGTCAGGGCCGGCTGATCGCAGGCGTCGCCGGCGGGCTCGCCCGCCGCTACCGGCTCGACCCCGTGCTCGTCCGGATCGCCGCGGTCGCCCTCACCGTCTTCGGCGGCCTCGGCATCCTGCTCTACGGCCTCGGTTGGCTCTTCCTGCCCCACCGTGACGGGCGCATCCACGCCCAACAGGTGCTCGCCGGGACCGTGACGGTGGGTTTCGTCGGCGCCCTGCTCACCACCCTGGCGGTGGCCCACCACCTGATCCCCGTCGCGGTGATCGCCCTGCTGGTCTGGCTGATCGCCCGGGGTCGTCGCGCCACTCGGTCCGCTGCCTGCTGAGGTTGTGGGCGAACTGTGGTCACCGCCGCCCGACGCAGCGGGAACGACCAGGGCCCACCCGCACGCCCGGGAGCGACGCGGGTAGGCCCTGCCCGGCGTTCCGGCGTCCACCGCGGTGGTTCTGCGACGCCGGGCCCACCGGACGCCGGCGGTGGGTGGCCGCCGCGCCCGGCGAACCGACGAGCTCGACCGATCAGTCGAGGCAGAACTCGTTTCCCTCGGGGTCGGCCATCACGATGTGACCAGAGCCGAGCGGAGGTGCGGGTTCGTAGCGGCGGAGCCGGGTCGCGCCGCGGGAGACGAGCCGTTCGGCCTCCGCCTCCAGGGCCGCCATCCGCGCCTCGCCCTGCAGCCCGGGAGCGCCTCGCACGTCCAGGTGCACGCGGTTCTTGACCTGTTTGGGCTCCGGCACGCGCTGGAAGAACAGCCGCGGCCCAGAACCCTGCGGGTCGACCACCGCCGAGGCGTCGTTGCGGCGCTCGGTCGGCACCCCCATCGCCTCGAGGGCCTGCTCCCACGACTCGAAGCCCGCAGGCGGGTCCTGCGGTCGGTAGCCGAGAGCCTCGGCCCAGAAGGTCGCCAGCCGGGCCGGATCGGCGCAATCGACGGTGATCTGGACGTCGCGGGCCATCTCAGCGCGCCTCCCATCGGGTGCGCTCGGCTTTCGCAGCGCCACCACCCTCATCCCCGCGATCCACTACACCCACGGCGCATTATACCATACCCCAATTCACCCTGCGTCTGACGAAAGACCGGTACGTGAGCGCCGGGGAGAGCCACCTCAGCTCGATGAAAGACGGAGGCCAAAGAATGCTCTGGTAACTCATCAGGAGTTCACCATACGGACATGTCGAGAACAGGACACGCGCGAACCATCACCGAGCGAATAGCCTCGACCGTGACCGACAAATTTATCGAACGACCCGGAGAGACGCCGACAGTGGACCCATTCACCCACAGGTCCTTCCTCCCGAGGGTTCCTCCTGCACCCGCACGGCTGCGACTTCTCGCTCTGACCGGCCTGACACTGACTATGACGTCGTTGACGGCGAGGTCCGGCACCGGACCCCGGTCTGGGAGTGGTCGGTTCCTGAGGCGATTTCCGTGCGGCCGTGGCCCGCTGCTCATCGTCGTTTCGGTGTTGGCTTCGACCCTGTTGGTGGGTTCACCGCCGGAGCAGAGCAAGGCGTTGGACGGCTACGCTCAGTCGGCCAGGTCCCCTTCCGGCCAGGTCCGCATCTTTCGGGCTGGTCAGTTCGTGGGCGGCGGGACCCTCGTGGCCCGCAACTGGGTGCTCACCGCTTTGCATGTGCTAGCCGCAACTGACCTCGGTGGGCAGGTGGTGAGGTTCGGCGTCGTCGATGGAGCAGGTGACGCGAATGATGTGGCGCATCTTCGGCCGCTCGCTCAAATCGTTCCGCACCCGGAGGCCGACCTGGCGATGGTGCGACTCACCGATAATGTCCCGGACGGCGTCTGGATCCCTCGTCTCGCCACTCAAGCACCGACCCCCTCCGCCGCGGCGAACCTGTACGGGTGGGGGCCGCGTCGGTGGCTTGCGGAGCCCGGACGGTCCCTGTTCCACACGGAGACGACGATCCTGGACCCGGCCGCCGCCGAGAACGCCGCCGCCAGGCGCGCCACGGACCAGAACTTCGCCAGGATGTTCCCGGCATCCGTCGCGCCGATCGTCGTGAACGCTATGTCGGTGCCGGGCGACTCCGGTAGTGGCACGTTCACAGCCCCGGGGGTTCTGGCCGGAGTCCACACCGGGGTAGCCGGCTACCAGTACCTCAATGCGCAGGGACGCGCTGCCGGAGAGATGTTCCGGGCTCTCTACGATCAGCCGGTGTGGTGGTACCGGCGATGGATCGAGTCGGTCATCAACGGCGAGGGCACCTCCGGCTCGACGACGCATGACGAGTTGCGTCGGCGGCGGCTGGACGAGGTCGGCGGCGCCCTGCCGATGACCGGGCCGCCGCAGACGAACATCTGCGACGTCGACGACGCGAGCTGTGTCGATCCGCGGTGGCTGAAAGCGACCCTGACCGGCCGTTCGCAAGGAGCGGCGCTGGTCACCTGCGACGGAGGCGAAGCCGATGGGTGCACCTTCGCCGGAAAGACCTACGCACCGGGGACGTCCGCCGTCTTGTCCTTGGGAGCCGCGGGAGGCACCGGGATGCGGGAGGCCCTGGTGTGGTGCACCTCCACCCCGGCGAACTCGACCGACCAGAAACTGAAACTCAGCTTCACCAACGCCGACGCCCCCGACCGTCAGCTCGGCTACGGCTGGTGGCTCGTGACCAGGGACTTCCTGCGGAGCGTCGAAGGAAACACCACTGACCTCTCCGTCTGCTGACCCTGACGCTGCACCTCATGGCCCAGCTGAACCTTTCGTGCGGGTGACAGGGATGGCCGCCCAATCGCTCGAGCGGGCTTTTTGATCATGGTGTCCGTTCTGGGTCCAGGGCCCGTCGGCGGGCAGGTGCAGCCAGTCGCTGGATGATCAGACGGAGCCGTCGACCGTGCGGCTCCACGCGTCCCACGCGCTGCGCAGCACCCGCCGGGCGGACCGAGACCTCCACACCGCGCTCGCCAGCGCCGCCGTACCCCAGAAGACCGCGGAGCCGACGTCGAGACCGACTCCGACGACACAGAGCAGCCCCCCGACGATCAGGTAGACGACCGGCGACCAGCGCAACGGCGAGAACCCGACCAGTCCGATGCGTCCGGAGCGCAGGCATCGCGCAAGCCGTGGGTCCGTCCGTTCGGTCTCCCGCTCGAGTTGGCTCAGGGCTGCCTGCTCCCGCGGGGTCAAGGCATGTGCATCACTCATCGCGCCCTGCCGTTCCGGCGACCAACACCGTTCAGCCACAACCTCTCCTCAGGCTGCCTACTGAGAGTGATCCCCGGCCACCGACCAACGTCCTCAGCCAGGATTCCCGTCACGACCGGGGCGGCCAGGGACGGCGCGGAGCCGGACGAGCGCTGAGTCCGCAGCAGGCCTGGTGATGGACCGGGATCCTCCCTGGCCGGTCACCGTCGCCAGCGTGTCGTCCGGCGGGCCGCGCCGTGAGGCAGGGTGTCAATCGGACGTCGCCGACGCCTTCGCTTCCTGCGGATCCGCGCCGTGCTCGACCTCCTGCACGGCCTGCCGCGCGTCGTCAGGGGTCAGCTTCGACGCCCCTTCGATGCCTGCCTCGTGCGCCTCCTTGCGGGTCTCGTGCTTCTCCTGATCGCTGTCCGCCATGGTTCTCTCCTTTCTTCCGGCTCGGTTCGGGAGCTGATCTGCGGCCGGTACACCTGCGCCTTCCGGCCGCCCTCGGCCTGGATCCGCTGGTACTCCTCGTCACTGGTCCCACCGACCCAGATCCGGGTCCCGTCGTACAGCAGCATCTCCAGCTCGGCGACGTTGTCGACGACCTTGCCGATGCGCTGGGCGGTGCCGCGAGCATCGCGACCTTCGAGCCGGCGTCCAGCACCTCCGCGGCACGCTCCAGGTCGGTGCGGGCCGCCGGCATCGGCGGCAGGCTCATCGTCGGCGCGCTACGCGGCGCCGACCCCGGGCCGACGTGCTGGTACGGATCCTCGGTGGCCGGGGCGACCTCGATGTCGTTCGGGAAGGGCAGGTGCGCCACCGTGCGCTTCGCCAGGGCGTTGCGGATCGCCAGGTCCACCACGGCCGGCAGCTGCTGCGGGTTGGTGATCATGAGGTTGTATCCGGCCACGTCCTGGTAGAGCCGGTCCAGGCGTCGTAGAGGCCGTTCAGCAGGTGGATACCCTCCATCAGGCCGTTGATCCCGTCCCCTGGCAGCCCGAACACCGTGTCGACGCCCCAGGCCACCAGGCGCTTCGCGAGGGTCTCTCCCACCGTCTCCTGCACGGTTCCTCCTCGATCTCCTCAGCCGCGTCGGCGTCGTCCCGCCAGGTAGGGACGCGTTCCGGACCCGTACCCCGGTGCGGTGGCGGCGAACCCCCGCCGGCGCCGACGCCGCACCGCCGCCCCCAGCGCAACGGCTCCCAGCGAGGCCACGCCCAGGGGCCGCCGGTTCATCGAGAACCACGACCAGGGGTCGCGACCGTGCGCCCTGACGTCGAACATGCCGTGCGCTCCACGGTCGTGTCGCTGGTCTCGCGGCTGGAACACGTTCGACCCGTACCGCGGCCCCTGCTGGCCGGTGAGCTGGCCCTGCACCGTCATCCTGGCCAGGTACCAGTCCATGAGCCACGGCGCCACCCGGTTCCCCAGGATGGTGTACGCGGTGGAGACACCCACCCACATGTTGCGCCGGGGATGCTCCACCAGGTAGGCGATGGCCCGAGCCGCGACCTCCGGCTGGTACACCGGCGCGACCGGCTGCGGATGCTCAGGGAACTCGTTCTCGTTCCAGTTGAACTGCGTCGTGTTCAGGCCCGGCAATTGCACCATGCACACCCGCACCCGGCTGCGCTGGTGCCTCAACTCGGTGACCACTGATTCGGTGAACCCCTTCACCGCGTGCTTGGCGCCGCAGTAGGCCGACTGCAGGGGGATCCCGCGGAACGCCAACGCCGAACCCACGTTCACGACCACGCCGCGGTTCCGCGGCCGCATCCGCTCCAGCGCCGCCCAGGTGCCGTGCACCTGCCCGAGATACGTCACCTCCGTGATCCGCCGGTAGGTGTCCGGGGAGGTGTCCCAGAAGTACGACAGCGCCCCGGTGAACGCCACGTTCACCCAGGCCTCGATCGGCCCCAGCTCTGCCTCCACCTGCTGAGCGGCCGCCTCCACCTGGCCACGGTCCGCGACGTCCGTCGGGACGGCGATCCCGCGCCGGCCCCGGTGGAGCACCTCCTCGACCGCCGCCTCGGCCCCCGCCGCCCCTCGGGCCAGCACCGCCACGTCCCAGCCTCGGTCGGCCAACTGCCGGACCACCTGCCTGCCGGTTCCGGCGCTCCCGCCGGTGACGACCGCGACCCGCGTCTGGCCCATCTCGGTCCTCCAGCCTGGACGTTCTCGACCTCTCGACGCTCTCGGTATCCCCGTCCCCGGTACCCACGGCACGGGCCGTCGAGTCGCGACACCCGTCACAACTTCAGGACGAATCGCTCCGCAACGCCGCTGGCTGGTACCGCAGGCGCGGAGCGGGTCGCGGCCGGGAGGCCGCGCTGGGCGATCTCCGGCCGGCGGTCCGGCCCGGGGCCGTGGCACGCAGGTCCGGCGCGGCATCGAGCAGCCGCCGGGAGCCCGCCGCCGCAGCTCGTCACCCAGACCGGTAGAACACGTATCGAGTGGTGAAGGGGACGGCGAGGCGCTCCCCGGACGTCGTGCAGCCGGCCGGCGGCAGGCCGCCGGACATCGGCTGCCGCACGATGAAGGTGGTGGCCCGGTCGTTGGCGTCGCCGCCGTGGACGGCGACCACCTTGAACAACGCCTGACTCACGGTGTTGCGGTGGGGCACCTGCTTGACCAGCGCGGCGTCCACCTGGGTCCCGTTCTTGAAGCGCCAGCTGAGCAGCGCGGACTGGGTTCCGGCGAACCCGCCGTTCTCGACGAACAGCTTCATCGAGGTCTGGGCCAGGGTGTACTTCCCGGCGGAGCACCGGTAGACCAGCGCGCCCTCGGCCCGCAGGACATCCTGGATCTGGTTGCCGGCCGGCGGTGCGACGCCGGATGCCGGATCGGACCCAGGGGCATCGCCGGGCACGACGGCCGGCGGAGCGGTGTCCCGAAGTGCCTGCGGCCGGTCCATGGCGGACGACGCCGGTTTCTGGCCCCCGCCCGGGCCGCACGCCGCCGTCGCGCCGACCGCTGCGACGGCGGACGCGACAGCAGCGATCAGGACCAGGCGCGGCCCGGGGCGAACCGGGCGTGGACGCCGGGCCGTGCCATGCGGCGTGCGCATCCGTTACTCCGTGTCGGTCCCGCGGCGGGTGAGGTCACCTGGTCGTACGGACCGACCGCAGGGGGCGTTACGATCCCGGCCGGGCGCCGTCCGCCGCGCGGTGCGCCGTCGGGCACGCGGGCGCTCAGCGGGAGTCGTGCGCCTCCAGCTCAGATCGCGTACGGCCAGACGGTCATGGAGTGCGCGCTGACCCAGAGCCCGAGGAAGACCAGACCGGCCGTGACCAGAACTTGAACCGTCGGCCGCGCACGGGAGAGCGGGACGGCGATCGGCAGGAACAGCGCCACCAGCGGCACCAGGTATCGGGGCTTGTCGAGGATCATCACCGAGCCGCCGAACGCCTGCGCAACGCCGAACACGGCAAGGGCGGCG
The DNA here is from genome assembly GCA_036518955.1 of Kineosporiaceae bacterium. Classification (GTDB taxonomy): domain Bacteria; phylum Actinomycetota; class Actinomycetes; order Actinomycetales; family Kineosporiaceae; genus DATDMG01. The sequence goes on along the minus strand of DATDMG010000489.1, from coordinate 1,440 downwards.
AGCCCGAGCCATACCCGATCGTAGATCACCAGAGCCAGCAGCAGCAGGGCTGCCAGGATGGACAGCGCGCACACGGCCGAGTAGACGTCGCGGGTGTGGCTGAGTTCGAACACCACCTGGTCCACCGTGGTCCTCCCCCAATCCCACCGGTTGCCCCAACCGCTCTCCTGGTGATCGAACCAGGCGGTCCACGCCCCCATCCTCCAGCCGATCATGAGGATGTAGACCGGTGCCCCCAGGACCGCCAGGCTCGACCACCCCACGGCGCGCACGCCCCGCGGGGTGGCGTCCTCCTGCGTTCTCCGCCGCCACCACCAGCAGACGGCGTACACGATCATTGCCGCGCCCAGGGCCATCCCGGCGGCCCTGACCGTTCCGGCCAGAAAGCCCAGCACCCCGGCGCCGAGCCAATGCTCTCTCCGCATCGCCAACAACGCCCCGAAGGTGAGGGCGCAGAACAGCGACTCGCTGTAGACCATCGACAAGGCGATGGACAAGGGCTGGGACGCCCACAGAACCACGACGAGAACCGCGACCCGCCGGTCGTAGAGATCGTCCACCAGGACGAACAGCAGGACGGCGGCCACCGTCCCGGCGACGGCCGAGACCGCGATCCCGACCCAGAGGGCGGGCGCGTGAGTGATCTTGCTCACCAACCAGATCGCGGCGGGATATCCGGGGAAGAAGACGACCGCGTCGGGGTTCACCGCCCCGGGCTGGCCGTGCCCCGCCGCGCTCGGGTAGCCCTTCTCAACGATGGTCAGAAACCACCCGGCATCCCAGGAGCGCAACACTCCGAGTACGGATGGTCGCTCCGAGTACCGGGTCGAGTCCGCCTCGGTCAGCACGAACTGGATCAGCGCCAAGGCTGCCAGCCTGATCAGCAGGTAACCCGCGGCCACCAGCACCAACCACCGGGAGAACCGGCCCGCGACGGTCGGACGAGCGATCGGCGCCCACGATTCTCGCGGCCTCGGGACCGCATCTCGACCAACCCCGACGTAGGACATCCCGATCACCCCCGTGCGGGCTGACGATACTGCAGACCGCCGGCGAGATCAGCCGACCAGCCCAGCCCAGCTCTCTCACCCACCTGAGCCAGGTTTAGAATGGTTTCATCCTATTTGATCCCTTTTCACCCTCCCCCACGGCTCGCTGTCCCCATCCACCATGCGTCGGAGCCTGTCCTGCGACAGCGGCGCAGGGACCGAGGGATGCGGCAGACTGTCCGTGGAGCGGGACCTCGGAGGACACGTGACGACCCCGAATCTGGGCGGCCCGACCGTCCGGCGCATCTTGGTCGGGGCACAGATGCGTCGCCTGCGGGAGGCCGCGGACATCTCCCGCGAGGACGCCGCCTACGTCATCCGCGGGTCCGGATCGAAGATCAGCCGCCTCGAGCTGGGCAAGGTGTCCTTCAAGGAGCGCGACATCGTCGAT
>DATDMG010000488.1:0-5909 GCA_036518955.1 Kineosporiaceae bacterium | reverse complement strand
ATGCAGCGATCCGCCGGACCCGGGGCAGACGTCGCCCCGTCGGCGCCGCGCCGGGCGCGGCGACGCGCCGCCTCCGGTGGTCGCGCCCGCACCGTCGCGGGTCTGCTGGGCGGCAGTCTGCTCGCCGGGTCGCTGGGGGTGTCCGCGTCCCCGGCCGGCGCGGAGGCGTCGGTCCATCCGGTGACGGTCCGCGCGGCGGCGCGCGGTAGCGGTGAGGGCCCCGGCAGCGGCGTCACGGACGGCCTGGTGACCGTGACCGGCTCCGGGTTCGGCCACGGCGTCGGGATGTCGCAGTACGGGGCCTACGGCATGGCCCGGGCCGGCGCCTCGGCCCCGGAGATCCTCCGGCACTACTTCACCGGGACGACGGTCGAGGGGTACCCGGACGCCGTCGACGCCCGGGTCAACGTCGTCGACCGCGGCACCCGGGTCGCCCTCAGCACCGTCGCCCTCGCCCCGGGAGGCGGGCGGTTCGAGCTCCTGCCGTCCGACGGCGCGCCGGTGCAGCTCGCCGCCGGCGACGTGGCTGTCGTCACCCCCCAGGGCGACGTGCTGGCCGTGGCGGTGACCCGGGCGGACGGGACGGCGTCCACGTTCGCGTCCGGGGCGCTCGGCGTCCGCTGGTCCGGCGCGCGGGCGATGCCCGGCCCCGCCTCGGTGCTGCAGGTCGACTCGCGGGGCGCGGTGACCAAGAGCCGGCAGTACCGCTGGGGGAGCCTCTCGCTGGCGTCGCTGCGGCGCGGCGGCGAGGCCCGGATCGAGGCGAACGCCCTGCTGGACCTCCACGATGAGTATCTGCGCGGGATCGCCGAGGTGCCGTCCGGGTGGCCGGACGCGGCCCTGCAGGCGCAGGTGGTCGCCGCCCGCAACTACGCCCTCACCCACGTCGGGCATCCGCTCGCCGGCTGCGGCGGCTGCGTCCTCTGGGACGACACCCGCAGCCAGGTCTACCGCGGCTGGGAGCACGAGTCCGAGCCGGGCGGCCGGCGTTGGCTGGCGGCGGTGACCGCGACGCAGACCTCCCGGACACGTGGGCTGGCGGTGCTCTACCAGGGTGCCCCGATCACCGCTTACTACTCGTCGTCCACCGGTGGGCGCACCCGGGACGCCGCGAGCGTGTGGGGCTCCGCGGTCCCGTACCTGCGCAGCGTCGACGACCGCTGGAGCAGGGACGCGGCGATCAACCCGCGGTACGCGGCGTGGACCCGAACCGTCCCGGTCAGCCGGCTGCTGGCCGCCTTCGGCCTGCCCGACCTGGCGGCCCTGACCGTCACCTCGCGGGACGCCGGCGGCGCCGTCGTGACCCTGCAGGCGACGTCGTCCGACGGCGGCGTGCGGACGCTGCCGGGCTCGGTGCTCCGCGGCACGTTCGGCCTGCCGGCCCAGTGGGTGACGTCCCTCGAACTCGCCTGAAGCCCGGGCCCGCGACCAGGCTCGCCCCGCTGGCGATCCCCCCTCGGGAACCCCATCGCGGCCGACCTCGATGGGGTTCCGTCCGACAGTGCTTGCCGGATGAGCAGAGCGAGAAGGAACATCGGGATGGAGAACGTCGATCCTCGTAACCTGACGGCCGAGGCACCTCATCCTTCCCGGAACAGGCCCACCAAGAAGACTATCCAGTCACGACGGGCTAGCGGCAGACCACGGTAATGGTCCATGATCCGTAATGGTCCATGATGCGTCAGGGTTCTGGCTGCGGCCGGCCGTGAGTTCGTAGCCCGACCCGTACCCCTGGGCCGGGCACATCGTTCTCCCGGCATCCAGGGCTGCCTGGTGGGATGGCCCGCTCGCCGAAATGGTGGTTTCGGCGCTGGCTGTCAGGGTGGTGCCGATGCCGAGCGCGGCGACTCCGGCGGCGAGGCTGTACCTCAGTCATGGCTGACCTCGGTCAGGCGGCCGTCGCGGGAACTCGCCCGCCCGCCGGCGTGTTCCACAGTTCGCGCTGACCGGGAATCCTCGGAGGGGTCAGGCGGCTGGGCGGGTCGGCCGGGACAAGCGCCCCGCAGCGGGGCTCGGCGGCGCGCGCTGGATCCGACGGACCGGGGCAGGGCCTGGTCCGGGCCTGGTCCTGTCCAGGACGCGCCGAGTCCTGGTACGGACGGTCAAGGGTTTTTCGGGGTCGGCCGCCCCGATAGTCTTTCGCCCCGAACGGGCCGATGTTCTCAGATGAACATCGCCCGAATGCTGAGTCGACACGGCCTCCAGGAGGACGACTGATGAACTGGAAAGGAAATCTCCGGATGGTGCGCACTCCTGCGGTGGGTGCCGCGGTTGTGGCCGGGGGTGGTCGGTGCGGCCCTGCTGGCCGGCCCCCTGGCCGGCGCGCAGGCAGAGGATATCTCGCAGATCCCGCGGAGTTACTCCAACGGAGGGTTCTGCTACCAGCACCCGAACGGACAGGAGAACCTGTCTCGGCTTCAATTCACCGAAGTCGACTACAATCCCGTCGACTATGCTGCACATTTCTCCTGGCAACTCCAGAAATGGGATGCCAAGTCCAACCAGTACCACAACGACGGGGGCACCGTGAAGGAACCGAGTGTGAACCAGGAGGGCGTGAACAAAAATTATAGTGTCCCCAATGGCAGCTTCTCGGACCCGAACGAATTCTGCAGGCGGATTACCCCTAGGCTTCCCCTGAAGGTGGGGGAATTCTTGTACTCCTACGGTGACTGGACGTCGAGGCGTGAGCCGCCTTCTTAGCGGATCCGGCAGACGATCAAGACGCTGCCGATACCGATCCAACCCCGACCCCAACCGTCCCGACGACCCCGGCACACGACCCGGTGCGTGGAACCCGGGCGCGCCGACGCGACCGTTGCAACCCTGACCTGCACACCGAACGGAAACCATGATCAAAAGTCCGGCCCACCGACCGCGACGCCATCCCTGTCACCCCGGTGAAAGATCGAGGTCGGGCATGTCCACGAGTTTCGTCCCTGTCCTTCCTGCAATGGCTGCCCTGGTGCGGGCCGACCCCGCGGTCGTCGCCCACCACGAACTCCACGAGGACGCGCTGCTGGAGGGCGGACCGACTGCGTGGATCGAGGCGCACTGACCCGATCGGGCTACAGGGACGCGGTCGCGCTGCCGATGAGGCGAGCGTCGGGGCCGCCCGGAGGCGGGAGAAAGGCCCTGACCGTGATCGCCTTCCCGATCGACGTCCGGTCGGGTCCGACCGGCCCTCGGAGACCGTATGCACCGCGCCCTGCATTCCAGCCTGCTGACGATCGCCGCCGTCCCGGTCCTGCTCGCGGTACCCGTCGCGGCTCTGCCGGGGGTGACGGCGCGGCCGGGACGGGCGCCCGCGGTCACCCCCCGGGTGCGCACGATCGCCCTGACCGGGGTGGACGGCGGGGCGCTCGGCCAGCTCCGGGCGGCTGCCGCACGGACGGCGCCGCGGGGTACCTCGTCCGCCGTCGTCGCGCCCACCGTCCTCACCGCGCCGCAGCCGACGGGCCGGTTCGACCTGGTCGCGGTGAGCTGGTCCCACCGCGGTGGGCCGGCGGTGACGGCGGTGTCGGTCCGGGTACGCCAAGGCGGCACCTGGTCGGCCTGGACCGCCCTGGACCCGGACGGCGACGGCCCGGACCCGGGCAGCCCGGACGCCGTCCAGGCCACCCGGTCGGCGGCACCGGACAGCACCGCGCCGCTGATGACGGCCGGCGCGGACGGCGTCCAGGTGCGCGTCGACACGGCGACCGGGACGCCGCCGCCGGGGTTGACCCTGGACCTGGTGGACGGCGGCACCTCGGCCGCGGACGCCGGCGGGGCCGCCGGCGGCGGCGCCGGCGGGGCCGGGCCCGGTCCGGCCGCCACCGCTGCGGCGGCGACGCCGGAACCGCAGATCATCGACCGGTCGGCCTGGGGCGCGGACGAGAGCCTGGTGAAGGCCGCACCGGTGGTGAACGCCTCGGTCCGGGCCATCGTGCTGCACCACACCGACACTCTGAACTCCTACACCCCCGAGCAGGCGTTCGCCCAGGTGCGCTCGCTGTACGCGTTCCACACCACGGTGCGTGGCTGGAACGACGTCGGCTACAACTTCATCGTCGACCGCTACGGCCGGGTGTTCGAGGGCCGCCGGGGCAGCATCACCCGGGCGGTGATGGGTGCGCACGCCGGGGGATTCAACGCGCAGACCCTCGGCATCGCCGTCCTCGGCACCTTCTCGACCACGCGGCTGCCCGCTGCGGTCGAGAACGCGCTGGTGCCGCTGGTGGCGTGGAAGTCGGCCGAGTTCGGCGTCGACCCCGCCGGCCGGACGACGCTGACCTCGGCCGGTGGCAGCTACACCCGGTACGCCGCGGGCACCCGGGTCCCCGTGTACGGCCTCGTCGGGCACCGGGACGTCGACTCCACCGAATGCCCCGGGGACGCCGCGTACCCGCGGCTGCCCTCGCTGCGGACCCGGGCGGCCGCGCTGATGGTGCCGGACCTGGTCGCGCCGTCGCTGACCGGGGGCCCGACGAGCGTCGCGGGTCGCGCCGTCCTGTTCACCGCCACCATCCCCACCCGGCAGCGGTGGTGGATGACGGTGACCCGGATGTGCGGCGGGGAGCCGGTCCGGGTCGTCTCGGGGACCAGCACCGACCGCATAGCCGGCAGCTGGGACCTGCGGGACGCGGCCGGTCACCCGGTCCCTCCCGGCCCCTACCGGGTGACCGTGACGAGCAGCTCGCCGGTCGGCAGCGTGCCGCCGTTCGGGCAGGACGTCGAGGTGCTGGCGACGCCGGAGTCGCTCGCCTCCGCCGCGCCGCCGTGGGGGCCCGCGGGGCCGCCGTCGCCGCTGCGGGCCGCGGCGCCCGGGCCGCCCGGGACGCCGGGCTCGGTCGCCGTCCGGGCGGCCGGCGGGCTGCTCGGGGCCCCCGTGGTCGTCGGTTCCCCGCCCACGGTGGCCGAGCCGACGAGCCGCATCCCGCAGCGGGTGATCTCCCCGACCCCCGACCCGACGACGGCCCCACCGACGACGGCCCCACCGACGACGGCCCCACCGACCACGACCGGCCCGGATGCCGCTCCCGACCCGCTGGGGCCGGTGGCGGCGTCCAACGGCTGCCCCGTCCAGCGGGCGGCGGCCGAGGATCCCGCGGTGACCTCGGTCGTCGCCGGACGGCTGGCGCACCCGGACGCGCGGGACGTCGTCCTGGTCAACGGTTCGACCGCCGAGGGTCTCGCCCAGGGACTCACCGCGGCCACGCTCGCCGCCGGCCGGTCGGCGCCCGTGCTGCTCACCGGCACGACGGCCCTCCCGCCGGCGGTGGCCCAGGACGTCGCGGCCCGGCATGCCACGGCCGCCTGGCTGGTCGGCTCGCCCGCGGTGATCGCGGCGTCCGTCGAGCAGCAGCTGCGGTCGCTGGGCGTGACGACCGTGACCCGCGTCGCCGGTGCCGACCGCTGGTCCACGGCCGCGGCCGTGGCGGCTGCCGTGGGCGCTCCGGCGGGGCAGGCGGTGCTGGTGTCCGGGGACGGCGGCGAGGCGACGGCGCTGGTGGCGGCCGCGTCCGCGGCGGCCGCCGGCCTCCCGGTGCTGCTGACCAGCCGGGCCGGCGTCCCCGCGCAGACCCTCGCCGCACTGGCGGACCTGAGGGTCACCGCGGTCAGCGTCGTCGGCTCCGTGGCGGCCGTCCCGGAGCGCACCCTGGACGCGCTCGCGGCGGCGGGCGTCCGGCACCGCATCCGGGTGACGGCAGGCGACCGGTGGGCCACCGCGGTCGCGATCGCCGACCGGCTGGGGTCGGCGGCACCGTCGGACCGCGTGGTGCTGGCCTCCGGGGAGGAGTCTGGCGCCGACCTGCTGGTGGCGTCCGGCCAGGCGCGTCGCCTGCTGCTCGCCGCCGGCGACCAGTTGCCTGCGGCGACGGCCGGTTGGCTGGGCGCCCACTCCCGCCTGGGGGTCAGCCTGGTCG
>DATDMG010000487.1:0-20042 GCA_036518955.1 Kineosporiaceae bacterium | reverse complement strand
GCTCGTCGCGGTCCACCCAGCCGGTCACCTCCTGGACGGCCGAGTCGAGGGTCAGGCAGCTGATGTTCACGCCGAGGACGTCGACCCGCGGTGGACCGATCGCCTGCACCGGAGCGCCGTGATCAGTTGTGCTCACCGCTCGTCAGCCTCTTCTCGATCCATCGGAAGGTGGGTTCCAGCCCATCGCGCAGGCACGTCGTGGGCTCCCAGCCGAGGACCTGCCGGAGGAGAAGGTTGTCGGAGTTGCGCCCGCGGACCCCTTGCGGACCCGGGACATGGGCAACACCGATGTCTCGCTTCCCGGAGACGTCCACGACGAGCTCCACGAGTCGGTGGATGGAGACCATCTCGTCAGTGCCGAGGTTCAGCGGTTCCGCGTGATCGGACTGCATGATGCGATAGATCCCCTCGACGCAGTCGTCGACGTAGCAGAACGACCGCGTCTGCTCCCCATCGCCCCAGATCTCGATGCTGCCGCCGTCCTCCGCGAGGGCGACCTTGCGGCAGACGGCCGCGGGTGCCTTCTCCCGGCCCCCGTCGTAGGTGCCGAACGGCCCGTAGATGTTGTGGAACCGAACGATGCGTGTCTGCATGCCGTAGTCGCTGGCGTAATAGGAGCAGAGCAGCTCGGTGAAGAGCTTCTCCCAGCCGTAGGCGTCCTGCGGTTGTGCGGGGAACGCGTCGCTCTCCTTGAGCGGCACCACGTCGGTCTCGGTCTGCCGGTACTCGGGGTAGACGCACGCCGATGAGCTGTAGAGGTACCGCTCGACGCCGTGGATCCGGGCGGCCTCCACCGTATTCAAGTTGATCAGGGCATTGCTGTGCAGGATCTCCGCGTGATGGGTGGAGATGTAGCCCATGCCACCCATGTCGGCGGCGAGCGCGTAGACCTCCTGGACGCCGCGCAGCGCCTGCAGGGCCGCGTCCCACCTCCGCAGATCCAGCAACTCGAACTCGTCGGCGTCCACCTCGGTGAACTCGGGATACTTCAGGTCCACGCCCCTGACCCAGTAGCCCCGTTGCTTGAGGAAGGTGACGAGGTGATGTCCGATGAATCCGCCTGCCCCCGTCACACACACTCGCTTCATCCGCACTGTCCTCCCTTGCCGGGTCTCTTCCCGGCGATCGTGATATCAACTGGTCGAGACGGCCGAGCACCTTCGACGAAGGGGAAACCATGACGCAGAGCACCATCCCGACCCAGACCCCGCCTGAGCACACGTGCCGCGGGTGCGGTGCCACCCGGCTGGTACGCGTGCTCGATCTCGGACCGCAGCCCGGGTCCGACGTCTTCCCGCGTGCGGACGACCCCACCCCTGATGCTCGTTGGCCTCTCGAGCTGTGGTTGTGCCACGCCTGCGCGCTGGTGCAGCTCGGTGCGATCACGCCGCGGCTGCCCGCCCCACCGCTCGCCGTCGAGTCCGCGACGAGCAGAGCGCACGCCCGCACGTCGGTCGCGGCGTTGCTGGGCGAGGGCCCGGCCGCCGGGGCGCGGACCGTGGTCGAGTTCGCCAGCCATCACGGTGGTTCGTGGCTCGGCGACCTGGGCGCCGCGGGGGTCCGGCCCGCGGTGGACGACGAGCCCGCCGATCTCGTCGTCGACGTGCACGCGCTGGCGCACGAACCGGACGTCGACGCGGCTCTGGGCCGACGGGCCGAGCGGCTCGCCGCGGGCGGACTGCTGGTGCTGGAGTTCCATCACCTGCTCGCCCTGGTGCAGGGCGGGCAGTTCGACACCGTGCGGCACGGTCACTGGTCGTACTTGTCGTTGACGGCGGTGGCCCGGTTGGGGTCGAGGTACGGGTTGCGCGTCGTCGGTGCGCAGGTCGTTCCCGTGTTCGGTGGCAGCCTGCGGGTCTTGCTGGCCCACGAGACGTCGTCCCGAGAGCCGGCCGGCTCGGTCGCCGCCGTGCTGGCCGCCGAGGGCGCGGCGGGTCTTGCCGATCCCGGTGCGCTGGGCCGGCTCCAGGGGCTCGCCCGGAACACCGCCGCCGAGCTTCGGGCCTGGCTCGAAGAGCAGCGGGAGGCCGGTCGGTCCGTGCTCGGCTACGGTGCACCGTCCAAGGCGCCCGTCCTGCTGGGGGTCAGTGGCGTCGGTCCCGAGCTGTTGCCCTTCACCGTGGACGCGGCCGCCGCCAAGCACGGACGGCGGCTGCCCGGCTGCGGCATCCCGATCCGATCGGTGGAGGCGTTGCGGACGGCCAGGCCCGAGCTCGTGCTGGTGCTCACCTGGGACATCGCGCAGGAGGTGATGGGTCAGCTCGAGGACGGCGGGGGATGGGGGGCGCGGTACGTCCTGCCGTTGCCCCGTCCGCACGCCGTGGGGTGCTGAGCTCACCACTGCACCACCGTCTTGTCCGTGGTGAACGCCTCGGCGTAGCGGGACCGGCACTCCATCCCGCGCAGCCGGGCCAGACCGAGGAACACGTCGGGGTCGAACCAGTCCCGGCTGCTCTGGGACGGGAACGCCTCCTGCAGCAGCCGGACCTTCTCCGCCATCACGTCGTCCTCGACCGGCACGTACACCGTGGGCCGGTCCAGATCGCCGTCCCACTTGGGGATCTCGTAGCCCAGCACCAGATGGTCGCGCCACACCGTGGTGACCTGCTCGGCCACTGTCCGATGGTCCTGGTGCGCGTCGGAACGCCGGGGAGCCAGCACGAGATCGGCCGGCCCTCGCGCCGCGACCTCCTCCAGCGCCTGCTTGACCCGCCCCCACAGGGCCGGGAGTCGGCCGTCGGGCAAGGCGGCGCAGTGCAGGGCGACCTTGTGCCCCGGCAGGAAGAGCGCGGCCGCGCGATGCGCTTCGGCGATCCGGGAGGGGGTGCCGGTCAGGACGACGATGTCGGCGACCAGGTCCGGCGCCTCGCGGCCGAGGCTGAGCAGCAGTCCACCGCAACCGATCTCGACGTCGTCCGGATGCGCGCCCAGGGCGATCAGGTGCCGCAGTCCGGACGGTCGGAGCCCGAGCGCGTGCATCAGCCGACCAGCCGGGGAGCCGGTGCGGACGGGACGAGGTCGTCGGGGACGTCGAGGTGACTGCCCCGGTTGGTCCTGGACCACAGCGCCCAGGGCCGCGTCCCGTTGCGGTACATCTCCTCCAGGTCGCTGCGTTCCTTGAGGGTGTCCATGGGGGCCCAGAAGCCCTCGTACGGGATCGCCAGCAACGTGCCTCGCGCGGCCAGTCTGGGGAAGGCGTCGGTGACCAGGTCCTCGCCGCGGCCGAGGACGTCGAAGATCTCGCGCCGCAGCACGAAGTAGCCGCCGTTGACCCACAACGGCAGGTCGGTGACCGGGCGGACCTCACTGATCCGCGCGTCCTGGCCGAAGCTCACGGTGTGGAACGACCCCAGGGGCGGCACCGCGAGGAGACTGGCGGTGGCGTCGCCGCTTGCGACCTGCGCCACGATGCGGTCCATCGGGGCGTCGGTGAGCACGTCCCCGTAGTTGGCGAGGAAGATCTCGTCGTCGTCCAGGAAGTGCCGCACCCGGCGCAGGCGTTCCCCCATCAAGGTGTGCAGCCCCGTGTCGGCGAACGTGATCCGCCAGTCCTCGATGTCGCTGCTGAGCAGGTCGATCCGCCGGCCGCCTTGGGAGAGCACGAAGTCGTTGGAGCGGGCCTCCTGGTAGTTCAGGAAGTAGTCCTTGACCGAGGCCGCGCCGTAGCCGAGGCAGAGGATGAAGTCGCGGTAGCCGAAGTGCGCGTAGTAACGCATGACGTGCCACAGCACCGGACGCTGCCCGATGGTCATCATCGGTTTGGGCGCCGAGTCCTCCCCGGAGCGCATCCGCAATCCGAGGCCGCCGCAGAACAGAACAACTTTCATGGTGATGCTCCTCGTTGTCGCGAGGTCGGCAGGGGCTCAGAGGATCTCCAGGTGCGGGATCGGGACCACGAACCTGCCACCCCATTCCCGGGCGTGGGCCAACTGCTGGATCACCTCCTGCCGCAGGTTCCACGGCAGGACGAGGACGAAGTCGGGCCGGAGGAGGTCCAGGCGCTCCGGGGGGTGGACCGGGATGTGCGTGCCCGGAAGGAACTTGCCCTGTTTGTGGATGTTGCGGTCCACGGTGAACGGCAACAGGTCTGCGCGGATGCCGCAGTGGTTGAGGAGAGTGTTCCCCTTGCCGGGAGCGCCGTAGCCGGCCACGGATCGGCCGTTGCGGGCGGCGTCGACGAGGAACCCCAGCAGGTCGGACTTGACGGCGAGCACCGCGGCCGCGAAGCCGGTGTACCCGTCGATGGTGTGCAGCCCGGCCGCTTCCTCCTCGGCCAGCAGCTCCGCCACCCGTGCCGAGCGGCTCTCGGCCGACGCCGCCGGACGAGCCAGCACCCGCAGCGAACCGCCGTGCGTGGGCAGCTCGACGACGTCCACCACGACAAGGTCGGCGGTGGCCAGTGCCCGTGCCGCCGTCCGCAGGGTGAGGTAGGAGAAGTGCTCGTGGTAGATCGTGTCGTACTGCCGTTGCTCGATCAGTCTCAGCAGGTGCGGGAACTCCAGGGACACCAGGCCGCCGTCCTTGACCAGCGCCCGCAGCCCGCGGACGAAGTCCAGCAGGGCCGGCACGTGGGCCAACACATTGTTGCCGATCACCAGGTCGGCCTTGCCGTACCGATCGGCGAGCTGGTGGCCGACCTCCTCGCCGAGGAACCGGCACTCGGTCGGGACGCCGCGCGCGCGGGCGACCTCGGCGATGTTCGCGGCCGGCTCGATCCCCAACACCGGGATGCCCAGGGGCAGGGCGTGCTGAAGGAGGTACCCGTCGTTGCTGGCGACCTCGACGATCCGGCTGTCCGGTCCGAGCCGCAGGTCGTGGACCGTCTGCTCGACGAAACGTCGCGCGTGTTCGACCCAGCTGCTGGAGTAGGACGAGAAGTAGGCGTAGTCGCTGAACACCGACTCCGGCGTCACGTAGGCGGGCAACTGCACGAGCAGACAGGACTCGCACACCCGCACGTGGAGCGGGTAGAACGTCTCGGGCTGGTCGAGCTGGTCCACGCTCAGGTAGCTCTCACAGGGCGGCGACATCCCGAGGTCGACGAAGGTGCGCGTCAGGGGCGCGGCGCAGAGCCGACATCGAGGGGGTTCGTTCACCGGGCCGGGTCCGGGGCCGGTGGAAGCGCGCGGGCCGGGTGGGGTCTGGGTCGAGAGGGGCATCGTCATGAGGCAGTCCAAGGCAGGTCGGAGGTCAGGTGCCGGGGCGACCGAACAGCGCGTCCCGGAGAAGGGCCGGAGATCTCGGTGGAGCTGTTGTGGGAGAAGCTGTGGCGAGTCGGGCCCCCGCGCGGGCAGGCCCGGGACGTCAGTACGCCCCGCTGCCCTTGACGACCGCGAAGAGCGTCTTCCAGAGGATCAGGGCGTCGAGGGTGAGTGACCACTGCTCGACGTACCGCAGATCGAGCCGGACGGACTCGTCCCAGTCGAGGTCCGATCGGCCACTGATCTGCCAGAGTCCGGTCAGGCCCGGCTTGACGTACAGCCGGCGCCGGGCGTCGCCGTCGTACGGCGTGTCCGAGGCGGGCAGCGGGCGGGGGCCGACCAGGGACATCTGGCCGCGCAGGACGTTGACCAGTTGGGGGAGCTCGTCGAGCGACGTCCGGCGCAACCAGCGGCCCACCGGCGTGACCCGCGGGTCGGCGGACAGCTTGAACAGGTGTCCCGACGGGTGCTGGTTGACGCCGTCGAGCGAGGGTCTCAACTCCGCGGCGTTCCGGACCATGGTGCGGAACTTCCACATCAGGAACGGACGGCCGTCCAGCCCGACCCGGGTCTGACGGAAGATCGCCTCGCCGGGGCTGGTCAGCCGGATGACGAGGGCGATCCCCAGGAACAGCGGCGCCAGCGCGACCAGGCAGACCAGGGCCAGGGACCGGTCGATGACGTCCTTGGCCAAGCGTCTGCCCCCGGTCAGGTGAGGTTCGTCGACGTGCAGCAGCGGCAGGCCGCACACCGGCCGGATCGCGATGCGCGGTCCGGCAACCTCCATCAGCGCAGGCGCCACGACGAGGTCGACGCCCTCGCGGGCCAGGCCCCAGGCGAGCCTGCGCAACTCGACGCCGTCCATCTCGGGACACGCCAGGACGGCCACCGTGTCCGCCCCGGTACGGGACAGCGCGGCCTCGACGTCGGCGAAGGTTCCCAGGACGCGGATCCCCAACGGGGTGAGGTCGTCGCTCCCGGTGCCCTCCGGAGCACAGACTCCCACGATGCGCATGCCGTGATGCACGTCCCGGCGCATCTGCCGGACGAGCTCCGCGGCCGATCGACCGTGGCCGACGAGAAGGACGTCGCTCATGCAGAAGCCATGTCGGCGCCGGCGGTGCACGATCTTCCGTGCGGCGTACCGCAGCAGGAGGGTGAGGAGGGTGGCCATCAGCAGAGCGACGATCACGTAGCCACGATGGATGTCGACGTCCACCACCCAGGCCAGGGTGGCGACGATCGTGATGACGGCCAGGGCGGCGCTGAGCACGCGCTGGAACTCCTCGGCCCCGATCGCCAGGAAGCGCACCTCGTAGGCCCGCGACGCCGACATGGCGGCGAGCCAGACGGCCAGCAGCGCCGTGCTCGCGCCAACATACCCTGACGGGTACCCGCCGGCGAGGGGGACCGGGTGGATGACGGCGGCGATCGCCGCGGCGAACAGAGCGGACAGTGCGTCCAGCGCGGCGACCGCACGGACGTATCCCCGCTCCCAGGACCGGCGAGAAGTCCGAATCACGTGCACGGGCCGAACCACGGTGCGATCTGCGTTCGACCACAGAAGACCAGAACCCATAGGTGGATAAGCCCCCGCTCGCTGCTCACGCCGTGCCCCGTCGGTCGGGTCACGGGCATTCCCCCGAGCTGCGAATGGTGCCAACCTAGAGGTGTGTGAAAGTGATGTAAAGGGCTGCATCAAAATCGAGGCGAAGATTTATTTGACATGTGATCTTGGAGATCCGACTGATCCCTCAGTGCAGCTTCCCATGCCATCGGCACCGCAGATGGGCGCCTTCAGCCTGGGCGGGCACGTACCGTAGAGACTCGGTAACAAGGGGTGATATGTCCGGTTTGCCTGCGAAGCTCCAGGCGGACGTCGCAGACTGCTGCTGGGAAATAGCCGTCGAGGAGGGCATGGAGGTCGAGGAGGTCTCGAAGATTGCCCGGCCCATGCGGGCCGGCGATGCGGTGCGGCACGGGTCTGACTCAGTTGTCTACATGCAATACGTCGATATTGGGTTCGTCGGATTCCGACGCGCGCCTCAGGCATTCTTTTTCTCGTGCTCCTTGGTGAATCACTGTCCTTCCGTTGTCACACCAGTCTCTCTGCTCGCCCCGGGCCCCAGAATTCACACCGGCTCCGGGGTCGAGGGCCCCGGAGGCCGGCACGGAACTCCTCGTTCGAGGACGTCGAGCAGCAGCCTCGGTCGCGGGTCGTGACCCGGTCGCCGACCCCGGGTCGATGGGTCCGCGTTCGTCGCCCGGCCGGCCGGCTCCGTAAGCTGTGCCGACCGGCGTCTGGCCGGCGTCACCCTGGGAGGACCAGATGGCCGGGAGGGCGGGACGGGGTGATCCTCCGCCGGAAGCGCTGGAGCAGGCGGCCGGTGCCTTCGGGCTGCTCGCCGCGCCGATGCGGCTGCACATCGTCTGGGTACTGGCGCAGGGCGAGTGCGACGTGACCACGCTCGCCGAGCGGGTGGACGGTGCCCTGCCGGCCGTCAGCCAGCACCTGGCCAAGCTCAAGCTGGCGGGGCTGGTCCGGTCCCGCCGTGAGGGTCGCCGGCAGCTGTACCTGGTGGACGACGACGGGCTGGTCGCGGTGGTCCGGTTGATGCTGTCCGGTGAGTCCGGGGCGTCCGCTCGGCCCGACCACGGGGCGCGGGCTCGTGGTCGGGCGGTCTGAGCGGATGCCCCGTGCATCGCTGGCTCGCGTCGGTGCCGGCCCTGGCGGCCCCGGGATGGTGGAGCGCCGCACCGGCCGGGGTGTCCGGGGCGGGCGCGGTGTTCCGGGCGGCCACGGGCCGGCCTTCGTCGGGGTCCGGGACGCCGCGCACCTGACCGACCTGCAGGTCCTCCGCCGCCTCGGCGCCAGCCTGAAGGGCCTGCCGGAGGTGGAGGCGGAGCGCCGCCTGGTGCTGTTCGGCCCCAACAGCCTGCCCGCCGCCGGCCTCGGCGGGGGGTGGTGGCCCGGGTGGTGGGGCGCCGCCCGGGACCGTTACACGGTGATCCTCGCCGCACTGGCCGCGGTGGCGCTGGCGATCGACGCGGATCTCACCGCCGGGAGCCTGGCCGTGCTGGTGGTCCTGAGCTGCCTGCTCCGATGGGCCGATCAACGCCGGATCGACCGGGCGAGCCGGGCGACGCGGGAGTTCTCCGGCGGGACCGCGACCGTGCTGCGGCGCGGTGGTTCGGGCCGGACCCCACGGGCCCGCGAGGTTCCGGCGGAGGACCTGGTGCCCGGGGACATGGTCCGGCTCGTGACGGGTGACCTGGTGCCCGCCGACGTCCTGCTGGTGCGCTCGGCGGGCCTGATGGTCACCCAGGCCGGGCTGACCGGGGAGTCGCATCCGGTGGCCAAGGCGGCGCAGCCCGCGCCGGCACGCCGGCCGGCCGGGGTGGGCCGGTCGGTGCTGGCCGATCCTCGGCTGTGCTTCCGGGGCAGCAGCGTGACGGCCGGGTCGGCGACGGCGCTGGTGCTGGCCACCGGTTCCGACACCTTCCTCGGTATCGCCTGCCGGACCGGCCGGACCGCACGCCGGGCGACGGCCGTCGACCGGACGACGCGGGCGGTGGCCGTCCTGCTGATCCGGCTCACGCTGATCGCCCTGACCGGGGCGGTGATCGTGCTTGCGCTGGCCGGCCGGGATCCGTGGACGGTGTTCCCGTTCTGCGTGGCGGTCGCCGTCGGGCTCACCCCGGAGATGCTCCCGGTCGTGGTGAGCGCCGCGCTCGCCGGGGCTCGGGGCGGGTTGCGCCGCCGGATGGTGATCGTCAGACGGCTGTCGGCGGTGCACGACCTCGGCGCCGTCGACGTCGTCTGCCTGGACAAGACCGGGACGCTCACCCGGGATCGGTTGACCGTCGCGGCGGCCGTCGACCCGTCCGGCCGGCCCGACCGGCAGGCGGTCGTCTGGGCCGCCCTGAGCAGTGCGGTGAGCACGCACCTCGGAGACCCGCCGGTGCTGGACGGGATCGACCAGGCCCTCCTGGAGGCGGCCGGGAGTCGTGGCGGCGGCTCCGCGGTGGGCGCGGGCAACGGCGATCCGGAGCTCGGGGACTGGCTGGGGGAGTTGGTGTTCCCGTTCGACCCGGTGCGCCGGTGCGCCAGCGTGGTGGTCGGGGACCCGCGCCGTCCCGGCCGCCGGGTCCTGATCCTCAAGGGCGCGGTGCGGGAGGTGCTGGACCGCTGCACCCGAGTGCAGGACGGCGCCGGCGAGCGTCTGCTGGACGGCGCCGGCCGGGCCGCCGCGGCCGCGGTAGCGGATCGGCTCACCACGGACGGGCTGCGTGTGGTCGCCGTCGGCCTCGCCGAGGTCGGCGCCCGGGCGGCGCGACCCGGCGACGCGGGGGTGCGCGAGGACGACCTGATGCTGCTCGGGTTCGTGGGACTGCGCGAGGAGCCGGACCCGACGGCCGAAGCGGCTCTGGCCGAGTTGCGGGAGCAGGGCATCGAGCTGAAGGTGATCACCGGCGATCAGGCGCGCACGGCGGTGCACGCCTGCGCCGACCGGGGCGTCCGGGCGGGTCGGGTGGTCGTCGGTCATGAGGTGGACGGGCTCGACGATGCGGGGCTGGCCCGGCTCGCCGGGGCGGCCACCGTCTTCGCGGAGTGCACTCCGGTGCACAAGGCCCGCATCGTGCGGGCCCTGCGCGCCGCCGGGCACACCGTGGCCTACCTCGGGGACGGCGCCAACGACGCCGCCGCGCTCCGGGCCGCGGACGTCGGCGTCTGCCCTCGGGGGGCGGTCGAGGCCGCGCGCGTCGACGCCGACGTCCTGCTGGGCGGCCGGGGCATCGCGGCCGTGAGTCACGCCGTCGCGGCCGGCCGGCGGGCCGTGCTGAACATCAACACCTATCTGCGGATCACCGTGGCGTGCAGCGTGGGCAACGTGATCGCGATGATCGTGTCGGGGGCGGTGCTGCCGTTCCTCCCCATGCTGCCGGCCCAGGTGCTGGTGCAGAACGTCTGCTTCGACGCCGCCCAGCTGACCGTGGCCTTCGACCGTCCGGCGCTCCGGTGCGGCGGCGGCCGGGTGGCGTCGCTGGACGGTCGACGCCTCGGCAGGGAGGCGGTGCTGGTGGGCCTGATCAACGCGGTGGCCGACCTGGTCACCCTCGCCGTCCTGGCCCACCTGGCTCACCGGACCGGCTCCGGCGCGGGGCCGGGCGGAGTGTCCTTCCTCCGCGGCGGGTGGTTCACCGAGAACCTGCTCACCCAAGCGGCGACCGTGCACGTGCTGCGGGGCTGGACGGCGGGACCCCGGGAGCGGGACCGGGCCGGCTGGCCGGTCCGGGTCGCGGTCGGGTTCCTGGTCGCGGCCGGACTGCTGCTGCCCCTGTCGCCGGTCGCGACCGTGCTGGGCCTGGGCCCGCTGACGGCCGGCTGCTACCTCGCCGTCGTCCCGGTGGTCGCCGCCTACACCGCGGCCCTGCTGGCCGTGCGCGCCCTGGCGCGGCGACGGGCGGCCGCCGCTCGGCCGTGGACCAGGTGAGGGGCTGGGCGACTGGTCACGGCCGGTGCGTGGCGGCGGACAGCGTCTCCACGGCGTCCAGGAGGGCTCGTGCGGCCTGTGGCCAGGACATCCGCTCGTGCAGCAGCGGGTCGCGGACGACGGTGCGCAGCGCCGGCAGATCGTCCAGGGCGGCCCGGACGGCGCGCGCGCAGTCGGCGGCGTCGCCGGCCCGGAACACCGTACCCACACCGGTGGCCAGCACGAGTTCGCGCTGCACCAGGGTGTCGCTGGTGACGACGGGCAGACCGGCCTGGAGGTACTCGAAGAACTTGTTGGTCAGGGCCCAGTCGTGGTTCGGGGCGTGCAGCAGCGGGGAGATCCCCAGGTCGCAGTCGGCGAGGTAGGCGACCACCTGGTGCGGCTCGACGAACGGCACGACGTGCAGCCGGCTCTCCACCCCCCGCGCGCGGGCGAGCCGGCGGAGCGCGCGGGTGTAGCTGGACTCGGCCCGGGACACCACCGCGAGGTGGACGCCGGGAAGCCTCGGGAGCGCCGCCACGACCGTGTGCACCCCGCGGGCGGGCGCCAGCCCACCGGCGTAGACCAGCAGCGGGACGTCCGGCGGCAGCCCGGTCACCCCGCGGGCGGTGGCGCCGCCCGGTGCGGCGCCGCTGTGCGGGTCGCCCGCCGTCCAGGTGGCGTTCACGACCACGTCCGGACGGCGGGCGAGCCGGTGGTCCCGGACCAGCTGGTCGGCGATGGGTTCGCTGACGGTCAGCACCCGGTCGGCGAGGCCGATGAACTCGCGCTCCATCGCCGCGTAGGCCGCGACCTGGCGGGCGGGCGGGACGGGCTGGCCGATCACGTACTCGCGGGCGTCGTAGAGGAACCCGACCGGTCGTCCGGCGCCCCGCCGTCCGGCCACCCAGGAGCCCGTCACGTTCAGTTCGTGCACGTCGTGCTGGAAGACGACGTCCGGGTCGAAGGCGTCCAGCTCCGCGGTCAGCGCCGGGGCGATCGCGACGGACGTCCGGCACACCGACCGCCAGGGCGCCAGGGCCGGCCAGGTGCGGTACACCCAGAGCTCTCCGCGTCGCACCGGGCCGCCCCGGCCGCTGCCGGTGGGTCCGGGCAGGATCCGGTCGAGGACCTGGTCGAGCCAGCGCCGGGACACCCGCCCGGCCCGGGCGGTCGCCCGGGCGACCGGCGGGGGCAGCCGGCCCGCGGCGGCGGCCGGGACCGGAACCTGCACGAAGTCCGTGCCGTGCCGTTCGAACCGGTGCTCCCGGCCGTCGGGGGAGTGGCACAGCACGCGGGTGCGGTAGCCGGCCTCGGACAGCGTCGTGACGCACTTCACCACCCGGGTGTCGATGACCCCCGGGTTGGCGACCACGATCGCCACCCGCGGCCCGTCGCTCACCGGGCGTTCCCCACCGACGAGGCGGCCGGTGCGGCGAGCACCTGCCGGTACAGGTCCAGCAGCGCCGGCTCCTGGGCCTGCCAGGAGTAGGTGCGCCGGAGCTGCGGATCCCGCAGGGCCGGCAGGAACCGGGACCGCTCCCGCAGCACGAGCGCGATCACCGAGGCGAGCGCCCGCGCGTCCCCGAACGGGTACACCTGCCCCACCCTGAGCTCGCGCACCAACGGCCCGAGCAGCCGCAGGTCGCTGACCACCATCGGAACCCCCGCGTGCAGGTAGTCGAAGAACTTGTTCGGCAGAGCCACCTCGTGGTTGCCGATCCGACTGAACCCGGCGAACCCGACCGCGGCCTCGGACAGGTACCCCACCAGGTCGGCCGGCGGCACGTATCCGACGGTCCGCAGCCGGTCCGCGCAGCCGCTGGCGGCCGCCCGGGCACGGACGGCGTTCAGGTATGATCCGCTACGGTCGGTGATCAGGACGACGCTCACCGGGGGTGGCAGCAGCGCCAACGCGCCGACCAGGTCGTCGATCCCACGGTCGCGGTCGAGCTTGCCGCTGTAGACGACGACCGGGACGTCCGGCGCCAGCCCGGCGTCCACGTGCAGACTCCGCCCGCCGACCGGCGTCGGCGAGCCCGGGTCGGGCAACCGCGGGGCGTTCAGCACCACGGTGGGACGGCGCGCCAGCCCGAAGCGGTGGCACAGGTCGTCGGCGATCGGCTCGCAGACCGTCAGCACGCCGTCCGCCTGCCGGATGAACGCCGTCTCCAGCTCGATCAACCCGGCGAGTCGGTCGGGAGAGTACGTGGTCAGCCCGGGGACGTGTTCGTGGGCGTCATAGATCCAGCGCACGGTCCGGCCGCGCGCGGCGGCCCGGGCGGCGATCCCGGCGACGACGTTGACGGTCTGGACGTCGTGGGAGTGCAGCAGGTCCGGATCGAGGGCCTCGATCACCGGGGCGAAGGCCTCGTCCAGGTCGAGCGACTCCGGGACCAGTCGCCGCCAGTCACGGACGGACGGCAACCGCAGCGCCTGGCGGACCACCGGCCGCGCCCACGGTTCGGCCCAGAGCCGCCGGGTCTGCCGGTACCGCATCACCACGGTCCGCCGGGTGACCAGCCACCCCCGCGCGCGCAGCAGCCGTACGTGGAGCGGGCGGGCGGTGGCCCGGGCCACCGCCGCCTCCAGCGCCGCGCGCGCGGACCGCGCCTGCTCGGCGTCCCGGTACCCGAGCCGGCCGAGGGTGCGCGCCCTGGTGGCGGCCTGCCGGGCCCGATCTGCGACCGGAACCTCGAGCAGGGTCCACCCGCCGCGGTCCTCCTCCTCCAGCCGGCCGGACGGCGACGGTGCCACGACCACCACCCGGTACCCGGCGGCCGCCGCGGTGCCGGCCGCCTTGAGCACGCGTGCGTCGTGGCGGGCCAGGCTGCCGGAGACGGCCACCAGGCACGGTCGCCCTCCGGCCGCGTCGGCACCCGTCGCGGTCGATCGTCCGTCCACTGCCCTCACCTCGACCGCCGCCACCGGGCCGCCAGCCACCCGTCCTCCACCCGGCCCCCGACGCTAACCAGGCTTGCGAGCGGGCGCAAATGTCCGGGCCAGGGCGCGGTGCTCGGGTCGAGTGGCGTAGCTTCACCCGCGTGCAGGGGGTCGGAGCGGGGAGGTCGTCCGTCGGGTGGCTCAGCAGGGTGGCCGCGCCGGTTCGGCGCCAGGCGCACGTGGCGGTGGCGGCGGTGTGGCTGGGAGCGTGCGTCGCGGTCTTCGCCCGGCACGGCGGGCAGTC
The DNA here is from genome assembly GCA_036518955.1 of Kineosporiaceae bacterium. Lineage (GTDB taxonomy): Bacteria > Actinomycetota > Actinomycetes > Actinomycetales > Kineosporiaceae > DATDMG01. The sequence goes on along the minus strand of DATDMG010000487.1, from coordinate 6,180 downwards.
GTGGCACTTCGTGGCGACCGGTGCGCGATCCTTGTTCTGCCTGCAGTACCCGCGCGGGATCCAGCCGTGCGGCCTGCACGTCTACGCCTGGCACCCGGACGTGCAGATCGGCCCGCTGTCCCTGGTGGCGGCGGCTCCCGCCGTCCTCCTCCGGCGCGCGGACGGGTTCGACCTGGCCCGGCTGGGAATGGCCTGCGCCGGGCTGGCCGTGCTCGTGCTGGTGGAGCGCGGGGCGCCCGCGGCGGGGTCGGGCCGGTCCGCCGACCGGTCCCGGCTGCGGGTCCGCTTCCTGCTGGCGGCCCTGGCGTTCTTCCCCGCCTGGGCGGACCTCGCGGTGGGGTTCGGACACCTGGACGACGTCCTCGCCCTGACGTGCACGGCTGCCGCCGTGCACGCGGTCACCCGCGGCCGGCCCGGCGCGGCGGGCTGGCTGCTCGCCATGGCGACCCTGTCCAAGCCGTGGGCACTGGCGTTCCTCCCGGTGATCGGCGGCCTGCCCGCCGGTTCCCGGCGTCCGGCGCTGACCCGGGCCGTGGTGCCGGTGGTGGCGGCCGCGCTGCCGTTCCTGCTCGCCGACCGCGGCACCCTGCGGGCGGCGGCGTTCCGGATCCCCAACGCGGCGTCGTCCTCGCTGCGCCTGCTCGGGGTCACTGACGCCACCCCGTGGTGGGACCGGCCCGCCCAGCTGGCGATCGGCCTGCTGCTGGGCGTGCTCGCCGTCCGGCGCGGGCGATGGCGGGCAGCCGTCATGATCGCCGCGGCGACGCGGATCGCCCTCGACCCGCAGGTCTACAGCTACTACACGGCCAGCGTCCTGGTCGGGACCCTGATCTGGGACCTGCAGGTCCGGCCCGGTCGCCGCGTCCCGGTCTGGACCTGGGCCGTCTGCGGGGCACTGTTCGCCAGCCGCTACCTGCCGCTCGGACCGACCACCCTGGCCGTGCTGCGCCTGGCCATCTGTGCGACGATCATCGGCTGCGCCCTGCTGGCGCCGGGGCTCCTCGCCCGGATCACCTCGCCGCTGCGGCGCCTGGTGGCGCGGGTGGCGCCGCGGGAGCGGCCGCAGCCGGCTCCGGCAGCTGGCGAGCGCGCCGCGATGGCAGCGGTCGCCCGGCCGTCGCCGGACCGGTCCCTCGTCGTCGACCACGACCCGTAGCCGGGCGGCCGGCGACCCGGCCGTCGGATCGCCGTGGGCCCGGCCGTCGGATCGCCGGGCCCCGGGGACGGGCGTCGTCGTGCTGTTCCGGTCAGCCCGGGACGTTCCGGATCATCCGGGCCAGCTCACGCACCGCGTCGTCCTCGGTCGTGCTGGCGGCGGCGTCCGCGATCCGGGCGAGGTAGGTGGCGGACACCTCCGAGCCGTGCCGGCTCTGCCGCAACCGCTCGGCGAGGTAGGCTGCGGCGTAGCACACCTGCAGGCGCGCGCCCGCCTGGTCCAGGCGCCGGTCGAGGTCGGCGACGGTGACCTCTGCGCCGGTCTCCACGGCCGCACGGGTGTGCGGGTCCTGCCACCGCAGCTGGGTGTGGGCGACCTGTCCGCGGGCGCCGTCCCGGAGCCGCACCGTGTACAGCGCGGTGACGCTGTGCCCGGCGGCGACCTCGCCGCCGTCCACCCGGTCGTCGCGGAAGTCGGTGGACGCCAGCGCCCGGTCGTCGTACCCGATCAGCCGGTAGCCGGCGACGGTCCGCGGGTCGAACGTCACCTGCACCTTGGCGTCCAGGGCGCGCACCGAGCGGGCGGCCGGCAGGGTCTGGACGAAGGTCCGCCGGGCGGCTCCCTCGTCGCTCACGTAGACCACGAAGCCGTCGCCGTGGTCGGCGAGCTGCTCCATCAGGCGGTCGCCGTAGTCGTTCCCCACGCCGACGCCGAGCAACGTGATCTGCTTCGCGGCCTCGTCGCGGACCCGGTCCAGGATCGGGGCCGCCTCGGTGTCGCCGGTGTTCGCCAGCCCGTCGGAGAGCAGGACGACCCGGTTGGTCATACCCTGGCGGAACCCCTGGCGCGCCACCCGGTAGCCCTGGACGAGCCCGGCCTCCAGGTTGGTGTCGCCGCCCGCCTCGAGCCGGTCGACGGCGGCGCGCAGGTCGGCGCGCTCGCGGACGGGCGTCATCGCCCGCACCACGTGCGCCTGGTCGTCGAAGGTGACGATGGCCACCGAGTCGGTGGGCCGCACCTGATCGAGGAACGACTGCAGGGCCCGCTTCACCATGTCGAGCTTGCCCGGATCGCCCATCGAGCCGGAGACGTCGATCACGAACGTGAGTGCGGCGTCCGGGCGGTCGGGCCCGTCGTCCCGGGTCTGCAGGCCGATCCGGAGCAGCCGGATGTCGCCCTCCGGCGAACCGTGGTGCTCCGGAGGGAGCCGGGCGCCGTCCTGGGTGAGCGTGAAGCCGTCACCGGACGGCTGCGGGTAGTCCTGCCGGAACGCGTTGACGAACTCCTCCGGCCGGACCGTGTCCGGGGCCGGGCGCAGCCCCTGCTCCAGCTGGCGGCGGGCGTAGCCGTACGAGGCGCTGTCGACGTCCATGGCGAAGGTCGAGTCCGGGGTACGGGCAGGGTCGGCCTCGGCCGGCGGACGGTCCGGCCCGCCGTCCGAGCGGGCCGGGTGCGCCGAGGCGTACCCGGCCGGCGCCCGCACCGCGACCGACCCGCCGCCCGGGGACCCGCCGCCCGGGGACCCGGAGCCGTGCCATCCGCTGCCGCCGGTGGCTACCCCGCCGCCGGGTCCGGAGCTCCCGCAACCGCCGACGAGCAGGCCGGCGGCCAACAGGGTGATCAGTGTGACCGGGATCCTCGTCCGTACGGACATCGACGTCCTCCCCGAGAGATGTCCTCGACGGAGTTCATGAAACGCAGGGGACCTGCGGCAACGGAAGACGTGGTGATCGAGACGTGACCGAATGGTGGGCGGTCGCGTGACCTTTCGGAGCCGTGGGTCACGAATCGGCGAGCATCGGGATTCGGCCCGGTCACGGCGGGGCGCGGTCCCCGCCGTCCGGCCGGTACCCGTGGCACCCGGGGCGGGCGCACCGCGAGGTCGGCCGGCCCGGCCTGCCGCGTTGGTCGACCGCCGATCCGCCCCGGCGTACGGTGCGAACCATGCGTTGGCAGGCATGCACTCTCGGGGCGCTCGCGGCGAGCCTGGCGCTCGCGGGGTGCGGTGGCGACGTCCGAGCCCCGACCTCGACCGCTGCGACCTGGGTGGGTTCGGCCGAGGGTCGCTCGGGCGGCCTCTCGTCGACCGGGTCGTCGCCGTCGACCGGGTCGTCGCTCCGGCCCGCATCCTCGACGGGCGCCGCGCCCGGTTGGCCCACCTACCACGGCACCCTCGATCGCGCCGGAGCCGCGGCAGGGGTGCCGGCCACGCACACCCTGGCCGTCGAGTGGAACGCGACCCTGGACGGCGCCGTCTACGGTCAGCCGCTCGTCCTGGGCGGGACGGTCGTCGCCGCCACCGAGCAGGACAGCGTGTACGCCCTCGACCTGGCCACAGGGGTGGTCCGCTGGCACGCCTCGCTGGGCACCCCGGTGCCCCGGCACGACCTGCCCTGCGGCAACATCGACCCGTTGGGGATCACCGGAACCCCCGCTGTCGACGCGGCGTCCGGCCAGGTGTTCGTGGTCGCCGAGACCACGGGCGCGCGGCACGACCTGGTCGCCCTGGACGCCGCCACCGGGGCGGTCCGTCGCCGCACCTCGCTCGACGTGACGAACCGGGACCGGACCGCGCAGCAGCAGCGCGGTGCACTGGCGGTGGCGAACGGCCGGGTCTACGTGCCGTTCGGCGGCCTGGACGGCGACTGCGGCAACTACGTGGGATACCTGACCGCGACGCCGGTGACCGGTGACGGCCCGACCACCCACTACGAGGTGCCGACCAGTCGCGAGGGCGGCATCTGGGCGCCGTCCGGGGTCGCCGTCGACGCGGTCGGGGACGTCTGGGTCGCCGTCGGCAACGGCGAGCGCACCGGGGACCCCTACGACGGCAGCGACTCGGTCCTGCGCCTGGCGCCCGACCTGGGCCGGCGGCTGGACTTCTTCGCGCCGTCCACCTGGGGCAGCGAGAACGCCGAGGACGCCGACCTGGGGTCCTCCGGCCCGTTGCTGCTGGACCGCAACCGGGTGCTGATCTCGGGCAAGACCGCCGACGTCTACCTCCTGGACGCCACCAGGCTCGGCGGGATCGGCGGCCAGGTCGCGCAGGTGCACGGTTGCCGCGGGTTCGGGGGCGGCGCCTGGGACGCCGGACGGCAGGCCGCGTTCCTGCCGTGCACGGACGGCGTGCTGCGGGTCGACGTGGGTGCGCGCAGCCTGACGGCGGGCTGGCGGGCGCCGCGGCCGGTCAACGGGTCCCCGGTCCTCGGCGGCGGCACGGTGTTCACGCTCGCCCCCGCCGCGGGCACCCTGCACGCCCTGGCCGAGGACACCGGGGCCGAGCTGGCGAGCGCCCGGGTCGGGTCCGCGAACCGGTTCGCCTCCCCGACTCTGGTCGGCGACCGGGTGCTGGTCCCCAGCCTGGCGGGGGTCACGTCGGTACGGATCCGCTGACCGCCGCGTCCTGCTGGGCACGGGCCCGCGGCACTCTCGGTGACATGCCCCCTGTCGGGGTAATCCCCTGTCGGGGAACTCCCGTCCGGATCATCAAGTCGGAGGCAGGCGCATGCGCAGCGGAGACGAACCGGTCCACGCACGGAGCCCGCTGCGGTCGCGCCTGGCGCTGGCCGGGTTCGGGCTGGTGGTGGCCGTGTCGGCCGCCTGGACGTCGCTGGCGCGAGGATCGCTGGCGATGACGGTGCTCTTCGCCGCCGTGGCCCTGGTCGCCGCGGTCGATGCGGTCTGGGTGCTGGGGCGGATCCGGCAGGGTCCCCGGTTCCAGCCAGGGCCTGACATCCCGCCGTACCGGCCGGTGCCACCGCTGCGGGACGTCCGGGTGAGGGTGCCCTCCAGCCAGTCCCCCAGGGTCCGGTTACGGGCGTACGCGATCATGATGGGCTGCTGCCTGGCTCTGGTCGTCGTCAGTTGGCTGGCGGTCCGGCCGCATTCGCCGTTCCCGGTCGCGATCGTGATGGTGCTGGCCACCCTGATCGCGCCCGTCGCGGCGATCGTCGCCAACGTCGGCTGGGAACAGGCCTCGGACGACCACGGGGACGGTGAGCAGGAGGACGCCGATCGGGACCATCCTTGACGCGGGGCGGTCGAGGTGTCGCCTGCTGATCCTGCTGTTCGGCGGTCTGTTCGGCGGGGCCGGCGCGCGAACCGCTCCCACCGGGGCAGACTCGGACGCGAGGTCGGCAACTCCTCGGGAGGCAGGATGGCCGCGGGCCAGACCATGGTGTGGGTGGACGGCAGGGTCGTCCCGGCACCGCACGCGTGGATCGCGGCCACCGACCACGGGGTCACGGTGGGTGACGGCGTGTTCGAGACGTGCAAGGTGGTCGACGGCGTCCCGTTCGCGCTGACCCGTCACCTGCGGAGGCTGGTCCGCTCGGCCGAGGTGCTGGAGCTGCCGTGCCCGCCGGACGCCGAGGTCCGGGCGGCCGTCGCCGACCTGCTGGCGGAGGCCGGGCAGGTGCCGCTGGGTCGCCTGCGGATCACCGTCACCGGCGGTCCGGGCCCGCTCGGTTCGGACCGGGGCGCTGTCCGACCGACCCTGATCGTGGCCGTTGCGGCGGCGGCACCGTGGCCTGCCGTGATCCGGGCGGTGAGCGTCGACTGGTCGCGGAACGAGCGGTCCCCGATCGCCGGCGTGAAGTCCACCTCGTACGTGGAGAACGTGGTCGCCCTCGCGGCCGCCCGCCGGCGTGGCGGGCACGAGGCGCTGCTCGCCAACACCCGCGGGGAGCTGTGCGAGGGGACCGGGTCGAACGTCGTCGTGGAGCGGGACGGCGAGCTGGTGACGCCGCCGCTCAGTTCCGGCTGCCTCGCCGGGATCACCCGCGAGCTGCTCCTGGAGTGGGCCGCCGACGAGGGGCTGCCGGTGATCGAGGACGCGGTGCACCCGGCCGACCTCGCCGGTGCCCCGGAGGTGCTGCTGACCAGCTCGACCCGGGACGTCCAGCACGTGAGCGAGGTCGACGGGCGCCCGGTGGAGGGGACGCCGCTGGGCAAGGCCGCCGAGGAACTCTTCGCCCGTCGCGCGGCCGAGGACTGTGACCCGTGAGCGCGGCGGGCTGCGCGAC
>DATDMG010000486.1:0-4496 GCA_036518955.1 Kineosporiaceae bacterium | reverse complement strand
CGCCTCCGGGTCGTGGCTCCATCCGTCAGAGGCGTAGCGGAGCCGCACCAGCATCAGCCGGAGACCCTCGGCGGTCCTGAAGTCCGACGGTACGTCGGCAGCGGCGGTCATAGCCCCAGCTCCTCGCTCGCGGTGGCCGTCGGGGACGCAGACTCCGGACGGGCGATGGCGGACCGGCTGGTCCGACGACCGGCCCTGGCCGCGGTGATCGGGACGCGTCGAGCCCGGCGCACCAGGTCCGACTGCAGGTCGATGCCGCGGCCAGCCCACTTTGTGCCGACCATCGTGGGCAGTTCGCTGGGTCGGACCCACGCGACGCCGCGCACAGCCTTCGGCTCACTTCTCGGAGCAGCGTCTGGGATCGATGGGTCACGGTGGACCGCGAGGGCGGCGACGGACTCCTCCGGAGGCGGCTGAGGCGGGTTCTGCTCGGACGTCAGCGCCCGGTCGTCGCGCCGGTCGTAGAACTCGTTGTTGTTCACAGCGACACCGCCTCAACCGCTCGTGGAGGGGCCGGTGGTGCCCCGAGACGGGACGCGATCCGGTACGCCGATCGAATGGTCGTCGTGGCCTCACGCTCGGGCAGACCCGCCGCCTGGGCTGCCTCACCGAGCACGGAGGCGGTCGAGTCGAACGGGTGGCCGTCTTCGACCATGCGGCAGGCCGCCCAGAACAGCCCGTGATTGCGTGCCCCTTCGGGCCGGGACGCCACCCAGGCGGCGAGCTTGTCCGGTCGCGCGCCCACGGCCGGCATTCCTGCCGGTGGTCCGGCTGGCCGAGGAGGTTCGAGGAACGCGCGCAGCCGACGGGAGTCAACAGGTCCGGCTTGGTGTTGGCCGATGGCGATCAGCTCGTACGCGCCGGTTCTTCCGTTGACCAGGGTAACTCGGGAGGGTGGAGCGATGATGTATCCGCCATCACCGCGGAAGTCGATGTGCTGCGTCGGTGCCTGCCACGACCGCTGCTCGCCGCCACTCCGCCGGACGAAGTAGGCATGGACGCCGCCCGACGGCGTCCGGACCAGCCAGGCCCAGCCATCGGCGAGACCCGCCGCCCGGGCCCGCTCGAACGCGGCGAACCCGCTCCCTGTGGTGTGGACGTCGACGTCGACGACATCCACCCCCCAGGGTGCCCCAGTCGGGACGCCGAGGTTGGCGTCGGGCCAACGCCGCCACCACTCGCGAACGGCGGTGACATCGGTCGTGGCGTCGTGGAAGCCATGGGTCGTCAGCGGCTGCTTCCCGCCGGGCGCGCATGGAAAGACCGGGACGTCGTGGCGGGCGAGCATCATCGAGGCGTTGGCGAGATTCGCGGCCCCGGACAGGGCTGTCGCCAGCCGCGGACTCAGCCGCGGGCTCATCCGTGTCGCAAGCGCCTGCATCGGTTCTGAGTTGTTCATGGCGACGACGCTGCCTCACGGCTCGCACCAATCACCGCCCACGGGCGCCCCGCCCGGGGCGCCTCGACGCCCCCGGTGAGCCGCGTTTCCGCAGGTCAACCCCGCACGGGAAAGAAGAAGAAGTTCAGCTGGCCCTGCGCCAAGCCCCCTGTGGGGGGAGGTGCAGCGAAAGTTACGACAGGGTGCCGCAAGCGGATCGGCCTACGGGATGCCGACGGTGCGGTGGTCCGGGCTCTAGGTTGCCTGCGCCAACGTGACGAGATTGCCCTCGGGGTCCTGCAGGTAGGCAAGGGTTTCTCCCCAGGGCATCTGGGCCGGCGCCCGTAGGATCTGCCCGCCGGCGTGCTCGACGTCTGCGATTGAGGCGTCCAGATTTTCCACATAAACGAATAGCTCGTGCCGGGGCCCGGGACCGGCTGGTACGCCAGCGAGGACCTCGGGTGATTGTTTACTGGTGACGGCCAGTTCGGTGCTGCCGCGTCGAAGTCCGACGAAGCCGATCTGCCCGTCAGCACCCGGGAACTCGGACTGAACGGTGAATCCTAGGCAGCCGTAGAACGCCGCGAGGAGCTGAACGTCACGGGCGTACAGCACGGGGAGGGCGCGCAAGTCCATCTGGTCACGATAGCGATTCCGGGCGCGCCGGCCGAACCCGTTCGTGGCCCTTCCTCCGGCCGGCCCTCAGGGTCGAAACGACGCCTGAGTGGACGCGCGTGGGCTCGGCCCGTAACCATTCGCCGTCGTGTGGCCGACGGGGTGCCGAGCGGCGATCCTACTCAGCGGGCGCGGTCGGTGTAGGGGATCATCGTCCTGGACTCGATGATCGACCTGCTCGCCGAGTATGAGCGCATCGTGAGGTCGGCGTGTGCGTGCAGCTGAGGCCGCTGGCCTGGTTGATCGACGCCAGCAGTGCAGAGGCAGCTCGGCGCAAGCCCACCCCGCGGCCGTCGACCATGTTCATCGAGGTGACGTGGCGGCCAGTCGAGCTGAGCCCGCCGTAGGCAAGGGTCTTTGGTCCCGGGAGGGATGGGCTGGTGGGGCTATGGACGTCCGTTTTGTGCGGGTGCAGGGTGTTTCTCCTAGCCGTCACTGGTGACTTGGTCAATCAAGTCGTGGTGGCGACGGGTGATGGCCCACGCGGATGGTCCGCGACGGGTGCGATACGGGGGAGGCCATCATGTCCGTTCGCTGTGGGGTGCGTGCACGCGTTGTCGGCCGCCGGTCGTGGGTGTTGACTGCGACTGTGACCGGGTTGGCGCTGGTGAGCGCGGGTCTGGCCGCGGCCCCGGCCACGGCCGGGCCCGAGCCGGCGGCGTCGTCGTCCGCAGCGAGAACGGCGCCGCTGCGGACGGCGGCGGCTGCGGGGGCGTCGCGGGATGCCGCCGCGCTGTGGGCGGGGCCGGTGCGGGAGTTCGCGCCGCGGCAGGTGGCCGGTCCGGTGTTGGTGCCGGGCAGGGCGACGGCGCGGTCGAACACGTGGCTGCTGCCTGACGGGGAGTTCCGTACGGAGGTCTACGGCGCGGCGGTGAACTACCGCGACGCGCATGGGGACTGGGTGCCGATCGACAACCGGCTGGTCGACTCGGACCGGCCGGGGGTGGCGGTGGTCAACGCGGCCAATGACTTCACCGTGCAGCTGCCGCGGGACGCCTCGGCGCGGCCGGTGCGGCTGGTTGCCGGGGACCGGTGGGTGGGGTTGGCGATGGCAGGCCTGGGCGGCGCCCCGGACGTGACGGGCAGCGAGGCCACCTACACCCCCACGGCCACGCCAGCGGGGCCTTCCACGGCTTCGTCATCGGGTCCTGCCGCGGGTACGTCCACGGGGTCCTCGACCGCCTCGGACACGAGCACGGCCGGGTCGGCTGAGGAGGCTGGTGCGGATGCTTCTGCTGCGGCGGCGGTGACGTACCGGGCGACGGCGGCGGGGGTGAAGGAGTCGATCCGGCTTGATGAGGCGCCGGCGGGTGCGGTGGCGTTCTCCTATGCGTTGTCGATGAGCCCAGGCCTGCGGCCGGTGGTGAACGAGGCGGGCGGGCTGGACATCCTCGATGGCAGCGGCGCGCCGGTGTTCCGGGTGCCGGCGGGGATCATGCTTGATTCCTCGGCCGAGCAGGCGGTCTCGACGCAGGTGGCGTATCGGCTTTCGCAGAGCGCGGCAGGGTGGCGGTTGCTGGTGGTCCCGGACGCGGGCTGGTTGGCCGACCCGGCCCGGGTCTATCCGGTGGTGGTCGATCCCAGCGTGCTGGTGTTGCAGGAGAAGATCGCGGACTGCTGGGTGTCCTCGACGAACACGGCGACCAGCCATTGTGACGCGACTGCGGATGTGCTGCGGGCGGGGGTGATGTCGACGGGGGAGAAGCGGCGTTCGCTGCTGCGCTTCGACCTGTCGGGGGTGCCGGCGAATGCGTCGGTGAGCGCGGCGACGCTGTCGTTGTACATGGACTCGACACGGACCACGACCGGCACCAGCGCGAACTGGTCGGTGCGGCGGGCGGTCAAGGCGTGGGATGAGACCGCGACCTGGGCCAAGCCGACGCAGGCGGGGACGGCGACCTGGGCCGGTGGCGGGGGCTGGCCGACCGGGGAGCCGGACTACGGCACCCGGCCGCTGACGGGCACCAGCTCGGGGTGGCGCGGCTTCGATGTCACCGGGCTGGCCAGCCAGTGGGTCTCCGGGGCGCTGGTCAACAACGGGATGGTTCTCAAGCAGGACACCGAGACGGTGACCAACCAGATCGCGTTCATCTCCAGCGAGTCGACGATCACCAGCGAGTGGCCCAAGCTGAGCGTCACCTACACCGAGCCGGACGCCCCGGGCGCGGCCGCGGATGCGGGGGATCAGCGGTTTTGGACCTACACCAGCGAGCAGCTCGACGAGCGGCTGTCGGCGAAGGTCAACGTCGGCAACGGCAACCTGCTGGTCACCGCCCACGACGCGCACGTGGCCGGGGTCGCCGGCCTGGACCTGGCGGTGGACCGGTACTACAACTCCGCGGTCGCCGCCTCGACCGGTTCTGATGTGTCCCGGCTGGGGCCGGGCTGGTCGGACAACCTGGGCGGGTCGGTGCGGTTGGAGTTCCCGAACAGTGACGATTCG